>NZ_JAVHYN010000002.1:0-500536 GCF_031119065.1 Cellulosimicrobium sp. XJ-DQ-B-000
ACGTTCGTGTTGACGCTGAAGCCCATGATGAGTCCTCCGTGAGACGGGCGAGTGGATGATCCCCCAGCCCATCCATGGGCCGGTCACCGAGCACTCTCGGCAGCCACCACCCCCTCGTGGTCAGTGACCTGTGTCACTTTTCGGGAGCCTCGGGGGCTCAGCCCAGGAGCTGCAGCACCGACGACGGCGCCTGGTTGGCCTGCGCGAGCATCGCCGTCCCCGCCTGCGCCAGCACGTTCAGGCGGGCGCCGTCGCGCAGCTCCTGGGCGAGGTCGGCGTCCCGGATCCGCGACTCCGCCGCGCGCAGGTTCTCCCCCGTGCTGCCCGCGACGCGCGCCGCGTGGTCGAGCCGGTTGATCGTCGCGCCCATGCGCGAGCGCTCCTCCGAGACGCGCGAGATCGCGCGGTCGATCGCCTCGACCGCCGCACGCGAGGTCATGTGCGCGAGCTCGGGGTACCCCGCGCCGGTCAGGCTCACGCGCAGGTCGCCGTCGCCCGCGACGAGCACCGACGACACCGCCCACGTCACGCGCGGGAGCTGGACGGCGATCGTCGAGGCGGCGTCCCCCTCGGCACCGACCTGGAAGGTCACGGTCGGCTCGCTCGCGAGGAGGAGCTGGTCGGCGAAGGCCGACTCGTTGTGGGTCCGGCTCACCTCGCGCGCGAGCGCCGACAGCTCGTCCTCCATCGCGGCGCGCGCGTCCGGCCCGTTCGTGTCGTTCGCGGCCTGGAGCGCGAGCTCGCGCATGCGCTGGAGCATGCTCTGGATGCCGCCGAGCGCGCCGTCCGCCGTCTCGAGCATGGCGACCGCGTCCGCCGCGTTGCGCTGCGCGACGGCGCTCCCGTTCGCCTGGGCCCGCAGGCCCTCGGCCGTCGTCAGGCCCGCGGAGTCGTCCGCGGCGGTGGTGATCCGCAGGCCGGACGCGAGCCGCTCCGCCGACGCGCCCTGCTCGCGCTGCGTCGTCGCGAGGCGGCGGTACGTCGTCGCCGCCGCCACGTTCGTCACGATCGAGAGACCCATGCGTGCGCTCCTGTCCCGCGCGGCCCGGGCGGGCCGGCTCGTCCGGTACCGGCCCGTCACCTCGACCGGCCTGCTCCTGGGGACTGTCGGACGCCGCGGCCCGACGGTGGCCGACGTCGACCGACGCCGGTCGACGCCGTCGCGGCCCGGGTCACGACGCCGCGGGCACCGCCCAGGCGGAGCGCTGCGTGGCACCGCCCGCGACGCGCTCGCCCATCGCGGCGAGGTACTCCCGCCGGCGGGCCGTGAGCGGCGCGGCCGGGCCCTTCGCCTCGCGGCCCGAGTAGTGGGCCTCGAGCCCCTCGCGGAGCAGGCGGACCGCCTCGATGCGCGCGTGCGAGACGGTCGAGTGGCTGATCCCCAGCTCGGCGGCGAGCTCGCCGACGCTGCGCCCCGCGAAGTACACCTGCTCGACGACGTGCCGCAGCTGGTCCGGCAGCGCGGCCACCGCCTCGCGCACCACGTGCCGTTCCTCGACGGACAGGACCTGCTCCTCCGGGGTCGGCGCCTCGAGCGCGACGTGGTCGTAGGTGGTGTCCTCCATCGCCACGATCGAGCGGCCGGCGTCGTCCCGCGCCGCGCGCACGTCCGCGACCGCGACGCCCATCGCCTCGGCAACCTGCGCGTCGGTCGGCTCGCGGCCGAGGGACGCGGTGAGCGACGCCGTCACGGCCGTCAGCGCCTTGATGCGGCGGCGCGCCGAGCGCGGGGCCCAGTCCTGCGAGCGCAGCTCGTCGGCGAGCGCCCCCAGGATGCGGCGCCGCGCGTACGCGCCGAACGGCACGCCGCGCGTCGGGTCGAAGCTCGTGGCCGCCGTGGTGAGGGCGACCGCGCCGACCGACGCGAGGTCCTCGCGCGAGAGGTGGTCGGCCCGCGCGCACAGGTCGGAGACGAGGAAGCCGACGAGGGCAAGGTTGTCGACGACGAGAGCGTTGCGCTCGGAGAGGTTCACGCCGAAGCACCTTTCTGCTGGGGCGGGCCCGGTACGGCACCGGGAGACGCGGGTGAGGCACGCGGTGGCACCGCGTCCTGACCTCTCCCATGCAGCGGGCGCGGGGATCAGCCGCCACATGCGCGCCGCGCGTGCCGACAGTGGGTCTCGAGCGGGCGCTGCCCGCCGTCCCGACCGACCACCGCGCACACAAGGGAGAGCCACGTTGGGCCCTCAGGAGCTGTCGACCCTGCTGTGGCGAGAGCGCGAGCTGCTCGAGATGCTGCTGTTCAAGCTCGAGGAGGAGCAGCTGCTCCTCACCGCCGGCCGCACCCGCTGGCTCGCCCACGCGAACCGCGAGGTCGAGACCGTGATGGAGAAGGTGCGCGAGGCGACCCTCGTGCGCACCGTCGCGTCCGAGACCGTCGCGGCCGAGTGGGGCCTGGCGCCCGACGCCACGCTGCGGGAGATCGCCGCGGCCGCCCCGGCCGCGGGGCCCTGGCGCGAGATCTTCGAGGGCCACCTCACGGGCCTCACGGAGCTGACGGTGCGGATCAAGACCGTCCGCGACACGAACACGCAGTTCGTCAACCACGCGTCGCGCTCGACGCAGGAGACGCTCGCGACGCTCGGCGGCGAGCCCCGCACCTACGACGCGACCGGCGCCACCACGGACCGGTCCGACGTCGCCCGCCTCTTCGACACGGTGCTGTAAGGAGTCCCGCCCATGAGCTCGTTCTCCATCCTCAACACCGCCTTCCGGGGCATGAGCGCCGCCCAGGCGGGCATCGACGTCACCGGTCAGAACGTGGCCAACGTCAACACGCCGGGCTACACGCGCCAGCGCGTGCAGCAGTCGGCCACGGCCCCGCTCACCGAGATGGGCCTGGGGCGGCTCTCGCAGTCCGCGCGGTCCGGCCAGGGCGTGTCGATCGACGGCGTCGCCCGGCTCGGGAACCTCTTCCTCGAGTCGCGCGTGCGCCAGACGGCGTCCGCCGACGGGTACGCGAGCGTGCGCGCCGCGGCGTTCACGGCCGTCGAGGACATCCACGGCGAGCCCTCCGACACGGGGCTGTCCGCCGCGCTGCAGTCGTTCTGGGGCGCGTGGCAGGACGCCGCGAACTCCCCCGGCAAGGACGCCCAGGCCTGGGTCGTGGTCGAGGAGGCCGGCGCCGTCGTCGACCGGATCGTCGACGGCCGCGCCCGCGTGGAGGCCGCGTGGGGCCAGGCGCGCACGAGCGCGGGCTCGCTCGTGGCCGAGATCAACACGGTCGCCGACAAGATCGCCGCGCTCAACACGCGCATCCTCGACGCCTCCGGCCAGAACGGCTCCGCCAACGAGCTCGTCGACCAGCGCAACCAGCTCGCCGCCGACCTGGCGCGCCTCGCGGGCGCCCAGACGAGCACGAACCCCGACGGCACCGTCAACGTGCTCCTCGGCGGGAACCTCCTCGTCGACGGCCACCACGTGAACGAGGTCCGGCTCGTCGGGTCCTCGACGCTCGACGGCGCGGCCGACGACGCGGTGCGGCTCGAGTGGTCGCACCGCCCGGGCGCGGCCGTCGGGCTCGAGGGCGGCGAGCTCGCCGGGCACCTGTCGGCCCTCGCGCCGGTGTCGTCCGGCGGGATCTACGCCCAGGCCGCGGCGGGCTACGACGCGCTCGCGTCGGCGCTCGTCACGCAGGTCAACGCGCTGCACACGACGGGCCTGACGCCGTCGGGCACGCCGGGCGGCGCGTTCTTCGCGATCGAGCCCGGCAGGTCCGCGGGCGCCGGCCTGCGGGTCGCGGTGACCGCGCCCGGCCAGGTCGCGACCGCCGCCGTCGGGGCGGGATCCCTCGACGGGTCCGTGGCCGACCGCATCGCCGCGCTCGGGAGCGCCGGCGGCGGTCCCGACGCGGTGTGGTCGACGCACGTCACGCAGCTCGCCGTGAGGTCGAGCTCCGCCGGCTACGACGCGAAGCTCGCGACCACGGCGTCGACGGCGGCCTTCAGCGACCTGCTCTCGCACTCCGCCGTCTCGCTCGACGAGGAGACCGTGAACCTCATGCAGTACCAGCACGCCTACCAGGGCGCGGCCCGCGTGCTCACCGCCGTCGACGAGATGCTCGACCACCTCATCAACCGCACCGGCCGCGTCGGGCTGTAGCCCACGACCAGGTCCGCAAGGGGAGAACCGTGCGCATCACCAACCAGATGCAGGCCTCGTACGTCACGAGGAGCCTGCAGTCCAACCTCGCGAGGATCGCCGAGCTCCAGGAGCAGGGCACCTCGGGGCGCAAGCTCACGCGCGCCTCGAGCGACCCGTCGTCCGCGGCGGACGCCCTCGCGATCCGCGGCCGCCTCGCGGCCGAGCAGCAGTACGACCGCAACATCGCGAACGGCGAGGGCTGGCTCGCGACGCTCGACTCGACGCTCGGCACCGTGACCGACATCGTCCAGCGGGTGCGCGACCTCGTCCTCCAGGGCGCGTCGGACACGACGTCGACGGAGGGCCGGGAGGCCGTCGCCGCAGAGCTCGTGGAGCTGCGCGACGAGCTGCTGCGCCAGTCGAACTCGACGTACCTCGGGCGCACCGTCTTCGCCGGGACCTCGGACGAGGGGGTCGCGTTCCGCGACGACTACTCGTTCACGGGCGGCGGGGCGTCCGTCGAGCGCCGCATCGGCGTCGACTCGACGGTGCGCGTCGACATCGACGGCGCCGCCGTCTTCGGCACCGGGTCCGGCTCGGTGTTCGCGCTGCTGGACACCGTGGCGGCCGACCTGCGGGCCGGCAACGGGAGCGGCAGCCATCTCGCCGCCGTCGACGCGCGGCTCGACGCGGTCCTCACCCAGCACACGACCGTCGGCGCGCGCCAGAACCAGCTCGAGCGCGCCGCCGACACCAACCTCGGCAACCGCACCTCGCTCGAGACGCGCCGCGGCGCCATCGAGGACGTCGACCTCGCCGAGCTCGCGATCGACCTCCAGCTCAAGCAGGTCGCCTACCAGGCGACCCTGAGCATCGGCGCCACCCTCCTGCAGCCCTCCCTCCTGGACTACCTCCGCTGATGACCACGCTCACCTTCGTCACCCCGCCTCCCGGCCTCGCGGCCCGCCGGTTCGAGCTGCTCACCGAGCAGGGCGACGGCGTCTACACGCTGTCCGCGCTCGACACCCCGGGCGTCGAGATGCTCGTCCTCGACCCCGGCCGCTGGGTGCCCGGCTACTCCCCCGCGATCCCGTCGTCCGACCTCGCGCGCATCGGGGCCGAGGACACCGACCCGCTCGTGCTCGTCGTCGCGAGCGTGCGCGCCGGCGGCGTGCACGCGAACCTCATGGCGCCGGTGCTCGTGCACCCCGACACGGGCGCCGCGGTCCAGTCCGTCCTCGACGGCCAGGGGCTCGACCTGCGACGGACCCTCGTCACCGCCTGACGTCGCGGACGACCGCGTCCCCACCCCCACCACAGCCACCCCGGCGCCGCTCACGGCACCGGGGTGGCTGTCCGTCGTCGTGCCGTGCGGTGCGGTGCCGGGACGCGCACCGGGACGGGCACCGGGGACGAGCACCGGGCCGGGGACGACGAGAGGCCGGGCCCGGGGCGTACGCCCCTGGCCCGGCCTCCGCACGGGTCGGTCCCGGTCGCCGTCAGGCGAGGACCACCGTCAGCGCCCCGCCGCCGTAGCCGGCGATCTCGATCTCCGCGTCGAGCCGGCGACCGGTGCTGCGCAGGAACGACACGGGCGCACCGGGCAGCGGCCCGCGCGTCGAGTCGAACACCTCGGCGAGCTTGAGGTGCGGCGCGTCCTCCGCGTTGAAGAGGGCGGCCGTGACGTTGAGGACCTCGGACAGGTTCTCGAGCAGGACGTCGCTCAGCGTGCCCTCGGCCGCCGCGTCCTGGGCGGGGCCGGGCGGCACGAGGCCGATCGAGGCGCCGAGGTGGGCGCCGAGCGGGACGTCGACGGCGACGACCGCCTCGACCTGCGCCCGGTGGCTGACGTAGGTCGCGGCGATGACGCCCGGCCGCGTCTCGGGCGTCAGGAGCGCGCTCGCGCGCACGGCCGTGCACCCGCGGCCGACCAGTCCCGCGTACAGGTCGCGGATCTCCTTGAGCTCGGGCAGGGGGGTCGTGGTCACAGGGGGCTCCTCCGGAGGGACGTGCGTCGGGTCAACGGACGTGGGGACGCAGGACGTCCTCGAACGTGTCCGCGTCGAACGGCTTGGCGATGAGGAACAGGGCGCCCTCGGCGTCCGCGAGCTCGCGCATCTGCGGCGAGCCCTCCGACGTGACGAAGCCGAACGGCACGCTCGACCCCGCGGCGCGCAGCGCGCGCAGGACGTCGATGCCGTTCATCTCCGGCATGTTCCAGTCGGACAGCACGAGGTCCGGCTGCTCCGCCTGGGTGAGGGCGAGCGCCTCGGCGCCGTCCCCGGCCTGCAGGATCTCCCAGTCCTTGAACCCGGCCTGGCGCAGGGTCCGGACGACGATCTGCCGCATCACGCGGCTGTCGTCCGCGACGACGACTCTCACAGCTGTTCTCCGTCCTTCGAGGTCCACAACGAGATGACGAGGGGTTCGCCGCGCCACAGCAGCGCCTGCGCGTGGTCGGCCGCCCGCGCGACCGCCGGGCCCGTGGTATCGACCACGGGCAGGGTGAGCGAGGAGCCGCCGTCGAGCATGCCCTTGAGGTTCCCGCCGACGACGTTGGCGACCTCGCCGAGCGCGTCGCGCACGTCGTCGAGGCCCACGGTCTCGTCGTCGTCCAGCTGGAGGAGCGCGCGCGCGATGCGGTCCGCGGTCGGGCGGGCGGTCACGACGAGCGTGCGCCACGAGGTCGGGCCGACGATGTCGACCCACGCGTGCACGGGGTCGGGGATCGGCGCCCCGAGGGCGTCGACGGGCTCGAGCAGGCCCGGCTCGCCGTCGACCATGGCGGCGAAGAGGTCCTGGGCGATGGGCAGGACGCTCTGGGTGAGCGTGTCCCGGGTGTCGATCATGCGAGCTCCTTGGTCGGCAGGAGCCCGAGCATGTCGAGCTTGCCCATGAGTGCGTCCGGCGTGAACGGCTTGATGAGGTACTCGTGGGCACCGGCGGCGAGCGCGCGCACGATGCGCGACTGCTCGGACTCCGTGGTGATCATCATGAGCGTGAGGTCGCGCCACTCGCGGCGCGCGCGGACGGCCTGCACGAACTGCAGCCCGTCCATCACCGGCATGTTCCAGTCGACGCACGCGAGGTCGAAGCGCTCGCCCGCCTCGAGCAGGTCGAGCGCCTGGCGTCCGTCACCCGCCTCGGCGGTCTCGAAGCCGAGATCCCTCAGCGTCGTGGCGACGATGCGGCGCATCACGCGGGCGTCGTCGATGATCAGCGCTCTCATGCGCTGCCTCCTCGGAGTCGGTAGATGGAGCCCTGCGTGACGTCGACCCGTTCCCACGCGGGATCGACGCCGACGGTGGTCTCGGCGGCCCCCAGCAGGAGGAAGCCGCCCGGCCGCACCCGGCTGCGGAGCCGGGCGAGGATCGACTGCTTGGTCGGCATGTCGAAGTAGATGAGCACGTTGCGCAGGAAGACGATGTCGAACATCCGCGGCCCGGGCGGCGCCGTGAGCAGGTTGTGCTGCTGGAACGTGAGGTTCTCCCGCAGCGCCGGGTCGACCTCCCACTCGGCGCCCACGCGCCGGAAGTTGCGCACGAGCATGGGCGCGGGCAGGCCGCGGTTGATCTCGAGCTGGCTGTAGCGGCCCGTCCGGGCCCGCTCGACGACCTGCGCGTTGATGTCCGTCGCGAGGATCCGGTAGCTCCGCACCCGCTCCTCGCGCAGGACCATCGCGATGCTGTACGGCTCCTGGCCGGTCGAGCACGCCGCGGACCAGATGCTGAGGTCCGCGCCCGCGAGCTCCGGCAGGATCGCCCGGCGCAGGGCGGTGAACGGCGAGGTGTCGCGGAACCAGGACGTCTCGTTGGTCGTCATGGCCTCGACGACGCGCACGGTCTCCGTCGGGGAGCCGCCCCGCAGGTAGCGGCGGACGTAGCTGTCGACGGCGTCGGGGCCCTGCAGGCCCTTCTCGCGCGCGAGCGGCCCGAGCCGGGCCTCGACGAGGTACTCCTTGCCCGGCGCGAGCTGGATCGCGCTGTGCTTGCGGACCAGGTCGCTCACGTAGGCGAACGACTGGGTCGAGACGGTCATGCGTGCGCTCCTTCGGCCGCACCGACGATGGCGCGGGCGACCTGGTCGAGGGGAAGGACCGCGTGGGCGTGCCCCGCGGTCGTGACGGCGCCCGGCATGCCCCAGACGACCGAGCTCTGCTCGTCCTGGGCGAGCACGTGGCCGCCGGCGCGGGCGATCTCCCCCGCACCGTCACGGCCGTCGGAGCCCATCCCCGTGAGGACGACGGCGAGCAGGTCGCCGCCGAGCGTGCGGACCGCGGAGCGGAACAGGACGTCGACGGCGGGGCGCGTGAAGTTGACGGGCGGCCCGTCCGTGACGAGGGTCGTCAGGCCCGTGCCCTGGCGGCCGAGCTCGAGGTGCCGGCCGCCGGGCGCCAGGTAGGCGTGACCGGGACGGAGCACCTCGCCGCCGGCGGCCTCGACCACGGTCGTGGGCCCCGCGCGGTCCAGGCGCTCGGCCAGCTGCCGCGTGAACACCGGCGGCATGTGCTGGACCACGAGCATCGGGACGGGCAGCGGCGTGGTCAGGGACGACAGCACGGTCCGCAGCGCCTCCGGCCCGCCTGTGGAGGAGCCGACGACGACCGCGCGCACCGGTCGGGCCGGGGCGGGACGCCGGACCGCGGTCGTCGTCCCACCGGACCGCGCCGTCGGGGCGGCGGGCGCGCGCGGGACGAGCGCCTTGATCTTCGGCGTGAGCTCCAGGCCGACGCGCTCGAGCGCGGTCTGGACCGACCCGCTCCCGCTCGGCTTGGTGACGTAGTCCGTGGCTCCGGCCGTGAGGGCGTCGAGCGTCGCGGCCGCCCCGCGCTCGGTGAGCGTCGAGAACATCACGACGGGCATGCGCCGGCCGGCCGCGCGGAGCGCCCGGACCGTCTCGATGCCGTCCATGACGGGCATCTCGATGTCGAGCGTGACGACGTCGGGATCGAGCTGCTCGACCTTCGCGAGGGCGAGGCGACCGTCGGCCGCCGTGCCGACGACGGTGATCTCGGGGTCCCGGTCGAGCGTCTGCGCGACGAGGCGACGGATCACGACGGAGTCGTCGACGACGAGCACGCGGATCATCGCCGACCTCCTCGGGCGCGGCGCGCGCCGGCCGCGCGGGGTGTGGGCGTCATGGCCGGCGGTCTCAGAGCCGGAACCGGGAGACCTGGGCGTCGAGCAGCTCGGAGACGTGGGCGAGCTCGCCGACGGCGACGTTGAGCTGCTCCATCGACCGGGCGCTCTCCTGCGCGCCGGCGGCGATGCCGGTGATGTTGCCCGCGATCTCGCTCGACCCCGTCGCCGCCTCCTGCACCCCCCGCGACATCTCGTTCGTCGTCGCCGTCTGCTCCTCCACCGCCGACGCGATCGTCAGCTGGTAGTCGTTGATCCGCCCGATGATGTCCGCGATCTCCCCGATCGCCTCCACCGCACCCACCGTGTCCCCCTGGATCGCCTCCACCCGACGCGCGATGTCCTCCGTCGCCTTCGCCGTCTCCTGCGCCAGCTCCTTCACCTCGCTGGCCACCACCGCGAACCCCTTGCCCGCCTCACCCGCACGAGCCGCCTCGATCGTCGCGTTCAACGCCAACAAGTTCGTCTGCTCCGCGATCGACGTGATCACCTTGATCACGTCACCGATCTCCTGCGACGACGTCCCCAGCTTCTGCACCGTCTCGTTCGTCGCCGCAGCACGCTCCGTGGCCTTGTTCGCCACCTTCGCCGCCTCGTTCGAGTTCTGCGCGATCTCCCGGATCGAAGCCCCCATCTCCTCCGCACCCGCAGCCACCGTCTGCACGTTCTGCGACACCTGCTCCGCCGCCGACGCCACCACACCCGACTGCGCCGCCGTCTCGTCCGACGACGCCGAGAACTGCGCACCCGCCGCAGACAGCTGCTCCGTCGCCGCAGCCACCGCCTCCGACGTCCCCGCCACCTCCGCGATGATCCCCCGCAAGTTCTCCTGCGCACTCGTCAACGCCGCAGCCATCTGCCCCAGCTCGTCACGACCCACCACCTCCGCACGCACCGTGAGGTCGCCGTCGCCCAGCGCGGTCAGGCTCCTCGACACCGCACCGATCCGGACGGCGATGCCGCGCGCCACGACGTAGGACAGCGCGGTCGCCGCGAGGGCGCCGAGCACCGCGACGAGGATCGTGGCGAGCAGCGCCCGTGCCGCGAGCGTGTCCGTCTCCTCGGCGAGCTCCGCCGCCTGCTCGCCCTGGGACACCGTCTCGACCTGCATCGCGTCCAGGACCCCCGTCGTCAGGGGGCGGACGGTGTCGTCGAAGTACGCGGCGAAGCCTGCGGTGTCACCCGCGTCCGCCAGCGGGAACAGCTCGCCCTCGGCCGCCGCGTAGTACGCGTCCAGGGCGGCGACGAGCGCGTCGACGTCGGTCTGGCTCACCGCGTTCGGACGGTACGCCTCGATCTGGGCCTCCAGGTCGACCTTGCGCTCCACCAGCTCGTCGAGGAGGCTCGCCCGGGTCTCCGCGTCCGCGATCCCGTACTGGACCACGCGGGCGCGGTCGCCCTGGAAGGCGCGCTGGATCTCCGTGAGCTGCTGCAGCGGCGTGACGTTGCCGCGGTACATCTCGTCGGCGTCCGCGCGCAGCTCGCGCATCGAGACGAGCGCGACGGCCGTGATGACGGCGGTCACCACCACCATCACGAGGACCGACGTGAGGATCTTGACGAGGACGGGGCGGTCCCCCCACAGGCGTCGAGGCGCGTCCTGCTGCTGGTTCGTGGTCATCGTGGTCGTCTCTCTGCGTGGGTGCGTGCGTGTCAGGGGGTCAGCAGGTCAGTAGGTGAACCGGGAGGCGCGTCCGCGCAGCTCGGCGGCCATGCGCGCGAGCTCGGCGATCGACCCGTTCATCTGCTCGACGGCCTGGGCCGTCGACGAGGCGCCGGCGGCGATGCCGGTGATGTTGCCCGCGATCTCGCTCGACCCCGTCGCCGCCTCCTGCACCCCCCGCGACATCTCGTTCGTCGTCGCCGTCTGCTCCTCCACCGCCGACGCGATCGTCAGCTGGTAGTCGTTGATCCGCCCGATGATGTCCGCGATCTCCCCGATCGCCTCCACCGCACCCACCGTGTCCCCCTGGATCGCCTCCACCCGACGCGCGATGTCCTCCGTCGCCTTCGCCGTCTCCTGCGCCAGCTCCTTCACCTCGCTGGCCACCACCGCGAACCCCTTGCCCGCCTCACCCGCACGAGCCGCCTCGATCGTCGCGTTCAACGCCAACAAGTTCGTCTGCTCCGCGATCGACGTGATCACCTTGATCACGTCACCGATCTCCTGCGACGACGTCCCCAGCTTCTGCACCGTCTCGTTCGTCGCCGCAGCACGCTCCGTGGCCTTGTTCGCCACCTTCGCCGCCTCGTTCGAGTTCTGCGCGATCTCCCGGATCGAAGCCCCCATCTCCTCCGCACCCGCAGCCACCGTCTGCACGTTCTGCGACACCTGCTCCGCCGCCGACGCCACCACACCCGACTGCGCCGCCGTCTCGTCCGACGACGCCGAGAACTGCGCACCCGCCGCAGACAGCTGCTCCGTCGCCGCAGCCACCGCCTCCGACGTCCCCGCCACCTCCGCGATGATCCCCCGCAAGTTCTCCTGCGCACTCGTCAACGCCGCAGCCATCTGCCCCAGCTCGTCACGGGCCTCCACCTGCGCGCGCACGGTGAGGTCGCCCGAGGCGAGCGCGCCGAGGGCGTGCTGGACCGTGCCGGCGGAGCGCCGGATGCCGTTCGCGACACGCACGCCCACGACGACCGCGAGCAGGAGCCCGACGGCGGCGACGACGATCATGAGGAGGAAGGCCCGCGTGGCCTTCGCCGCGGCGTCGTCCGCGACGGTGTCGAGGTAGGCGTACACCGCGTCGCCGGACGCCGCCAGCGAGGTCCGGTAGGACTCGATGATCTCGTCGTTGGCCGCCTGGATCTCGGGCGTCACCGCCTTGGCCTCCACGGCCGGCATGAGCGTCGCGTCGCGGAAGGCGAGCCACTCGGCCCAGCTCGCCTTGAACGCGTTCCAGTTCGGCTCGTCCACCCCGTCGGCGGCCAGCACCGCGTCGATCACGCCGATCTGCTCCTCGACGAGGGCGTCCGTCGCGGCCATCTGCTCCACGGTCTGCTCGCGGGCCTCGCCCTGGACGATGTCGTACTGGTAGGTGAGCCGCCACGCCTCCTGGGCACCGTGGTCCACCTCCGCGTTGCTGCGCAGGAGCGAGCTCGCGACGCTCGCGACCGACGCCGTGTCGTCGGACGTCGACCGCAGGCTCTGCAGGGCGAACCCCACGACGAGGACGAGCACGACGGCGAGCACGCCGAGCGCGGTGAGGATCTTCGTGCGGACGGAGAAGTCGGCGAAGCGACGCCGGCGCGCGGCGGGCCGCGGGGTCTCGAGCGTGGACATGAGGAGCTCCTGGGGACGTGGGGACGAGAAGAGGAAGGGGGCGAGCCGGTCGGGCTCAGGACGCCGCGGCGTCGACGTCGAGCGCGAGCAGCAGCCGGTCGGAGAGCTTGTACGCGCCGCGGATCACGGCGCGCAGCTCCTCGGGGAGCGTCTGGGGCGGCGTCTCGAACTGGTCGGCGTCGACCTCGAGCACGTCGCCGATCGTGTCGACGAGCAGGCTCACCGTCTCGTCGCCGACGAAGACGACGACCATCATCTGGTCGCCCTCGTGGGCCGCCATGCCGAGGCGTCGCCGCAGGTCGACCGACAGCACGACCTGGCCACGGAGGTTGACGAGGCCCCCGACGTCGTCGGGCGCGAGCGGAACGCGCGTCCGGGCGCGGCCCGGCAGCACCTCCTGGACGCGGTCGACGGGGATCCCGCAGAGCCGGTCGGCCAGCGTGAACGTCACGAGCTGCTGCGTGGTCATCGGGCACCTGCCAGCGACAGGTCGTTCTCGGCCGTCGCGTCGTCGAAGGGGTCGAGGTCGTCGTAGAAGCCGGGGTCCGCCGCCTGGACAGCGCTGCGGACGTCGAGCAGCTCCGTCACGCGGTCCTTGAGGACGGTCGACCCGGTGAGCCCGTGGCCGTCGATGTCGCTGCGCCGGCGCGCGTCGTCCTCGACGATGTCGAAGATCTCCGTGACCGCTATCGCGATGCTGCGCCCCGCGCGGGTGTACACGACGATGTCGAGCTCGTCCGCGGGCGGGCCGCCCGCCGCGCCCAGGAGCTGGTCGAGCCGGACGAGCGGCAGCAGCGCGCCGCGGTACTGGAGCACCTCGCGCGAGCCGACCTGCTCGATCGTGGCGGCGCGGATCCGTTCGAGCCGCGTCACCGCGGAGAGCGGGATCGCCACGCGGCGGTCGCCCGCCCCGACGACGAGCATCTGCTCGACGGTCGTGGCGCTCTCCGTCGTGTCCTGCGCGTACGCGCGGGCCATGTCCGCGGCGTCCGACGTGAGCACCTTGCGGGCGATCGCCTGGAGGTCGAGGATGAGCGCCACCCCGCCGTCGCCGAGCACCGTCGCCCCGGAGTACATGCCGATCTGCTTGAGGCGGTTCGCGAGCGCCTTGACGACGATCTCCTCCATGTTGAGGACGCGGTCGACGATTACGCCGAAGCGCTGGTCGTCGGCCTCGACGACCGCGATCACGCGACCCTCGGACTCCGGGTCGAGCCCGAGCACCTCGGAGAGCGACAGCAGCGGGAGCAGCGTGCCCCGCAGCCGGAAGACGGGGGCGGTGCCGACGTGCTCGATCTCGCCGTGCTGGTCGCCGAGGGCGACGAGCTCGAGGAGGCTGACCTGCGGGATCGCGTAGACCGCGCCGCAGCACATCACCGTGAGGGCGGGCATGATCGCGAGCGTCAGCGGGATCCGCATGCGCCACGTCGTCCCGGTCCCGACCGTCGACTCGACGTCGACCGAGCCGCCGATGGCCTCGATGTTCGTGCGGACGACGTCCATCCCGACGCCGCGCCCGGACACGTTCGTGACCTTCGCCGCCGTCGAGAAGCCGGGCAGGAACAGCAGGTCGAGCAGCTCGGACGGGGCCATCGCGGCGACGTCGCCCGCCGTCCGCAGCCCCTTGGCCACGGCGGTGCGGCCGACCTTCTCGGGGTCGATGCCCGCGCCGTCGTCCGTGATCTCCACGACGACCTGGCCGTTCGAGTGGTACGCGCGCAGCGTCACGAGCCCCTGGGGCCGCTTGCCGGCCCGGCGCCGGTCCTCGGGCGCCTCGATCCCGTGGTCGACGGCGTTGCGCACCAGGTGCGTCAGCGGGTCCTTGACCGCCTCGAGCAGGGAGCGGTCGAGCTCGGTGTCGCCGCCCGTCATCTCGATCCGGACGTCGCGACCCAGCATCTTCGCGAGGTCGCGCACGACGCGCGGCATCTTGGACCACACGTGCTCGATCGGCTGCATGCGCGTCTTCATGACGCCCTCCTGCAGCTCGGACGCGATGAGGCTGAGGCGCTGCGCGGACCGCTTGGTCTCCTGGTCCTCGCCCGCGCCGGCGATCCGGTCGATCTGGTTGCGCACCAACACGAGCTCCCCGACCTGCCGCATGAGCGTGTCCAGGAGGTCGACGTCCACCCGGATCGAGCCGTCCGCAGCGTTGCGGGTGTGCGGCTCGGGCTCGGGTGCCGGCTCGGGCGCGGGCGCCGGTCCGACGGCGGGCGTGGGCTCCGGCTCGGCGGCGAGCACCGGGGCGGTCCGGGGCGCGGGAGCCGGCTCGGGTGCGGGAGCCGGCTCGGGTGCGGGGCCCGCCGCGGGCGTGGGCTCCGGCTCCGGCTCGGGAGCGGACTCGGTGCCGGCCGCGGCGTCGGGCGAGGTGCCGTTCGCGACAGCGGGCGCGACGTCCGGCTCCGGCGCCGCCGTGCCGTCCTGGACCGCGACGATCCGCGCGACCATCGGGTCGACGTCGAGGTCGTCCCCGGCACCGGCCTCGACCTTCGCGAGGATGGCACGCAGCGTGTCGACGAGCGCGAGCAGCACGTCCGCCGTCGGCTGGTCCATCGCCCGCTCGCCGTCGCGCAGCTCGGACAGGAGCGACTCGCCCACGTGGGACACGCGCTCGAGGTTGGCGAACCCGAGGAAGCCGCTCGTGCCCTTGATGGTGTGCACGGTGCGGAAGATGCTGCTCAGCAGCGCGCGCGACGACGGGTCGCTCTCGAGCGCCACGAGGTCCTGGTCGAGCTGGTCGAGGTTCTCGTAGGACTCGACCAGGAACTCGTGGACGATCTCGTCCATCTCGTCCACGTCCGTACCTCCCCGCCATGTCTGGCGTGTGTCTGTCTCGTCGCCGGTGTCCGGCGTGCGGCCCGGGTACCCCCGCGGGTGCCCGGGTGGCCGACCCGTTCGGCACGGGCGGTCACGGCGTACTCTCGGTACGCGCTGCCGCCTCGTGGGGTGCGGGTCGTCCGGGGTCGTGTCAGGCGGTGGCCTTCTGCGCGGCGCGGTTCACGAGGCCCGCGGCCTCCGGGCGCGTCATGCCCTGCAGGACGAGCTCCTCGACCAGCGAGGCGATGAGCTCGTGGACGTCGCGCGGGTTGAGCGGCGAGCCGGACCGGCGCCGGGCGAGCTCCTTGTTCAGCGGGGCGCAGCGTTCGGCGATGGTCGTGCGCGGGCGTGCCGGGACGGCGGCCATGGGGTCTCCTCTCGGTGCCTCGCGGGCGAGGCGCGTCGGTGGTCGTGAGGTCCTATGCGACGAGCGAGCGCTTCTGGCCACCCGTGCGGGCCGCGGCCACCAGGTCCGCCAGCGCGCGGCGCACGGCGAGCGGCGTCGCGCCCAGCGGGGCGCCGGGCAGCGCCGCGGCCGTCGTCAGGGCGGCGAGGTAGCGCGCCGCGTCGCGCGTCGTCTCGCCGGTCCCGCGGTCGGGGTCCCACGCGGAGCGCGCCTCGTGCTCGTGCTCGAGGAAGACGGCGGTGAGCTCGGCGACCCAGGCCGCGTCCACGCCGCAGCCCGCGACGGCCTGCTTGACGGCGACGCGGGTGCGGGAGACGGCGGGCCGGCCGGGGCGCGCGCGGTCGGCGAGCGCGTCGCGGACGAGCAGGTCCGCGATCCGGGCGCCGTACTCGTGGTCGGCGAGGGTCGAGAGCCGGTCGCGGTGGAACGCGGCCCAGAGGCGGCCGAGCAGGACCGCCCGGCGCTCGTCGGTCGGGGCGAGGAGCCCGACGACGGAGCGCAGTGCGAGGCCCTCGTCCTCCTCGACCCACCCGAGCATCCGGGCGCGCACGTCCGGGTCGAGCGGGCGGTCGAGCTCGGGCAGGTCGAACGCCTCGCGGATCGCGCCCGCGTCGATCTGCGTGCGGAGCACGCCGCGCTGCCGTGCGGCCGCGCTCACGTGCGTCTCGTAGAGCTGCTCGAGCTGCGCGGAGCGCCCCGCGTCGACGACGTCCGTCGCGGGGTCGGGGACGACCGGGAGCTCGTGCAGGAGGCCCGCGAGCCGGCCCTCGTCGTCGACCGTGCCCTCCAGCAGGTCGGTCGACACGATCTGCCCCACCCGGCGCGCGCTGCGCACGGTGCGCAGGAGCGTGCGGTGCATGAGCGTGTAGTCGCCGAGCGCCTGGCGGATGGAGCCGGCCGCGCTCGCGCCGTCGGCGAACACCTCGAGGTCGAAGAACTTGGTGCCGTTGCGTCCGGTCGAGTCGCCGGTCGCGCCGTCGGCGCTCGGGAGGTCGAGGAGCTTGCGGGTGTAGAAGTCGACGGCCGCCTCGACCATGTCGTCGTGCAGGAACCGCGCGACGTCGTGCCGGTGGCAGTAGCGCAGCGTCTCGGACGGGATGATCCCGGTCCGGAAGACGGCCTCGAAGACCGCCATGCGGGCCTCGCGCTCGGGGAGCGCACCGGCGCGCACGCGCAGCGCGAGGTCGGTGGTGAGGCGGTCGAGCTCGTCGCTCGCGCGGTCGTGGGTGCGGGGGGCGGGGACGTCGGTGGCGACGGTCGAGGTGTGCATGGCGAGGGTGTGTGCGGCGCCCGCGCGAAAATCGGCCGCTCGCAGCCCCACGGCGCTGTGATGTCCGTCACACCATGGCGGGCGGCGTTCGAGGTGGCGCGCGCAGGTTGGCGCGCGCCCCCGCCGCATAGGCGTGGAGACCACCACGACGAGAGGACCCCTGTGGAGCACAGACGCCGGACGTTCGACGCCGGACCGGGAGCGGGCCTCCTGCTCCCCTCGTCCGCGATCGAGACGGTGGCCCGCCTGCACCGCTGGCAGGCGTTCGCCGGCCTGGCCGACGGCGAGGTGCTGCTCTCGCCCCTGTCCGCGTCACCGCTCCCCCTGCCGTGGACCGTGCCCGCGGGCCGACGGCGGTGGACCACCGTGCGCCCCGAGGCGATGTGGCACCCGCTCCTGTGGCTGCCCGAGCGCCTGAGCACGCCGCGGGTCCTGCGCGACCCGGTGACGGGCGAGACGTGGGGCGAGACGTACGACGAGTGGGCGCTGCGCGTCGTGCTGGAGCTCACCGAGGCGGGCCCGGTGACGCTCGACGGGCAGGAGTGGGTCCTGCTGCACGACCCGGCGCACGACCGGTTCGTGCGCCCCGCCGGGCCGGAGGACCACGACCTCGTCCCGCTGTTCGACGTGACGACCGGGACGTGGCTCGACGTGCTGTCGACCGTCGGGCTCGACGTCGACGACCGGGCGGACGTCGCCCGGGTCGAGGCGTGGCTCGCCGGCGGGGACGACGCCGCGCTCGACGCGGTGGACCTCGACCGGCACCTGCACGCCGAGGGGCGCGACCCGGCGTGGTCGCTCGACCGGGTGCACCGGCCCCTCGCCGGGCCGGGCGAGTCCCGGACCTACGTCGAGGACCTGCGCGACGCGTCGTCGGCGCTCGTGGCGCGCGAGCTCGGCGAGCGCGCCGCCCGCCTGGGGCGCGGCCGGGCGACCGCGCGCGAGCTCGGCCGGCAGGTCGGCACGCTCGCGCGCATCGCGTCGACGCTGCTCTCGCCGCGCGAGCTCGTCGCCGAGGACCTCGGGCTCGCGCTGTCGCTCGTCACCGCGAGCGCCGAGCGGGCGACGACGAGGCGGGCCGCGCTCGACGCCGTCGCGGACCTGCGCATGGTGCTCGGCCCGGTCGCGCAGGCGGCCGCCGTCGGGCTCGACCGCGTCGCGCTGCGGTCGGAGATCGAGACGGCGCAGGTGCACCGGCAGGTCGCGGCGCTCTCGGGCCGGCCGGTCGCCTGAGGCGCGCTCGCCGGTGCCCGGTCAGGCGTCCCGCGGGGCGTGCTTGGCGAGGAACGCGTAGACCTCCGTCGCGTCGACGCCGGGGAACGCGCCGCTCGGGAGCGCGGAGAGCACGTGCTGGTGCATGCGCGCGCTGGGCCACGACGCGTCCTCCCAGCGCGCGGCCGCGTCCGCGGCCGGGCGGCGGCAGCACGACTCGTCCGGGCACGACGACTGCCGCCGCACCGTCGTGTCCCGGCCGCGGAACCATTTCGCCGACGCGAACGGCACCCCGACGGCGATGGAGAACTGGCCGGACGTCGTCGTGCCGGTCTGCGTGGAGCACCAGAACGTGCCCGCGGGCGTGTCCGTGTACTGGTACGACTCCTGCGCGCGGTCGCGGCGCGTGAAGGCCTCGCGGGCAGCCCACTTGCGGCACACCATCTGGCCCTCGATCGAGCCCGTGACGTCGGCGGGCAGGGGCAGGCCGTCGTTCTCGTAGCCCCGGAACAGCGCGCCGTCGTCGCCGACGCGCAGGAAGTGCAGCGGGATGCCGAGGTGCACGGTCGCCAGGTTCGTGAAGCGCTGCGCGGCGGCCTCGTGGGTCACGCCGAACGCGTCGCGCAGGTCCTCCACGGCGAGGTCCTTCTCGCGCTTGCGCCGCTCCAGGAAGTCGACGGCCGCGGTCTGCGGGATGAGGCAGCACGCGGCGAAGTACGTGATCTCGACGCGCTGGCGCAGGAACTCCGCGTACGAGCGCGGCCGCTCGTGCCCGAGCACGCGGTGCGCTATGGCCTGGAGCGCGAGCGAGCGCAGCCCGTGGCCGCCGGGGATCGACGCGGGCGGCAGGTAGATGCGCCCGTTCTCCAGGTCGGTGACGGTGCGCGTCGAGTGCGGCAGGTCGTCGACGTGCCAGATGGTGAAGCCGAGCTGCTCGGCCATGCGCGCGACGGTGCGGTGGGTGAGCGCGCCGACCGTGTAGCCGGCCTTGCGCGTCATCTCCTCGGCGAGCGCCTCGATCTCCGGGTAGTAGTTGTCGCGCGCCTGTCGCTCGAGGCGGAGCTCGGTGTTGGCGCGGCGCGCCTCCTCGGGGGTCGCGACGGCCTCGGTCGCGCGGCGCTGGAGCTCGGCGTGCAGGCCGACGAGGTTCTCGAGCACCGGCAGGGGCAGCTTCTGGCTCGCCTTCACGGCGGGCAGCCCGAGGCCTGCGAACAGGGGGCCGCGCTGGGCGCGGTCGAGCGCTATCTCCAGCGCGGCGCGACGCGACGGCGGCTCGTCCGTGAGCAGGTCCGTGACCGGGACGTCGAGCGCCTGGGCGAGCTGCTGGAGGAGCGACAGCCGCGGCTCGCGGCGCCCGTTCTCGATCATCGACAGCAGGCTGGGCGCGGTGCCCACGGCCTCGCCGAGCGCGTCGAGGGTGAGGCCGCGCGCCGTGCGGAAGTGCCGCACGCGCCGGCCGAGCGTGATGAGGTCCGCCTGGGCCGCGGGCTGAGCCTCGGGACGGTCCCCGGGGCGGCTGGACGACGTCGTGCTGGCCATGGCTTGACAGTACGTCAAGATCAACGAATCTTCACAGTATTCTGAGACGAAATCTACGCCGGTTCCGCGTGAGGCTGGAGGTACAGCACCGCCCACCCGCCGAGCGAGGAGAACCCATGACCACCGCCGCAGGCCCCCGCCAGACCCGCCGCACCCGCCAGGCCGCGCTGCTCGACGACGTCGAGACCGACCTCGCCGGGCTGTCGACGGACCGGTCGCCGGGGCAGCGAGGCGGCACGGCCGACCCTCGTCCGCGCGACGCGCGCGCCTGGGTGCGGGAGATCGCGACCCTCACCGAGCCGGACGCGATCGTCTGGTGCGACGGCTCCGCGGCGGAGAAGCAGCGCCTGACCGACCTCCTCGTCGACGCCGGGACGCTCCTGCCCCTCGACCCGGAGCTGCGCCCCGGGAGCTACCTCGCGCGCTCCGACCCGAGCGACGTCGCGCGCGTCGAGTCGCGCACGTTCATCTGCTCGCGCGAGGAGGTCGACGCCGGCCCGACCAACAACTGGCGCGAGCCGGAGGCCATGCGCGCCGAGCTCCGCGACGTGTTCGAGGGCTCGATGCGCGGCCGCACGATGTACGTCGTGCCGTTCTCGATGGGCCCGGTGGGCGGCCCCATCTCCCAGGTCGGCATCCAGGTCACCGACTCGCCGTACGTCGTCGTGAGCATGGGGATCATGACGCGCGTCGGGACGGCCGTCATGGACCTCATCGACGCCGGTGCCGCGTTCGTGCCCGCCGTGCACTCGGTGGGCGCGCCCCTCGTCGACGACACCGGGGCGGTCTCCGAGGACGTGCCGTGGCCGTGCAACGACACGAAGTACATCGTCCACTTCCCGGAGACGCGCGAGATCTGGTCGTACGGCTCCGGGTACGGCGGCAACGCCCTCCTCGGCAAGAAGTGCTTCGCGCTGCGCATCGCGTCCGCGATGGCGCGCGACGAGGGCTGGCTCGCCGAGCACATGCTGCTCATCCGCGCGACGTCGCCCGAGGGCCGGGCCTACCACCTCGCCGCGGCCTTCCCGTCCGCGTGCGGCAAGACCAACCTCGCGATGCTGCGACCGACGATCCCCGGCTGGACCGTCGAGACCATCGGCGACGACATCGCGTGGCTGCGCCCCGGCCCCGACGGCCGCCTGCGCGCGATCAACCCCGAGGCCGGCTTCTTCGGCGTCGCGCCCGGCACCGGCGTCGAGACCAACCCCGCCGCCGTCGAGACGTTCGCGCGCGACACGATCTTCACGAACGTCGCGCTCACCGACGACGGCGACGTCTGGTGGGAGGGCCTGACCCCCGAGCCGCCGGCGCACCTGATCGACTGGACCGGCCAGGACTGGACGCCCGACGCCGGCCGCCCCGCCGCGCACCCGAACTCGCGGTTCACCGTCTCCGCGGCGCAGTGCCCGACGATCGCCGACTCCTGGGAAGACCCCGACGGCGTCCCGATCGACGCGATCGTCTTCGGCGGACGCCGCGCGACCAACGTCCCGCTCGTCGCGCAGGCGTACGGCTGGGAGCACGGCGTCTTCATGGGCGCCACCATCTCCTCCGAGCAGACCGCCGCCGCCGAGGGCACCGTCGGCGCGCTGCGCCGCGACCCGTTCGCGATGCTGCCCTTCTGCGGCTACAACATGGCCGACCACTGGGCGCACTGGCTCCGCGTCGGCGCCTCCCTCGACCCCGAGAAGCGCCCCAAGATCTTCCAGGTCAACTGGTTCCGCAAGGACGCCGACGGCCGGTTCCTCTGGCCCGGGTTCGGCGAGAACGCGCGCGTCGTCGCGTGGATCGCGGCACAGGTCGACCGCTCGCGCGGCGCCCGCACCGACAGCGGCGCCGTGAAGAGCCCCGTCGGCCTGCTCCCCGCGCCCGGCGCGCTCGAGCTCGGCGGCCTCGACCTGGACGACGCCGACCTCGACGCCCTGTTCGACGTCTCGCCCGAGCAGTGGCTCGCCGAGGCCGAGCTGACCGCGGAGTTCTTCGACACCTTCGGCAACCGCGTGCCCGACGAGCTCTGGGCGCAGCTCGCGCGCCTGCGGGACCGCCTCGGGCGGGGGTAGCCGCCCGAGCGAGGCGGTCCCGTTTGAATGGGAGCCACGAGCCCGCATTGATGCGGTAGGACGTCGCAGCGGCTTGCAACGCAGCGATTGCTCTCGTCAAAAGCGGTGCTGACCTTCGTTCGTACGCAGGGAAAGAGGTTCTCGACGGTGACCCCCAGAGCGAGCCTCGGGCGGCTGGGGCCGTACCAGCCGGCCAGTTTACGGGTGACGCTTTCCGCCACGCAGTTGGGACGGTGGATTCTCTTCGCCAGAACCGCGGGCGCTCCGATCATCAAGTGTGCCTGACAGCGGCGTTTGTGAAAGGCAGATCGCAAAGGCGCAACCCAGGCAGCCCGTCAGAGCCCAACGCAACGGGCCACCCAAGTCCAACATGTTCGATACCCCCACCACGAAAAAGGCGATTCCGGCCACAACTAACCGAGCCATGTACGCCAGATAGGACTTGGGCCTCACCGTTATCTCCTCGCGCCTGACCACCGGTTGAGGATGGGCCGGGTGTGCTTGCCACCGTTCGTCCCAAACAACCGGCTAGTGAGCCATCGGGGCTGGACAACTCTGCCCATCTGTCGCATGCCCAACCATTTGCCTACAGGTCCCGGCAGCGCTCCCCACCCCGCAGCCTGCAGGTACCCGCTTCTCGTCCTCTTGTTCTTAGGGGTCCCCACATGGTAGGCCCCAACCCCAGTGGCAGCGCCGATCGCCGCTGACATGATGAGGCCACCGGCGCCGGCGCACACGCCAGCAGTTGCGGCGGCGCACGCGCCGGCAGCGATCGCTCCTGCGATCACGATCCCCGCTTGAGCGTACGTTCTCCAGTTCTTACGAAAGTGGTTCCCAACCGACCGGCCAAACCTCTTCGCCTTGCTCCAGATCTTCTTCCACTTTACTTGACCGTCAAGATCATGCTGATTGATTGGGTCCTGAGGATACGTATAAGCGGTGGTGTTACCGCCCGAAACAGGGTCGGTGCTGGTGAAGAGGCCGGTCGTGGGGTTGTACAGCCGAGCACCCATGAGAGTAAGCCCGGTGGTGTCGCGGGCACGTTCCTTGCCGCCGAGCCAGCCGTAGGTGATCGCGCCGGTCTGCGTCGGGGTGGTGATCGGGTTGCCGTACTCGTCCCAGGTGCCGAGTGCGCCCAGCTGGAGCGGCTGGTCGACCGCGGGCAGAGCGACGGTCGTGGCGATGGAGCCGATCGGATCGATGAGGGACAGGGTGGCGGTGGTGCCGGTGATCTCCAGGCCGAGGTCGCCGGCGATCGAGGCGCCGTACCAGGTGGTGACCGGGCTGCCGGTCCCGGTCTTGGTCGCGTAGCCGGGGTTGTCGCTGGTGTCGGTGTAGTGCCGCACCGTGCTGGTCGTGGTCGTGCCGCTGACCGTGGACGCGGTGTGGCGGCGCCCGGCGGGGTCGAGCGTGTAGGTGGTGGTGGTGCCGTTCTGGGTCAGGCTCCGCGCGGCGTCGGTGTCGTAGTAACCGACCGTCAGGTCACCGGCCCCGGCTCCTGCGGGGGTGTCGGCACCGGGCAGCGTGGTCTGGCGTCCGAGGAGGTCGTAGACGTAGCTCCCCGCCCCGTTCGCCCCCTTCTGGACGCGGTCGGCGCCGTCGTAGTTCCAGGCCTTGCCGACGGTGCTCGCCGGAACGCTGGCGCAGTCGGTGTCGTACGCGGTCGCGTTCTGCGCGAGGCGGTTGCCACGCACGTCGAACCCGTAGGTCCGGGTGGTGCAGGTCCCGCCGGTGGTGTCGGAGACCGCGGTGAGGCGTTCGCCCTTGTCGTAGGTGAAGGACTGCGTGCGGGCGATACCGGTGTCGCCCGTCCCCGCCGTCGACGTGAGGGTGGTGGTCCGCCCGAGGACGTCGGAATCGATCGACCAGGCGAGCAGGTCCTGCTCGGGGTCGCCCGGCATGGCGGCACCCGTGTAGGCGAGCTCGGTGAGCTCGCCGGCACGGTCGTACGTCAGCCGCTGGGTGACGCGGCCACCGAGCAGAGACTGGCTCGTCATCGCGCCGGTGGCGTCGTAGGTGGCGGTGAACTGCCCGGTGCCAGGGATCTTGACCAGGGTGGGCAGACCGCGGCGCTCGCCCTCGGCGTCGTACCCGTACTCGACCGACCGGATCGGGTCGGTGACCTTCGCGACCCGCCCCGCAGCGTCGTAGGTCGTGGTGGTGACGGCGCCGTCGGAGTCGGTGTACGTCGTCTGGCGCCCCCAGGCGTCGTATCGCGTGGAGATGCGCCCGGTCTCGGCCCCCGTCGCACCGAGGGTCACGGTCGCGGCGACCTGTCCGGTCGCGGCGTCGTAGTCCGTGCGCGTCGCCGGGACCGGGGTCGACCCGGCGAGACCCGTCGCCACGGTGCCGACCCGGACGGTGCGCCCGGCGGCGTCGTACGTCGTGGTGGTGGTCCGCGTCGTCGCACCGAGCGACTCCACGGACTCGCGCGGTGCCAGGTAGTAGGAGTACTTCGTCGTCGTCTCGACGGGCAGGGTGGGCGTGGACTCGCCGGTGCGGGTGGAGCAGGCGAGACCCGCCCACTCGGGCTTGCTCCCGCACGCGGCGAAGACGCCGGTCTGGGCAGCCGCGGTGTAGTAGCCGTTGCGCGTCGTCGCGGCATCGCTGCCGGTGGCGCCGGGCTTGCGGGACTCGACCACCTTGCCCTCGACGTCGTACCGGGTCTTCGTGACGATGTTCTGCGCAGGGTCGTCCATCACCGTGGTCGACGTCGTGGCCTGCCCGAGGAACCAGCCGGAGGTCTTGTCGGTGTGCGGGGCTCCGTCGATGGCGTCGTACCCGGAGAGCGCCTGCGACACGACCGTCTCACCGGTCGCTACCGGCACGCTGGTGTCGCTGCTGCCGGTGAGCGCGTCCGCCTCGGTGACCGTGACGGCCGTGGGCAGGCGGTAGGCGATCCCCGTCTTGGGGTTCACCCCGCCGTTGGGCGCGCCCTGGTCGTAGTCGGTGCGGGTGTGCTTGCGCAGCAGCCCGTTGCTGGTCTCCCGCGCAGGTTCCCACACGTCGGTGACGACGGTCCCGGCGGGGGTCAGCACGGTCCCGGCCGCGATGGTGCCGCCGTCGTGGGTGATCGCGGTGGCTGCGGTGATGTCGGCGTTGTAACGGGTGATGGTGGCGTAGGAGTCGATGACCTCGGTCGCGAGCTGGCCCTGGGCTGCGGTCAGGGCGCGCAGCTGGGCGGTGGCCTTCTGGTCGAGCTCGTGCACGGTGCGTCCGCCGGAGTCGTACCGGGTCGCGGTGACCTGCCAGTCCCCGGCCCCGAAAGCGGCGGTGTTGACCACGCGACCCTCGGCGTCGGTGTACTGCAGGTCCGCGTACGGCCAGTCGGCCGCAGTAACGTCACCAGGTCCGGAGCCGGAGACCTGCTGCCTGTCAGCGGAGAACACCGCGGCCCCGTACGACGGAGGCGTCTCCTGGCCCCAGGTGGTCGTGGCGGCGGCCTTGAGGTCGGGCAGCGCCGTGCTCGTCGTCGCCGGGTCGATCCCGTACACGAACCGGGACAGCCGTGCCGCGGCCCCGCCCGTCGTGGCGGGCGCCCGCTCGACCGTCAGCAGGGACTTCGCGTCCTGGGACGAGGCACCGTAGGCGAGGGTGTAGGGAGCGAGGCCGGACGGGATGACGGTGGTCAGCAGAGGCTGCCCGGACGTCGAGGGACCGCCGTAGGCGTAGCTCGTGGACAGCCCCACTCGCGGGTCGGTGACCTTCGCCAGGCGCTTCGCGGAGTCGTACTCGTAGGTCGCCACGACGACGGTGCTCATGCCTGCGCCCCCGGCCTTGTCCGGGTCGTAGGCGGTGTAGGAGATCTGCTTGACCTGCCCGGCGACATCGGTGCCCGCGGTGGTGGCGGCGTAGGTGATGTCGACAGCCCGGCATCCCGGGTTCAGCGCGCCCGTGGCCGGGCACGTGACCCCGGGGGGAACGGGGGCGAGGATGCGGGTGATCTTCTTCGTCGTGGCGTCACGCGTGAACGACGTCGCTCCGGCAGTGCCCGGTTCCGTCACCGATGCAGGCAGCCACACCCGGTCACCTCCCGCGGTGTGGGAGTAGGTGAACCGGGTGACGGTGCCGTCTTCCTCGGTGAAGTCGAGCGTGGCCGCGGTGCCGGTGCCGGTCAGGCTGAGCTTGGCGCCGACCGTGGCGGTGTCCTCGTCGACCGCGGTGTACTGGCCCGGCTTCATCGCGATCTTCGTGCCGTCGGGCTGACGGAACACGAGTGCGCCACCCTCGTCGTCGATCAGGGAGATCGTGCCGTCCACGTCGGTGGAGTCCACGACCTCGAACCCGGCGATCCCGATGTCGGTGCCGTCGAACGACGCCTTCCACCCCGGCCCGAACACCGACGTGTCGTCGGTACCGGCCTGGGAGGAGTACGACCGCGAGACCGACAGGTCACCCACGTACCCGGGCACGGAGACGTCCGTCGCGGAGGTGTTGAACTCCCCCGTCCACAGCGCGACCTGCCCCGGGCCGGCGTCAGCGACCGGGTAGTTGTCACCGAACGCGTGCGGTACGCGCACCACGGACGAGCGCGACGTCGTGTCCTGGTTCCAGGTGCAGCGCACGATCCCGGAGGCGGAGTAGGTGAAGCACACCTGGACGTCCAGCAGGACCGGGACCCGCGACTTCCCCAGGGCTTCCGCTGCCTCCGCCGCCGACCACTGCTTGTTCACCGCCACCGCGGCGTTCGCTGCGACGGCGGGCAGATCTGTCGCCTTCGTCCACCCGGTGGTCGAGCCCTTCGAGGCGTCGTAGTTGGCCGGCTCCGCCGTGCCCGCGGCCCGCCACCAGATCGACGGCGTCACCGTTCCCGACGCGGTCGAAGGACTGCTGGCCTTGACCTGGAAGGTGTCCGTCGACTTGAGCCCCGTGACCGGCGACGCCAGCGCCGCGCCACCGGAGCCGAACCCGAACGTCGTCTCGGCCGAGGTCCACGCGGCCTTGTCGATCGCACGCACCTTCAGCGTGTGCGCCCCGTTCACGGGGTTCCAGCTGATCGTCGCCGTCGGTGTCGTGCCCGTCGCGGCGATCGAGGTCCATGCCCCGCCGTCCAGGGAGTACTCGAACCGGACGACGTCCGTCGAGGTCGACTTCAACGTGAAGGCGTTCGACGACGGCGGCGTGTCCTTCCACTGGCCGTTCGTGTATCCCGACGCGGTGATCGTCGGAGCCGTCGGCGCGCTCGTGTCGACGGTGAAACCCCAGCTGGAGTAGGTCTTCGAGGTCAGCGCACCGTCGCTCGACCACACTCGTGTGGTGTACGCGGTCCCGTTGACGAGGGCGGGGGTCGACGTGGCGGGCACGAACTGCGACCGCCCGCCCGACGCGACGCTCGATCCGGGCAGCTGGTTCCAGACCGCGGTCCCGGCAGGGTTGAGCACGGAGAACAAGCCCTTGACGTTGCCGCCGTCGGGGTCGGTCACCACCGAGTAGAACTTGGGCTTGGCGACCTTGACGTAGAGCACGCGGTTCGCAGCGGTCGAGCTCGGCCACCACGCGTACTCCCCCGCGCTGTGCCCCGAGTTCGTGGACACGTTCGGGTAGGAGTTGTACGTGACCCAGATGGAAGGGACGTAGGAACCTGCGTCGGCGGAGTTGAACTTCTTCCACCCGTAGGTGTCGGACTCGTTCTCCGCCTTCACCCCGAGCGTGATCTGGGAGTCCCCCCGGTTCGCGGCGTAGGTCATCGCACCCTTGACGTCCATCGTGACCCAGCCGTCACCGCACGAGTCGGCGTACCCCTTGGTCTGCGACGTCGTCAGCTGCCGCGTCAACCACCCGGGCTGGTTCGACCACCGTGTCGCGGTCGAGATCCCCCCGGTGTGCCACAGCTCCCAGTTCCGTGCCTGGCACGAGTAGGAGTGGAAGTTCCACAGCTCCATCGTCGCCGCAGACACGACCTTGCCGGCGATCGCCGACGTCGGGAAGTTGATGATCCCGCGCGCCTTCACCGCACCGCCGTTGTAGGTGCCCATCTGCATGTACGTGCGCGCCGACGTGTCGACCGTCGTGTCCGTCTGCACGTACAGGTCGAGCCCCTTGTTCAGGTTGACCTGTGGGTCGATCACCACGGGGAACTGCGTCCCCGCATCCGTGATCAGGGCCTCCACCCCGGACAGCTCTACCTGCGCGGTCGAGGCGTCGGCGATCGTCACCGACTCCTCCAGGGTCACCGCTTCCGACAACGGGTCGGCCTCCACGGGGACCACGGGGCCGCTGCCACCGGCGGTCGGCGTCCCGGCAGGCGTCTTCGCCGCGGGCGCCTGCCCGCCCTCGGCCTCCTTGCCGTACAGCACGTCCAGCTCGGGCAGCGGCGCCAACCGCGGCGCCTCCGGGTCGATCGACACCGCGGGCTCGAGCAGGGAGTCCGGACGGTGCTCCTCCACCTGCGCGTCCCAGGCCAACGGCGTCGCCCCCACGCCCACGACCTCGCCCGACGGCGCGCTCACCTCGAACCCACCGTCAGCGGTCGCCGCCACCGTGCCGCCCTCGGCCGTCACGACCAGCGGATCCTCGATCGCCGCTCGCGCCGCCTCCGCGTCGTGCGCGACGAAGAACTGCTCGAACCCGCTGTTCGTCGCCTCGACGACCAGGTCCAGGCCCTCAGAGACGCCCTCGTACGTCGCCCGCCGGCCTTCCAGCACCGGTTCCGGCAACGCGCCCGTCCAGTGCATCGCGGAGACCACACCGGTCTCGGTGTCCGTCACCGAGGCCAGCTCGACCGGAGCGTCGTCAGCGACCTCGACGGCACCGGAGATCTCCAGCCCCGAAACCGCGGCGACCGGGCGCACCACCCCGTCCTCGCCGGCCTCGAGCGTGAGGTCGACCTGCGCCCAGTCCTCCTCCGCGGTGCCGTCACCGCCGGTCTGCACCCACACCGGGCCCGACCCCTGCTGCGCCGTCCACTGCCCGTTCGGCAACGCCCACACCGAACCGGACTCCGTGCGCTGGGACAGGTCCTCCACGGGCGCGCCGGCAAGTCGCGCGTTCACCATCGCGGACCCGGAGTCCGGGGCGGTCCGCGGCACGAGTGCCGGGTCCACCGCCGCGGGTTCGGCGGCGGCCTCCGCCGGGAGGGACGCGGCGACCGCCGGCGCAGGGAGCGAGACCACTCCCACGCTCAGCGCGACCGCCCCCGCGAGGGCGGCGATCGACGCCCGCCACGCACCAGGAACACCAGAGAACGACACCAAGAACGCCATCGCGAACCAGCCCGATCTGTCACGGCACGCACCAGCGCGCACCGGAAACCGAAGCCCACACCCCCTGCGGGCAGGCCCCAGCCTGGTTCTCAGCGAGCTCACAACCAGCGAAGGTGCACGGACCATAGCGCACGGCGAGAGTCCTGCGCCACGGTCCCGCCGGGACGACGCTCGCGCGAGGCGCCACTCTGCCGGCGGCCCACCGCGCGAGCGACGTCCTGGCGTCAGTACGCGGTGCCCATGAGCTCGCGGACCTCGGCGAGGGTGCGCTCGGCGGTCGCGTTCGCGCGGGCGTTGCCCTCGCGCAGCACGTCGAGCGGGTCGGGCCCGTCCCCCGCGGCGAGGGCACGACGGCGGGCCCGCAGGGGGCGCAGGTGCTCGACGAGCGCCTCGGTCACCACCTGCTTGAGGCGGCCCGCCCCGGCGGCGCCGACCTCGTCCGCGAGGGCCTCGGGCGTCGTCCCGGCGGCGAACGCGCCCAGCGTGAGGAGGTTCGCGACCTCGGGCCGGCGCTCGGGCTCGTAGGTGACGTGCCGCTCGGAGTCGGTGCGGTGGCGGCGGACGAAGCGCGCGGTGGCGTCCTCGTCGTCGCGCAGCTCGAGCGCGTTGCCCGCGGACTTGCTCATCTTGTGCCCGTCGGTGCCGAGCACGGTGGGCGCGGGGGCGAGCAGGACGTCGGGCTCGGGGAAGTACGGCTGCGCGGCGGCGTAGCGCTGGTTGAAGCGTCGTGCGACGGTGCGCGTGAGCTCGACGTGCGGGAGCTGGTCCTGCCCGCCGGGCACGAGGTTGCCGTGGCAGAACAGGATGTCGGCGGCCTGGTGCACCGGGTAGGTGAACAGCAGGCCGCTCATGGGGCGGCCCTGCCGTGCGGCGGCCGCGACGGCCTCGGCCTTGACGGTCGGGTTCCGCTCGATCTCGGCGGTCGTGACGAGGCTGAGGAACGGCAGCAGGAGCTGGTTGAGCGCGGGGACGGCGGAGTGCGCGAAGACCGTCGTGCGGGCGGGGTCGATCCCGGCCGCGAGGTAGTCGAGGACGACCTCGCGCACGGTGGCGCGCAGGTCTCCGGCGTCGTCGCGGTCGGTGATGACCTGGTAGTCGGCGACGACGAGCACGACCTCGACGCCGTCGTCCTGCAGCCGGACGCGGTTCGCGAGGGTGCCGAGGTAGTGCCCGAGGTGCAGCGCGCCCGTCGGGCGGTCGCCGGTGAGGACGCGGAAGCCGGACGGGTCGGTCGCGAGCCGGGCCTCGATCTGCGCGGACCGCTCGCGGGCCGCCGCGACGGACGCGGTCGACGCAGACAGCCCGGACGGCGTCGCGGACGGGAGGGCCGACGGCGCGGGGTCGAGGGTCGTGGTCATGGTGCTCTCCTTCGGTGGGGAGCCACGCACCACGCCCGGTCGAGGACCGGACCGGCCCGGACATGACGACGTCCCGGCTGCGGCGCGCAGCTCGGGACGTGGGCAGGACTGGTCACGGCTGCGGAGGCAGCCACCACCAGCTCTGCGTGATCATGCGTCCACCTTACGCCCGCCGCGCGGGGCGACGGCCCTCGGCGAGAATGGTCGGATGCCTGAGATCTCCGTCGAGAACGTCACCGGTCCCGTCGCCTACCACGCGGAGGGCCCGGTGTGGTGGCCGGGCTGGGGCGGCCTGCGGTACGTGGACATGCTCGCGGGCGACCTCCTCACGCTCCGGCCCGACGGCGGCGTCGACCGCCTCCACGTGGGCGACCACGCGGCCGTGGTGCGGCCGCGGACCGGGGGCGGGTTCGTCGTCGGGCTCGCGCGGTCGGTCGCGGTGGCGGACGGCGACGGCGCCCCCGTCCGCACGCTCGCGACGCTCGTCGACGACCCGACGGTCCGCCTCAACGAGGGGGCGGCGGCGCCCGACGGCGCGTTCTACGTGGGCGGCCAGGCCGAGGGCGAGCGGCCGAGCGCGCTGTACCGGGTGGAGTCGGACGGGTCGTCGCGCGTCGCGCTCGACGGCGTCGAGGTGTCGAACGGGCTCGGGTTCTCGCCCGACGGGTCGCGGGCCTACTACGTCGACTCCGCGACGCGGCGGATCGACGTGCTCGACGTCGTGCCCGCCGCGGAGGACTCGCGCGGTCTCGTGCGGCGCCGGCCGTTCGTGGAGATCGACCCCGACGACGGCATGCCGGACGGCCTCACGGTCGACGCCGAGGGCGGCGTCTGGGTGGCGCTGTGGGGCGGCGGGGCCGTCCGGCGCTACTCCCCCGACGGCACGCTCGACGCCGTCGTCCCGCTCCCGGTGTCGCAGGTGAGCGCGTGCACGTTCGGCGGCGACGACCTCGACCGGCTGTTCGTCACGACCTCGCGCCAAGGGCTGGACGACCCCGACGCGGACGAGGCCGCGTCGGGGTCGCTGTTCGTGGCGGACCCGGGGGTCCGGGGGCTCCCGGCCCTGCCGTTCGCGGGCTGAGCGTCCCCGCGGTCGTCAGCGGACGGCGTCGCGCACGCGCTGCTCGGCGCGGCCCAGGCCGTCGATCTCGAGGGTGACGACGTCGCCCGCGCGCAGGTAGGGGAAGCGCCCGGACAGGGCGACGCCCTGCGGGGTGCCGGTGTTGATGAGGTCGCCCGGCTCGAGGACCATGTACTGCGACAGGTGGTGCACGAGGTACGCGACGTCGAAGATCATGTCGGCCGTCGTCGAGTCCTGGCGGGGCTCGCCGTTGACCCAGGACCGGAGCCCGAGGTTCTGGACGTCCACCTCGTCGGCGGGGACGAGCCACGGGCCGAGCGGGTTGAACGTCTCGCAGCTCTTGCCCTTCGACCACTGACCGCCGGAGACCTTCATCTGGTAGTCGCGCTCGGAGACGTCGTGGGACAGGACGTAGCCCGCGACGTGCTCGAGCGCCTCCTCCGGGGACGACAGGTAGCGCGCCCGGCGGCCGATCACGACGCCGAGCTCGACCTCCCAGTCGACCGTCGTCGCCCCGGGCGGCACGAGCACGTCGTCGTGCGGGCCGACGACCGTGTTCGAGTGCTTCCAGAAGACGATCGGGACGTCGGGCGGCGTCGAGCCGGACTCGGCGGCGTGCTCCGCGTAGTTCATCCCGATGCAGACGACGGCCGTCGGCCGGGCGACGGGCGCGCCGACGCGCAGCTCGTCGGCGCCGTCGAGCACGGGCAGTGCGCCCGCGGCGAGCGCCGCGCGGACCCGGCCGACGCCGTCGGCCGCGAGGAACGCGCCGTCGATGTCGCGGGTGAGCGGGTCGAGGGAGTACACGACCCCGTCCTCGCGGACGGCGGGACGCTCCTGGCCGAGGGGGCCGAGTCGGACGAGCTGCACGGGTGGGTCTCCTAGGTCGGGGCGGGTGGCGCGGTTCCTCAGGCGAGGGCGCGCGCGTGGTCCGGGTTGACGATCGACGGCACGGGGCGGCCCGCGAGGAAGTCGACGGCGTTGCGCGCGGTGTGCACGGGGAGGTCCTGCATGGCCTCGGGCGAGAACCACGCGGCGTGCGGGGTGAGCAGCACGTTGTCCAGCGTGCGCAGGCGCGAGTCGGCGGGCAGCGGCTCGGTCGCGTAGACGTCTAGCGCGGCCGAGCCCACGTGGCCGGACGCGAGCGCGTCGGCGAGAGCGTCCTCGTCGATGAGCGGCCCGCGGCACGTGTTGACGACCCGCACGCCCGGCTTCGCGGCGGCGAGCGTGCGGGCGTCGAGCAGGTGGCGCGTCGACTCGGTGAGCGGCGCGTGCAGCGTGATGACGTCGGCGCGCGCGACGGCCTCGTCGATCCCCACGGCCTCGTGCCCGTCGGACGCCACGGCCTGCGGATCGACGAACGGGTCGTGCACGAGCACGCGGTAGCCGAGCGCGCGGGCGGAGCGCGCTACCTCGGAGCCGATCCGCCCGTAGCCGATGACGGCGACGACGGTGCTGGACAGGCGCGCGGCGTGCTGCGCCGTCGGGGCCCACGTGCCGGCGCGCACCGCGCGGTCGTAGGCGACGAGGCCGCGGTCGAGCGTGAGGATCATCGCGACCGTGTGGCTCGCGACCTCCTCGATGCAGTAGGTCGGGGTGTTCGCGACGGCGACGCCGCGCTCGGTAGCGGCCGCGACGTCGACCATGTCGTAGCCGATGCCCATGCGCGAGACCATGCGCACCCCGCCCGGGCCGGCGACGGCGTCGAGCACGCGGGCCGTGATGGGGGCCCACTGCACGACGAGCGCGGAGGGCGCGGACCCGCTCGCGGCGGCCTCCTCGACGGCGGCGATCACCTCGTCCTCGGTGCGCGCGGCGGCGCGCACGGCCCGCAGCCCGGCGGTGGTCAGGGTGTCCTCGCACGCGGTCCCGGGCAGGTCGCAGTCGGTGATGACGACGGTGTCGGCTGTCATACGAGGAATGCTATAGCAAATAGCACCCTCGACCAACCCTCGGGCCGGTCGGATGCTATAGCGTGGGCTCATGACCCTTGCCCCGGACGGCGCCCGCCGCCGCCTCGCCCTCGTCACCGGCGCCAGCTCCGGCATCGGCGCCGCCACCGCCCTCCAGCTCGCGCGCGACGGGCACGACGTCTGGCTCACGTACACCGGCGGCGAGGCCGGTGCGCGCGCCACCGCCGCCCGGTGCGAGGAGGAGGGCGCCGCGACGCGCGTCTCGCGCCTCGACCTGCGCGACACCGCGTCCGTCGAGGCGCTCGTCGCCGAGGTCACCGACGCCTGGGGACGCCTCGACGTGCTCGTCAACAACGGCGGCGTGTGCCCGTATCGCGCGCTCGACGACATCGAGCTCGACGAGTGGGACCTCGTCATGGAGACGAACGCGCGCGGCACGTTCGTGCTGTCGCGCGCCGCGCTCCCCCTGCTGCGCGCGGACCGTCCGTCACCCGCCGGGGCCACGGTCACGCCCGACGAGCGGACCGCGCGCGACCGCGCCATTGTCAACCTCTCGTCCATCGCGGGCGAGCAGGGCGCGCTCAAGACCGGCGTGCACTACGCCGCGAGCAAGGCCGCGATCCTCGCGATCACGCGTTCGTTCGCGCGCATCCTCGCGAGCGAGGGCATCCGCGTGAACGCCGTGACGCCCGGCCCCGTGACGAGCGCGATCACCGACCAGCTCGCCCCCGACGCGCGCGCCGGGCTCACCGCGTCCATCCCCCTCGGGGACTTCGGCACGCCCGACGACGTCGCCTGGGTCGTCGCGTCCCTCGCCTCCCCGCGCGCCGGGTTCGTCACGGGCGCGACGTACGACGTCAACGGCGGCGTCCGGATCGACTGACCGCCGGTCCGCCGCACCACTCGCCCACCCCCTGCACGAGGAGGCACCCATGAGCACGTCCCCGTCCGCCGTCGTCACCGCCCAGGTCGACGCCTTCAACGTCCGTGACCTCGACGGCTTCTGCGCGACCTACGCGCCCGACGCCGTCGTGAGCGGCGTGACCCCCGAGCCGATCGTCGGCCGCGACGCCCTGCGCGCGTTCTACGCGAGCCGGTTCGAGGACACCGCGCTGCACTGCGTCATCGACGCGTCCGTGACGTTCGGCGACCGCTGGCTCGTCGCGCGCGAGCTCGTCACGACGTCGAACGGCACCGGCGAGACCGTCGCGACGTTCGAGGTCCGCGACGGGCTCATCACCCGCGCGAGCATGGTCAAGGGCTGACGTCGCGCCCCTGGCAGACTCCTGGTCATGACCAGGTCAGGACCGACACGCGCCGAGATCAGGGCACGGCACCGCCCAGAGGGCGCCGGGGTGTACGGCGTCTCGGTGCTCGACGCGGGAGCCGACTCGTGGACGGGCATGTACCTGTGCCACGCCGTCGACGCGGACCACGCGAGACGACGCGTCAGCGAGGCGGGTTTCCACAAGCGACAGATCCAGGCGCGCTGGACGCCGGCGAAGCCGCCGCCACGCGTCCCGAGCGAGCTCGCGGCCGGAGACGCTCGGTGGTTCCGGAGTCGACAGGACGACGACGGGTGGAGCCCCTGGGAGGCACTCCCCCCGGACTACCAGCACCCGCCGCAGTCACGAGCGGCCGTCGACCCGTCGATCCGCTGACCGGCCACGCCCCGGGCGCGACAGGTCCGTGGCGCGGCCGATGCGAAGAGCCTCAGGTGAGGCCGTACCGCGCGTCGAGGTCGGGGTCGTGGGGCGGGTCGCCGAACGATGCGGTCCAGGCGCCGTCGGCGGCGATCGACTGGCCGGACACGTAGCCGCCCTCGTCGGACAGCAGGAACGCGACGAGGGCGGCGATCTCCGCGGACTCGGCGATGCGGCCGAGCGGCGGGCCCTCGGCGAGGGCGCGCTCCTCGGCGGCCGGGTCGGCCGCGCGGGCGATCTGCGCGTCGAGGTGCGGGGTGCGCACCCCGCCCGGCGCGACGGTGTTGGCGCGGATGCCGTACCGCCCGTACGTCACGGCGACGGAGCGCGCGAGCGCGTCGATGCCGCCCTTGGTCAGCTCGTAGGCGGCGTGGTCGGCGAACGCCGCGCGGCCGTGGATCGAGCCGATGTTGACGATCGACCCGCCGCTCACCTGGTCGGTGAACGCCTCGACGGCGGCGGCGCAGCCCCAGAGGTAGCCGAGGCCGTTGATCTCGACGACGTCGCGCGCGTCCTGCTCGACCCGCGCTGCCCGCTCCGGGTCGGCGAGCGCGTGCAGCGGCGTGCGGACGGTGATGCCCGCGTTGTTCACCCATCCGGCGAGCGGCGCGAGGTCGCGCGCGGTCCGCGCGGCCTCGCGGTGGGCCTCGCGGTCGCGCGAGTCCCCCAGCACGACGGCGGCGCACACCCCCTCCTCGACCGTCCCCGAGCCCGGGGTGCGCTCCAGCCCGACGACGGTCCACCCGTCGGCGGTGAGGCGCGCGGCCACGGCGCGGCCGATGCCCTTGCCGCTGCCGGTGACGACGACGCTGCGGTGCTTGCTCGCGGGTCCGTCCGTGGGTCCGGTCACGGGGTCGCCTCCAGGTCGAAGCGGTCGGGGTCGAGCGTGAAGCCCAGGCCGGGCGCGTCGGGCGGGGTGGCGTGGCCGCCGTCGAACACGGGACCGCTACGCACGAGCAGCGGCGCGGGGTCGTAGGGGTTGCCCGCGGGCGAGCGGTCGAACGTCTCGACGCCGATGCCCGCCGCTCCGCCCAGGTGCACGCTCACCTCCGGGTACACGTGGCTGGACACGGCCTTCCCCCGCGCCGCCCACGCGCGCACGAGCGGGTCGGCGGCCGTGATGCCGCCGATCGCGACGACGTCGACGCGCGGCACGTCGAGCGCGCCCAGCGCGTCGAGCCGCGCGAAGACCTCAGGGTCGGTGACCTCGTCGCCCACGGAGAGCGGCAGCCCGGACGCGTCGCGGACGCGCGCCGCGCCGGCCGCGTCCTCGGGCAGCAGCGGGTCCTCGAGCCACGCGAGCGCGGGCGCGCTCTCCCCCGCCGCACCCGTGACGCCCCACGCGTCGAGGTCCGCGAGCGCCTCGTCGGCGTCGCGCCAGCCGAAGCCCACGTCGACGACGACGCCGCTGCGGCCTGCGACGGTCGGGCGACCGGTGACGTGGGGCAGCTCGGCGCGCAGGATCGCGAGCAGGTCGCGCATGAGCAGGCGGTCGGGCGAGCGCGAGATCTTCAGGAGCGGCCACCCGGCGCGCGCGTGCGCGAGCACCTCGTCCGCGACGTCGCGTGCGGTGCGGCCGGGCGTCGGGTAGGCGGCGACGAGGATCGCGGGGCGTGGCGCTGCGACGGCCGCCCCGGATGAGACGTCGCGGGGACTCCCGGCGACGGCACGTGCCGGAACGTCCCGGTCGTCGCCGCCGACACCCGGCTCCGCGGACCCCGCGAGGTGCGGGCCGTCGTCGAGCAGGGACCACACGGGACGACCGGCGAGGCGGCCCGCGAGGTCCCACAGCGCGACGTCGACCAGGCCGATCGCGCGCCGCACGAGGCCCACGCGACCGACGATCGCGGACCCGCGCAGGGCCGCGTCCCAGGCGGCGCCGACGCTCTGACGTGCTGCGACGCCGTCGGACGCGACGACCTCCTGGCCCACCACGTGCGGGGCGACGAGCCGGTCCACGAGCTCGGCCATGGGTGCCTCGCGCGTGAGCGCGTACGACTCCCCGGCGACGGTGCGGCCGTCGTCCGTCTCGGCGACGACGCGCACGCCGACGTACTCGCGGCGCTCGACCGTCATCGCGCCGAGGCGCAGCGGCTGCGGCAGCGGGACGACCGTCGTCGCGGTGCGGACGGCGACGACGCGCGCGGCGGACCCCACGCTCACTCCGGCTTCTTGGCGAGCGGCACGCCGTAGTCGACGAGGAACCCGCCGTCGACGTACACGGTCTGCCCGACCATGTACGCGGCCTGGTCGGACACGAGCCAGCTCACCGCGTTGCCGATCTCCTCCGGCTGGGCGAGCCGGCGCGCGGGGATGCGCGCGAGGATCGTCTCCTCCGAGAGCGTGCCCTGCGCGACGCCCTGGCGGAACACGCCCGTGTCGATGTACCCGGGCGCGACGGCGTTGACCCGCACGCCGCGCGCGGCCCACTCGGCGCCCGCGGTCGCGGTGAGCCCGATGACGGCGGCCTTGGTCGTGGAGTACGGGGCCCGGCCGGCGGAGCCGCGGGCCGAGACGGACGAGATGTTGACGACGGCGCCCCGGCCCGCCGCGAGCATGTGGCGACCCGCGGCCTGGAGGCACGCGAAGACGCCGTGCAGGTTGACGTCCACGACGGCCGACCACTCGTCCCACGTGAGGTCCTCGAGCGCGCGGTGGCGCTGGATGCCCGCGTTGTTGACGAGCGCGTCGATCCCGCCGAACGCCGCGGCGAGGCCGTCGAACGCGGCACGCACGGCGGCGTGGTCGGTGACGTCGAGCGGGGCCCACACGAGCCCGGGCGCGTCGGGGACGGCGCCGAGGTCGAGCGCGGGGAGGTCGTGCTGCACGACGTCCGCGCACACGACCCGGAACCCGTCGGTCGCGAGACGCTCGGCGACGGCCCGGCCGATGCCGGCCGCTCCCCCGGTGACGACGGCGAGCGGGACGCGAGGGGCGTCGAGGGCGGGGGTGGTCACTGGTCCTCCTCGGGGACGGGACGGGTCGGGGGTGCGGCGGACGTCGGTGCGGCGGGTGGCGGTGCGGCGGGTGGCGGTGCGGCGGGTGCGGCGACGCCGGGCGGCCAGGCGGCGGTGTCGGCGAGCACGTCGTCGACGACGGCGCACGCGTGCCGCTCCAGGCGTTCGAGCGAGCCCGGCGCGAGCGGCGACTGCCACGCCTGGTAGGCGCCGACGTCGTACGCCTCGAGGGTGGGCAGGTAGACGAAGCCGGGCCCGTTGGTGAGGTTCGCGACGACGACCGGCCGCGTCTCGGCATGGGCGCGCACCGTGCGCTGGAGGCGCGAGTACGCCTCGCCCGGGTGCGCGACGAGCAGCGCCTCACCGACGCGCCACACCCACGTGGGGTGCTGGACGGTCGGGCCGGTGACGTAGCCGTCGCGCAGGTTCCGCGCGCGGCGCAGGCGCTCCTCGCGCGAACGCGGGTCGATGTCGGCCCACTCGGCCTCGAGCTCGTCCCACGTCGGGAGGTCGCGCAGGTCGAGCGTGACGGGCTCCGCCACGGCGGCGAGCGTCCGTGCGTCGGGCCGGGCATCGGTGCCGGTGCCGGGGCCGGTCCCGATGCCCGCGAGCGCGGCCGACGGCGCGGGCTCCCAGACCGCGAGCGGCGCGCCGGACTCGACGACGTGGGTCAGCTCCAGCTCCGTGCCCGGCGGCGGGAGCTCGGCGAGCGCCGCGAGCACGGCATGGCCGAGGGAGGTGCCGTGCCGGTCCGCGACGGCGGTGTCGCCCGTGTACTGCTCGCGCGGCGCGAGCTCGCCCGACGCGCCCTGCAGGAACGCGACGGGAGCGCCCGTCTCGCGCTCGACGACGTCGCGCATCGCGCCCACGTAGTCGGGCGAGACGAGCCGGTTCTGCCAGGCGAGCGTCGTCGGGTGGCACGCGTAGTTGACGATCGTCGCGAGGGTGACGTCCTCGCCTGCGGGCGCCACGCCGTCGGGCCGGGTGTCCGTGGCGGGCGCGGGGCGCGCCGTGAGCCGCCCGACGACGACCGTGTCGTCCGCAGCGTCGGCGCCGGGCGAGCGCGGGGTGCCGGCGTCGGGGTTGAAGCCGACGAGCGGCCGGGGCGGCGCGCTCTCCGCAGCGGCTCCCGCGGTCGTGCCCGCGTGCCCGCCCGCGCAGCCGTCGAGCAGCGCCTCGCGGTTGGACGCGAGGCCGCAGCGGCCGGTCGTCCACTCGAGGGTCGCGGGCCGGAGGGCCCTGATCGCCTCCACGGCGGCGTCGGCCGCGGCGCGCGCCAGGTCGTGCAGGTAGGTGACGCCGCGGTCGCCGCCCGCGAGGTCGGCGTCGCCCGAGCACAGGACCGGCCCGGCGTGCGTGTGGGAGAGCGAGACGAGCAGGCGCTCGACGGGCAGCCCGGTCGCGTCGAGGACGGTCGCGCGCAAGGTCGCCTCGTCGTCGACCCGCCGCCACCACGTGCCGTCGATCGTGACGAGGACGAGGGGCTCGGCGGCCCCGAGGTCGGGGCGCTCCTCCGCGAGCGCCACGGCGGTCAGCGTCATCGCGCGGTGGGCGCCCTCGGAGACGTCCCAGTCCGCCGGGCCCCAGTTGCGGGCCCGGATGCCGGGGGCGGGCGTCACGTCGCGGACGGCGACGCCAGCCAGGCCGACGAACGCGGGGACGGGGGCCCGCGTGTGCAGGGCGACCATCGCACCTCCTCTGGGCTCGGGAGTGCCGATGCTATAGCATGTAGTCCGGTCGGGACGCCCCCGGGACGGCACCGTGGCCGCTATCCTTCAGCGGCGCCCCACCCTCGACGATCCGAGCCCGCCGCCCCCACGACACCACGGAGAAACCATGGCGCTCAAGAGCGTGCCGGACCAGAACGTCGCCGACCGCGTCACGGTCGAGCTGCGCGAGGCGATCTTCAGCGGCGACCTCGCGCCGGGCGAGCGGCTTGTCGAGCGCAAGCTCGCCGAACGCCTCGGCACGAGCCACATCCCGGTGCGCGAGGCACTGACGCGGCTGACCCAGGAAGGCCTCGTCGAGCGGCTCCCCCACCGCGGCGCACGCGTCGCCGCGCTCACGAGCCGCGACCTCGAGGAGATCTCGAGCCTGCGCACCCTGCTGGAGCAGTTCGCCGTCGTCCGGGTCCAGGACGCCTGGGACCCGGCGAAGGAGGCGAAGCTGCGCAAGACGGTCCAGCAGATGGTCCAGGCGGCGGAGAAGGGCAGCAACGCCCGTGTCTTCGAGCTCGACCGGCGCTTCCACGAGCAGCTCTGGGAGATGGCCGACCACCGCATGCTCATGACGCTCAACGCGCAGCTCCGCAGCCGCATCACCGGCTTCCTGCGCGCCGCGAACGCCGCGCTCGAACCCGAGGCGCGCGTCGCACATGCACGCACGCACGACCTCATCGTCGACGCCATCGCGGGCGGCGACCCGGGCACGGCCCAGCGCGTCATGGCCGAGCACATCGGCGAGGCCGCCGCGCGCCTCGCGAGCCACACGGACGACGACGCCGAGCCCGCCGCGGCGAACGGCTGACCGCCGCGGCGTCCGCGCCGTGCTGCGACTCTCGCGAACCCGGGCCGCCTAGGGTCGCGGGATGGACATCGTGCGCGCCGCCGAAGAGTTTGCCGCCTGGGCGCAGGCGCATCCCCAGGACTTCGGGGAGTGGGAGACGGACTACGAGGAGTGGCCCGCGACGTACGCCTGCGCCCGGGACCTCGTCGGCGAACGCCCTTTCACGCGATGGAGCGACACGGAGAAGGCCTCCTTCCTCTACCTCCTCGCGCGCGACAACGAGGTCGAGGACCTGGCCGACTTGCTCTCCGAGCACCCCGCGACGCTGGCCGGCGTCGCCGAGCACGTCTGCGCTGCGCCGGAGTCCGCGGAGCCCGACGCACGGTGGCAGATCGCGGCCTATCTTCCCGCCATCGGGCCTGACGCGACCCCGCTGCTCCTGACGCTCTTCGCCGATGACGACGAGTACGTCCGGCGTCGCGCGCTACTGTCGCTCGGCACGCTCCGGGCGCCGGCCGCGGAACGGTGCGCCGTCGCAGCCTGGGAGTCGGGCCTCGAGTACCAGCGGATCGCCGCGCTGCACGTCCTGCACGAGGTGGGTTCACCCCGGTTCTCGACGTACGCGAGGCTCGCCGCGGGCGACTCACGCCCGTACGTCCGACGGGCAGCCCAGCGGCTCGGCTGATGTCGGGCGAGCAGCAGCCCGGATGGCGGCACCGCCGCCATCCGGGGCGTTCGTGCGCGCCCAGCCCGGCCCGCACGGTCCGTCGCGTCGCACGCCGACGGTCGTCCCGCGACCCTACTTTTGCTATAGCATCCCGTCAACACCGGCCCGGACCCTGGACTGCCATGCACCTGCGCACCGCCACGCCCGACGACGTCCCCGCGCTCTACGCCCTGTGGGGCCGAGCGTTCGCCGCGCCGCTCATGGTGCCGGTCTACGAGACGGACGACGGCCGGCTCGACCGCACGCACGTCGCCGTCGACCCGGACGCCGGCCGCGTCGTGGGCTCGGTGTACTGGACCCCGCGCGAGCTCGGCGGGCCCGACGGCAGCGCCCTGCGGGCGGGCGGGGTCGCGAACGTCGCGACCGCCCCCGAGGCGCGGGGACGGGGCCTCGTCCGCGCGCTGCTCGCGCGGGCCGTCGAGCAGATGGAGCAGGACGGCGCGGACGTCGCGCTCCTGTTCACCGGCACCCCGGACGTCTACCGGTCGAGCGGCTTCGAGACGTTCGACGTGCCGCTCCTGCGCGGCGCGCCGCGTCCGGTCGACGAGCCGGACCCCGGGCACGACGACCTCGACGACGACGGGCTCCCGACGGACGCCGCGCCGTCGGACCTCGTGGGCGACGCCCCCGTGCGGACCCGCACCGACCGCCTGCCCGGCGTCCCGTGGCCCGCGTGGTCGGTCGCGCTGCGGTGGGAGCAGCTCGCCGCGCTGCACGACGCGTTCGACACCGTGGCGGGCGGGCCGCGCCCCCTCGCCACCCGACGCACCGCCGAGCACTGGGAGCACCGCATCCCGCTCTGGTACTCCGGCGCCGAGGTGTTCACCGCACGGGCAGCCGACGGGGAGGTCGTGGGCTACCTCGTCCTGGAGCCCGAGTCGGACGTGCTGAAGGTGCGCGAGCTCGGACTCGACCCGACGTCGGACCGCGCGCCCGACGTCATCGACGCCCTCGCGCGCACCACGCTCCACCGCGCACACCTGCACGGCGCCCCCACCGTCGAGGTGCGCCTCCCCGCGCACGCCCTGACCGACCGCTTCGCCGCCGCGGTGCTCGACGCGCCCGTCGCCGCGACCGACACGACCGGCATGCTCCGGCCCGTCCGCGCGGCGGCCGACGTCGTCGCGCACCTCCGCGACGCCGCCGCGGCCGGGGTGGCCTTCCACTGGCCCGGCGACTACCTGTGACCGGCTGACCCACCCCTCGAGGTAGAGCCCCGGTCCGCCGAGGTAGAGCCGCAGGTCAACGAGGTAGAGCAGCAGTTCGCCGAGGTAGAGCCATGGTGGGCCGAAACGGAGAACCCCGCTCTGGTGCCCGACGGCGCGTGCTCAGGACGGTGGGATCGGTCCAGGTCGTCGCTGTCCACGCATGCGACATTTCCGTGTCGCAGCATGGCACCGCTACGTCGATCAGGCGGTTCGGGCGCGTCCAGGTCGCCTCACGCACCCGTTTCGCCTGCTCGACCCGCCGGGACGGCCTGGTCGACGAGGCACCGGGCCGCCACAGGGGATCCCCCAAGGCCCGGCGGTCGCCGAGTGGCGGGCGGGCATGGAAGTGAAGAGGCGATCGAGCCGGGCCTCCCGGACCACGACCGCCAGACCGACCGACGGCGCGCCGACCCAAGCCCGCGCGCGCCGCGGGTCACACCGCGGCTCTACCTCGCGTGACCAGACCTCTACCTCGCGCAACCACGGTTCGACCTCGCGCGACCGGAGTTCTACCTCGCGCAACCACGGCTCTACCTCGCGCGACCACGGCTACACCTCGGCGCCGCCTGCGTGCCGAGCTCCGCCTCGGTTCAAGTGCTATGGCAATCGTTCTTGCTCGACAACCGCTCTGACCTGCGCCGACGCCTTTCGATCTGCCCTTGACGATGCCATAGCATCCCGCTACTCTCCGAGAGTCCGGTTCACCGTCGCAACGACGCGCACGAACCCGCTGACCCCCGACCCAGCACCGGAACCGCACGACCCCCGCAGCACCGCTCCCCCGGAACACCCCGCAGCCCCGGGCCGCCGGAGCCACCGCGTCGCCCGCCCGCACGGCGTCCTCCCGACGTCACGAAGGGTGCCCCCGTTGTCCACTCCCCGATCCCAGACCCGCCCCGCGCCCATCAGCTCCGGCGCGACCGACCCCACGACCGCCGAGGCGGCGTCGTCGCCCTCGCGCCGCCACCTGCTGCGCGTCGCCGGCATGGCCTCGCTCGCCGCGGGCGCCGTCGCCCTCGGCACCGGCAGCGCGCACGCGGCGCCCCTCGCCGGCACGCTCCCCGCGAGCAAGAACGACAAGCCCGACGACGAGGTCCTCGTCGCCGCCACCGTCGCGCAGCTCACCGGCTGGAAGGCCAAGAAGCTCGACGACGGCGCCGTCGCCCAGCTCCTCGGCCACGCGACCCCGGGCGACGGCGCGGCCCGACTCCTGCGCTACGACGCGCGGTCCACCGCGGCCCCGAACGGCGGCACCGTCCTCGCCCCCAGCGACGCCGGTGCCACCGGCCGCTGGCACACCGTCCACACCGGCACCGCGGACTTCCGCTGGTTCGGACTCTTCGGCCCCGAGAACCCCGCCGACGACGCCCTCGACGCCCTCGTGAACGACCCCAGCATCACCCGCATCGAGGCCCGCACCGACCTCAACTTCACCCGACGCCACACCTACACCCGCTCGAACCTCGAGCTCGACTTCGGCGGGCGCACGGTCACGACGGAGGGCATCGAGCGCAACGCCCACGACAACCCGTTCGGCGCGGTCCTGTTCTTCCAGGGTCGCGTGACCGACGAGACGCAGCAGCGCACGCTCGCCACGACGCTCCCCGACCTCACGGACGTCTTCGAGGTCGCGGACGCGGGCGCGTTCGCCGTCGGGCAGTGGTGGGCGCTGCGCTCGGACGAGCGCCCGGGCGGTGGCGGGGACGAGCGCGAGCTCCAGCGCCTGGTCCAGGTCACGCAGGTGCTCGACGCGACGCACGTCCGCGTCGACTACAAGAACGGCTGGGAGCTGCCCGCCGGGCGCGTGCTCACCTGGACGCGCGTCGAGCCCGTCGAGCAGGTGCACGTGCGCGCGATGACGTTCCACGGGTCCGGGCCCTTCGACGGCCCGGCGAACGGCGAGCTGCCCGACGACCGCGAGATGACCGGCTCGCACCCCGTCGCGTTCGAGTACGCGGTGCGCTGCGACGTCTCGGACGTGCACGGCCACCGCACGTGGTGGCCGGTGATCATGCGGCGCTGGAACACCCACTTCGTCACGGAGCGGTGCTCGGTCGCCAACCCGCCGACGGTGTTCTACGGCGGCGCCGGCTACCTCACGCAGCAGATCTACTGCCTGTACGGGCGGGTCTCCGACTGCACGAGCCACAACGCGCGGCACCTCAACGACCTCACGGCGTCGGCGTACTGCCTCGTGGAGAACTGCCACGGCGACGGGGACGACCAGGGCGGCAACCCCTTCACGACCCACGGCCAGTACGAGCACGACCTCGTGTTCGTCGGCAACAGCGGGCTCATGGACATCGCCAACTCGGGCGGCCAGTGGGGCACGGCGGCCAAGCGCATCACGGTCAAGCACCACACGTGCTCGTGGTTCGTCGCGGGCACCAAGATCACGGACCTCACGCTCGAGGACGTGCACGTCGTCGCACGGTCGACCTTCGACCCGCAGGCGACGCTCACGATCAACGCCGACGGCGCACAGGTGCGCGGCTGCACGGCCGGCTTCTTCGCCGTCGGGCAGCGGTCGTCGCTGTCGCGGCGCCCGACGGTCGTCGAGGACTGCGCGTTCGCGCTGCCCGCGGGGTCGGTGCTGCACCAGACGCCGGTGACGACCCCCGTGCACTTCGTGCGCACGCGCATCACCGGCGTGGACGGCACGATCCTGCGCGGCGCCGGTCCCGTGACGTTCACCGACTGCGAGCTCGTCGGCGGCACGGACGAGGCCCCGGCCGCGCCGGTCGACCTCGGCTCGGCGGACGTCACCGTCACGGGCGGGTCGTGGCAGGGCGTGGGCGTGCGGCTCAGCGGCGCGCGCGACCAGCGGCTCGTGCTCGACGCCGTCCGGGCGGCCGGCACGACGACGGCCGGGGCCCTCGTCTCGCGCGGCACCGGCGCGGGCGCCGTGGACGTCACGCTCCGCGGCGCCGACCTGCGGGCCGCCGACGGCACCGCGCACGTCGCGCTGCGCCCCGGCGACCGCTACGCCGCGACCGGGTCGCGGTTCACGGGCGGTCGACTCGACCTGCCCGACGGCGTGCGCGTCCTCCATGCCCGCAACGTCGAGACCGGCGTCGACCGCGCGGGCCTGCCGACCGCGGGCGACGGCGTGCTCGTCGACGCGAACCTCACCGTGTGACCCGCCCGGGCGACGCCCGGGCACCCTGCTACCGCCTCCCCACCGACACCCGCGCCGTCGCGCCGGGCCGACGAAAGGACACCCCCATGACCCTCGAGACCACGACCGAGCCGACGCCGGCCGCGCCGGGCGAGGCCGCCCAGCCGCCCTCGCGGCGCAACCTGCTGCGCGTCGCCGGCATCGCCTCCCTCGCCGCGGGCGCCGTCGCCCTCGGCAGCGGCAGCGCCCACGGGGCGCCCCTCGTCGGCGCGCCGCTCGCGGCGAAGAAGGACGACAAGCCCGACGCCGAGGTCCTCGTCGCCGCTACCGTCGCCGAGCTCACGGGCTGGAAGGCCAAGAAGCTCGACGACGGCACCGTCGCCCAGCTCCTCGGCCACGCGACCCCCGGCGACGGCGCCGCCCGGCTCCTGCGCTACGACGCCAAGTCCACCGCCGCCGCCAACGGCGGCACCGTCCTCGCCCCGACCGACGCAGGAGCCAAGGGCCGCTGGCACACCCTGCACACCGGCACCGGAGACTTCCGCTGGTTCGGCCTCTTCGGCCCCGAGAACCCCGCCGACGACGCGCTCGACGCCCTCGTGAACGACCCGAGCGTCACGCGCATCGAGGCGCACACGGACCTCAACTTCACGCGGCGCCACACGTTCACGCGCTCGAACCTCGAGCTCGACTTCGGCAACCACCTCATGACGACCGAGGGCATCGAGGACGCCGGGCAGGACGACCCCTTCGCGGCCGTGCTGTTCTTCCGCGGGAAGGTCACGGAGGACGTCCGGAAGAACACCCTCACGGCGACGATGCCGGAGCTGCGCGACGACTACGAGGTCGCGGATTCCTCGCAGTTCGAGGTGGGCCAGTGGTACGCGGTCGAGGTCAACGCGCTCGCCGGCCGGTGGGAGCGCGAGCTCCAGCGCCTCGTCCAGATCACGCAGGTCGTCGACGCCACCCACGTGCGCGTCAACTACAAGGCGGGCTGGTCGCTCGCGAAGGGCCGCACGCTCACGTGGACGCGGGTGGAGCCCGTCGAGCAGGTGCACGTGCGCAACCTCGCCTTCCGCGGCCGGCCCGACGGCGACCAGTACACGGGCTCGCACCCGATCGCCTACGAGTACGCGGTGCGCTGCGACGTGGAGAACGTGCACGGCGTCGCGACGTTCTGGCCGCTCGTCATGCGCCGCTGGAGCACGTTCTTCCGCACGGCGGGCTGCTCGCTGACCAACCCGGCGTCGGTCACGTGGGGCGGCGCGGGCTACCTGACGCAGCAGATCTACTGCAACTACGGGCACGTGGTGGACTGCCACACGACCAACGCGCGGCACCTCAACGACTGGACCGCGTCGTCGTACGGGCTCGTGGAGAACTGCCACGGCGACGGCGACGACCAGGGCCCGTTCGTCACGCACGGCCAGTACGAGCACGACCTCACGTACGTGGGGAACTCGGGCCTCATGACGTTCGCCAACTCGGGCGCGGCCTGGGGCGGCGCGGCCAAGCGCATCACGGTGACGCGCCACGTGTGCTCGTGGTTCGTCGCGCGCGTCAAGGTCACCGACCTCACGCTCGAGGACGTGCAGGTCATCCGCAAGGACGGCCTCGCGGGCTCGGGGATGCTGTGGGTCAATGCCGACGGCGTGCAGCTCCGCGGCTGCCAGGCCGACGACACCCTGATCATCTCCCAGGCCTCGGCGCTGTCGAAGCGGCCCAACGTCGTCGAGGGGTCGCGCTTCGCGGTCCTGCCGGACACCGCGATCACCCAGGCGAACGTCACGAACCCGGTGCACCTCGTGCGCACGACCCTCAACGGGCTGAAGAACGCGTCGTTCGCCGGGAAGGGCGCCGTCGTGCTGGACACGTGCACGCTCGAGGCGGCCGAGGGCGAGGGCACGGTGACGGTGAGCGGCGACCTCACGGTGCGCGGCGGCGTCGTGCGCAACGTCGCCCTCGTCGCGGCGGGCGCGGCCGAGCAGACCGTCCGGCTCGACGGCGGCGCCCGGCTCGAGGGCAAGCCGGCGGGCGGGAGCTTCCTGCGCAGGGCCAAGGCGGACAAGCCGGTCACCTGGGCGCTGGACGGCGTCCGGAGCACCGCGCCGTCGGGCGACACTGGGCACGTGAACCTCGACGCCGGCATCAACACGTGGTCCGCCACGGGCTCGACCTTCGCGGGCGGCACCCTGGCGCTCGCACCGTCCGCCCTGGGCGGCGACTCGTTCGTCCTCCACAGCGGCAACGTCGAGCAGGACGTCACCCGCACGGCGTTCCCCGACGACGGCGACCGCGTCGTCACGACGGGCAACCTCGTCGTCTGACGCGCCCGCACCCACGCCGCTCTCCCCGCCGGGCGCACCCCGGCGCGGGAGCAGCGCGCGAGGTGGGACGACGAAGGGGCCGGGGGTGGTGAGTGCGGGTCGTGGCGGGCCTGGCGGGAGCGCCGCGAGGAACGAGCAGCGCGGATGGTAGACCCGCACTCACCACCCCCGGCCCCGGCCCACGACGACCACCGCGCCGGCACCCCGAGCCGCGGCACGAAAGGTCACAACTCCGCATCGCGTCGTGCGCGAGTTAACACGAGCGCCGATCTGGCGTAACATCGGCATGGCAGGCTTGCTATAGCAAATAGCAAACGAGGCCTGCCAGGGCCGGGAGACCCCCGCCCCGCAGGACCATCGCAACGGAGCAAGGACCGCACACGTGACCCCCACCCCCCAGCCTGTCACCGTCGCCCTCGTCGGCGCCGGGAACCGCGGACAGACGTACGCGCGCTGGATCGCCGAGCACCCGGAGCGCGCCCGTCTGGTCGCCGTCGCCGACCCTCGGGCGCACCAGCGCGGGCTCGTCGTCGACCAGGCCGTCGCGGCCCAGGCCGCCGCGGCCCAGACCGGCGGCCCCGCCGACCCGGCCGTCACGCCGGCCGCCACCACCGCCGCCGCGCTCGCCGCCGACACCTCCGCGCCCGCCGTCGGCCTGGGCGCGGCACTCCCGCAGGTCGCGGAGTTCGCCGGCTGGCAGGACCTCGTCGCCGCGGGCGACGCCGACCGGGCCGCGGGGGGCACGGGCCAGGTCGCGGACATGGTGATCGTCGCGACGCAGGACCGCGAGCACCGCGACCCCGTCGTCGCGCTCGCGCCGCAGGGGTACGCGATCCTCGTCGAGAAGCCGCTCGCGCCGAGCCCGGAGGAGTGCCGGGACGTCGTCGACGCGGTCGAGGCGTCGGGCGTGCTCTTCGGCGTCTGCCACGTGATGCGCTACATGCCGTACACGGACCTCGTGAAGTCCGTCGTCGACTCGGGCGTCCTGGGCGAGATCGTCAACGTCCAGCACCTCGAGCCCGTCGGCTGGTGGCACGACGCCCACTCCTACGTGCGCGGCCCCTGGCGCTCCGAGAAGACGTCGAGCCCGATGCTCCTCGCGAAGTCGAGCCACGACCTCGACTGGATCCGCTACGTCACGGGCAAGCGGATCACGACGGTCGCGAGCTTCGGCTCCCTGAAGCACTTCCGGCCCGAGGAGCGGCCCGCGGGCGCGGCGGACCGCTGCCTGGACTGCCCGCTCGAGCCGACGTGCCCGTACTCGGCCCCGCGCCTGTACCTCTCGACGCTGCGCGAGAAGGGCCCGATCTGGCCGGTCTCCGTCATCACGGACGCGACCGACGAGGCGGGCGTCGTCGAGGCGCTGCGCACGACCGACTACGGCCGCTGCGTCTACGCCTCGGACAACGACGTCGTCGACCACCAGGTCGTCGCCATGGAGCTCGAGGGCGGCGGCGCGGCGACGTTCACCATGACCGCGTTCTCCGAGCAGGACCACCGCAAGACCCAGATCTTCGGCACCCACGGGTGCCTCGACGGCGACGGGGAGAAGGTCCGCGTGACCGACTTCCGCGACGGCAGCGTCACCGTGCACGACGGCGGCCACCACGGCGCCACGAACGCCGCCGACGACCACGGCGGCGGCGACTCGGGGGTGATGGACGCGTTCGTGCGCGCCGTCGCGACGGGGGACCCGAGCCACGTCCGGTCAGGCGCCGTCGAGTCCCTGCAGAGCCACCTCGCCGTGTTCGCGGCCGAGGAGTCGCGCCACCGGCGCACCGTCGTCGACGTCCCGGCGCGCTGACGCGCCGGGCCCGACGACCGCACCACCACAGCACCACACCGCCCAGCAGCACCCCCATCCCCACCCGCCCACCCGGGCGGGACCTCACCAAGGAGACACGTCGATGACCCTGCGCACGACGAAGCGCCTCTGGACCGCCGCGCTCGCGGTCGGCACGCTCGGCGCGCTGAGCGCCTGCGCCGGCGGTGCCGGCGCCGGCAGCTCCACCCCCACGCCCGAGGACGGCGCCGCGTCCGGCTCCGTCACCATGTGGACGTACCCCGTCATCGCCGACGAGGCCGCCCACAAGGCCTTCTGGGACGAGCAGGTCGCCGCGTTCCAGGAGGAGAACCCCGACGTCGACGTCAAGGTCGAGATCTACCCGTGGGCCGGCCGCGACGAGACGCTCGCGACCGCGATCGCGGGCAACAAGGGCCCCGACGTCGTCTACCTCATCCCGGACCAGATCCCGAAGTACGGCAAGTCCCTCGCCGCCGTGGACAACTACGTCACGGACCAGGTCGGCGACCTGCGCGAGAACGCGTCGAAGGCCGTCACGGTCGACGGCGCGATGCTCGGCTCGCCGCTGATCATGAACAGCAAGCCGCTCGTGTGCAACGCCGCGGCGTTCGAGGCCGTCGGCGAGGCGGGGAACTACCCGGAGACGTGGGACGACCTCATGGCGCTCGCGCCGACGTTCCAGGCCGCCGGCTACGACGTCACCAACTACTGGGGCTCGGTCGACGCGACGCTCAACGAGTCCTTCTACCCGCTGCTGTGGCAGGCGGGCGGGTCCGTCTTCTCCGAGGACGGCTCGTCGGTCGCGTTCGACTCCCCCGAGGGCGTCGAGGCGCTGCAGTTCGCGGTCGACCTCGCCGAGGGCGGGTACATCGAGAAGGACCTGCTGACGACCATCCCCGCGTTCGAGCAGACGAACACCGCCAAGGGCAAGATCGCGTGCACCTGGCAGCAGGGCCCCGCGGACGTCGCGGGCTTCTGGGGCGAGGAGAACGTCGTCGTCCTGCCGCCGCTCAAGGAGGCCGAGGCGGTCGCGTTCGGCACCGTCGGCTCGCTGTCCGTGCTCAAGACGGCCGACAGCCTCGACGCCGCGGGCAAGTGGGCCGCATTCGCGACCTCGCCCGAGGTGAGCGCCGAGTACGCCCAGGCCGCCGGCTGGTTCTCGCCGTACGAGAGCGAGTCGGGCCTCTACGCCGACGACCCGGTGCTGTCCGCGCTCGAGGAGACGCTCCAGTACACGACGGCCGGCGAGGTCAACGAGAAGTCCCGTGAGGTCATGGGCGTGCTCGCCCCGGAGCTCCAGGCCGCGCTCATCGGCGAGAAGACGCCCGAGCAGGCCCTGAAGGACGCGGCCGCGGCGGCGAACCCGCTGCTCGGCTGACCGACGCCGCGGCGCGGGCAGCCGTCCCCCTGCTGCCCGCGCCGCGGTACCTCGCGGTACGAGAGGAGAACCCATGACCGCGACCGCCCCCACCTCGGACGGGCTGACCGCCGACGGGCCCGACCGGCGCCCGACGCCGTCGAGGCCCTCGCGCGGCACGACCCGCCGTGTCCTGGAGCGCCGTGAGGCGAGGATCGGCCTGCTGTTCGCCCTCCCCGCGTTCCTGCTGTTCCTGCTGTTCCGCTTCGGCCCGGCGATCGCCGGCGTCGCGCTGAGCTTCTTCGACTACACCATCGGCGTCGGTGCCGAGTGGACGGGCGTCGAGAACTTCCGGCGCATGGTCGACGACCCGATCTTCTGGTCGGCGCTGCGCGTCACGGTCGTGCTGAGCGTGCTCATCGTCCCCGTGTCGCTCGCGATCTCGACGTTCATGGCGCTCATGGTGCGCCGCTCGTTCCGCGGCTCCGGCTTCTACCGCTCGGTGTTCTTCCTGCCCGTGGTCACCAGCCTCGTGCTCGCCGCGACCGTGTTCACGTGGGTGTTCTCCACGAACGGGCCGTGGTCGAAGCTCATGGGGGCGCTCGGGTTCTCGACCGACTCCTGGCTGGGCGACACGCTGCTCGTGCTGCCCGCGCTCGCGATGGTCGCGATCTGGTCGCGCTTCGGCTACGGGATGCTCATCCTCCTCGCGCGCATGCAGGACCTGCCGCGCGAGCTCGAGGAGGCCGCCGCGATCGACGGCGCCGGGCCGTGGAAGCGGTTCTGGCACATCATCGCGCCGCAGCTCAAGCCGACCCTCTTCTTCCTCGCCGTCATCGAGACGACGGCGTCGTTCCAGATCTTCGACCTCGTCTACGTGATGACGGCGGGCGGGCCCGCACGGGCGAGCTACAACCTCGTCTTCTACATCTACGACCAGGGCTTCAAGTACTTCGACCTCGGCTACGCGAGCGCGCTCGGCGTCGCGCTGTTCGTCGTCACGCTGGTCGTCGCCCTGATCCAGCGCTATGCCATCGGGAGGGACAAGTGACCGCCGTCGACCCCACCACCACCGGGCGGGTGCTCGAGGGCGCCGCGATGCCCGTGCGCCCCACCGCGACCCGCCGCCGGCGCGGCCGCAAGGGCGCGAGCGACCTGTCGCTGCGCGGCAAGGTGCTGCGCTACGCCGTGCTCTCGCTCGCCGCCGTCGTGACGATCTTCCCGTTCTACGCGATGGTCGTGCTGTCGCTGAAGCCGGCCGCCGCGATCGACTTCCCCGCGTCGCTCCTGCCGACGAACCTCACGACCGAGGCCTACGGCCGCGTGCTCGGCGCAGGCAACATCGGCACCTGGCTCGTCAACACGCTCGTGTACTCCGTCGTCTCCGTCGTCGCGGTGCTGCTGCTCGCGTCGATGGCCGGCTACGCGTTCGCGAAGAAGAAGTTCCCCGGGCGCGAGGCGATGTTCTGGTCGTTCCTCGCGATGGTCATGGTCCCGTACCACGTGACGCTCATCCCGACGTTCATCCTCATCGCGCAGGCGGGCGGGCTCGACACGTACTGGGGCCTGATCCTGCCGACGCTCGCGAACGCGCAGGCCGTGTTCCTCATGCGGCAGTTCATCCTCGACCTGCCCGACGAGCTGTTCGAGGCCGCGAAGCTCGACGGCGCCTCGGAGTGGCGCATCTTCCTGCGCATCGTGCTGCCGCTGTGCAAGCCGATCCTCGCGACGCTCGGCACGTTCGTCTTCCTGTGGCACTGGAACGACTTCCTGTGGCCGCTCATCATCGGCCAGGGCACCGACCACTGGACGCTGACCGTCGGCATCGCCTCGCTCCAGCAGCAGGACGTGCCGCTCAACATGGTGCTCGCGGGCGCCACCATCTCGTTCGTTCCGATCTTCGCCTCGTACCTCGTGGCCCAGCGCTTCTTCGTCGAGGGCGTCACCTCGTCCGGCATCAAGGGATGACTCACCACATGACCACGCAGACCAGCACCACCGCCCTCAAGGCCCCGACGTCCGTCGCGGAGCTCGAGGAGCTGCTCACGACGCCGTCGCCCGCCCTCGTGGAGGACCTGGCCGCCCGCTCGGGCGACCTCGTCATCCTCGGCGCGGGCGGCAAGATGGGCCCGAGCCTCACCGTCCTCGCCCGCCGGGCGCTCGACGCGGCCGGGCGCACGGGCGACGCCGTGCACGCCGTCTCGCGGTGGTCCGACCCCGAGCAGGCCGACCGTCTGCGCGACGCCGGGGTGAACGTCGTCGCGGCCGACCTGCTCGCGCCGGACGCGGACCTCGCGGCCCTGCCCGACGGCGCCGACGTCGTCTACATGGTGGGCGCGAAGTTCGGCACGTCGTCCGCGCCGTCGCTCGCGTGGGCCGCGAACGCGGCCCTCGTGCACGACGTCGCGCGCCGCTACGCGGACTCGACCATCGCGGCGTTCTCCACCGGGAACGTCTACCCGCTCGTGCCCGTCGAGTCGGGCGGGTGCTCCGAGGAGCACCCCGTGGGGCCGGTCGGCGAGTACGCGATGAGCTGCCTCGGCCGCGAGCGCGTGCTCCAGCACGCCGCGCTCTCGCGCGGCACGAAGGTCGTGACGATCCGCCTCAACTACGCCGTCGACCTGCGCTACGGCGTCCTGTTCGACGTCGCGTCGCCGATCCTCGCGGGCGAGCCCGTCGACCTCACCACCGGGCACGTCAACGTCGTGTGGCAGGGGTACGCGAACGAGGTCGCGCTGCGCTCGCTCGCGCTCGCGTCGTCGCCCGCGACGGCGATCAACCTCACCGGCCCGGAGACGGCGTCGGTGCGGCGCCTCGCGGAGCTCCTCGGCCGTGGCCTCGACCGCGAGGTGTCGTTCACGGGCGAGCCCGCCCCGACGGCGCTGCTCAACGACGCGACGCGCTGCCACGAGCTGTTCGGCTACCCGCAGGTGCCGCTGCGCACGCTCGTGGACTGGCAGGCGCAGTGGCTCGCGGCCGGGCTGCCGACGAGCGGCAAGCCGACGAAGTTCGCCGTGCGCGACGGGGCGTTCTGATGACGGCCCCCACCACCCCCGCCGCGGCGCCGGCCACCCCGCGCCTCGCCGACGACGTCGCCGCGCTCCTGCGCGCGGGGACCGTCATCCCGGCCCAGCCCCTCGCGCTCGACGCGGACCGCCGCCTCGACGAGCGCCGCCAGCGCGCGCTCACGCGGTACTACCACGCGGCGGGCGCGGGCGGCGTCGCCGTCGGGGTCCACACGACGCAGTTCGAGATCCGCGAGCACGGGCTCCTGCGGCCCGTGCTCGAGCTCGCGGCCGAGGTGTCGCGCGCGACGGCCGCGGGCGACGCGCCCGCGGGCTCGCTGCACACCGGGCCCCGCCCGCTCGTCCAGGTCGCGGGCGCGGCCGGCGACGTGCGGCAGGCCGTCGCGGAGGCGGAGCTCGCGGCGTCGCTCGGCTACGACGCGGTGCTGCTCGCGCCGCGCGTGCCCGGTCTCGCCGGCTCGCGCGAGGAGGTTGAGCGCGTGCTGCTCGACCGCGCCCGCGCCGTCGGCGAGGTGCTGCCCGTCATCGGGTTCTACCTCCAGGAGGCGATCGGCGGCCCGCGCCTGTCCGTCGGCTTCTGGCGCGAGTACGCGTCGATCGAGGCAGTCGTCGCGATCAAGGCCGCGCCGTTCCACCGCTACCGGACGCTCGACGTGCTGCGCGGCGTCGCCGCCTCGGGTCGCGGCGACGAGATCGCGCTGTACACGGGCAACGACGACGCGATCGTCGCCGACCTCACGCAGCGCCTCGACGTCCCGGTGACCGACGCCGAGGGCCGCGCCTCGACCTTCACGGCGCGGTTCGTGGGCGGCCTGCTCGGGCAGTGGGCGGTCTGGACCCGGGGGGCGGTCGAGACGCTGGCCCTCGCGCACGCCGCGCACGGCATCGGCCCCGACGGCGGCACCACCGTGCCCGACGCCGCCGCCCTCGCGACGCTCACCGCGCGCGCGGCCGGCCTCACCGACGCGAACGCGGCCGTCTTCGACGCGGCGCACGACTTCGCGGGCGTCATCGCGGGCGTGCACGAGGTGCTGCGCCGCCAGGGCCTGCTCGACGGCATCTGGTGCCTCGACCCGGAGGAGACCCTCTCCCCCGGGCAGGCCGACGAGCTGACGCGCGTGACGGCGTCGTACCCGTGGCTCGCCGCCGCGGACGATGCGCTCGTCGCGGAGCACCTCGAGGACTGGCTGCGGTGACCGGCGCGCCCGACCCGGGGACCGCCGCGGGGCCCGGCCCGGGTGCCGGGGCCGCGCGCGCGGTCGTCGCGGTCGCGCCGTGGCTGCGCACCGAGCTGTTCGCCCCCGACGTCTGGGAGCGCCTGGCGGGCGCGGGACCGTTCGACGTCGTCGACGACCCGCGCGCGCTCGGCGTCGCGCTCGACCGGCTGAGCCCCGCGGCGCGCGAGCGCGTCGACGCGCTCGTCGTCTCCTGGGGCACGCCGCCCCTGGACGCGGACCTCCTGGACCGGCTCCCCCGCCTGCGGCTCGTCGCGCACACGGGCGCCTCCGTCAAGCCGTTCGTCACGCCCGCGCTGTGGGAGCGCGGGGTCCGCGTGACGCAGGCGGGCCAGGCGATGGCACGCCCGGTGGCCGAGGTCTCGGTGACGTTCGCGCTCGCGCTGCTCCACCAGGTCCCCGCGTTCCACAACGCCCTGCACGACGGCGTCCCGTGGGCCGACGCGGAGGCCGCACCCCCGCGGTACGAGATCGCGGGCACGCGCGTCGGCGTCGTCGGGGCGTCGCGCACCGGGCGCGCGGCGGTCGCGATGCTGCGCGCGCTCGGCGCGGAGGTCGTGGTCGCCGACCCGACCCTCTCCCCCGCCGACGCCGCCGCGCTCGGCGCGACCCTCGTCGGGCTCGACGAGCTGCTCGCGACGAGCCGCGTGACGATGCTGCACGCGCCCGTGCTGCCCGAGACCCACCACCTGCTCGGCGCGCGCGAGCTCGCGCTCCTGCCCGACCACGCCGGGCTCGTCAACACCGCACGGTCGTGGCTCACGGACGAGGACGCCCTCGTCCGCGAGCTGGCGAGCGGCCGGATCAGCGCCGCGCTCGACGTGTACGACGCCGAGCCGCTGCCCGAGGACCACCCGCTGCGCCGCCTGCGGAACGTGCTCCTCACGCCGCACCACGCCGCCGCGACCGTGCAGGGCCGGCTCGCGCAGGGCGCGATCGTCGTCGACGAGCTCGCCCGCTTCCGCACCGGGGAGCCGCTGGTCCACGAGGTGCGCGAGGCCGACCTCGACCGCATGGGCTGAGCCCGCGGGGGACCGTGCCGGGGCGGGCCGTACCGGGGCGGGTCAGGCTCCGGCGTCCGGCACCCGGGGCGCCGGGCCGAACCGCCGCCGCGGGAGCGTCGCGACCGCGACCCCGGCGAGGCACAGCGCGCCGCCCGCGAGGGTGACCGGCGCCGGGACCTCCGCGAGCACGAGCCAGGAGAGCACCACCACGAGCGGCGGGACGAGATACGTGGTCGCCGCCGCACGACCCGCGCTGAGGCGCGAGAGCGCGTACCCCCACGTCGTGAAGGCGATCGCCGTCGGGCCGAGCCCGAGGAGCACCACGGCCCACGTGGACGACGCGGGAGCCGACCCCGCGTCGGCGGCGAGCGCCGGGGCGAACGGCAGGAGAGCGACCGTGCCCGCGAGGCACCCGACCCACGTCATCGTCAGGGCGTCGACGCGTGCGAGCAGCCGCTTCTGCGACGTCGCGGCACCCGCGTAGAGGACGGCGGCGGCGAGCCCGAGCGCGACCCCGACGACGTCGCGCTCCCCCGAGGACGTCGCCGCGGCGATGACGGCCACGCCCGCGAACGCCGCGGCCATGCCCACGAGGAGGCGGCGCGGGAAGCCCTCCCCGAGCAGCAGTCCCGCGAGGACCGCGACGAGGACGGGCGCCACGTTGACGAGCAGCGCCGTCGTCCCCGCGTCGAGGTGCTGCTCGGCGGCGTTGAGCGCGAGGTTGTAGAGGCTGAACCACCCCACGCCCCACGCGAGGACGGCGACGAGCACGCGACCGCGCGGGAGGACGGGTCGCGCACCGCTGCGCAGCCACCGGACGGCGACGATCGCCGTGAGGCCGAGGCTGCCGGCGAGCTGGCGGCCGAGCGCGAGGGACCCGGGCTCGTAGTCGTGGCCGGCGGCCCGGACACCGATGAACGCCGACGCCCACAGCAGGACGGTCACGGCCACGGCGAGGACGACGGGCGTCGCGGCACGACGGGCCGACGACCCGCGAGCGGGGGGCGGGCCCGACCGGGCGGAGGTCGCCGCTGGGGCGGCGGGCCGGGCGGCGTCGACGGGCGTGGTCGTCGGGGTCTCGGGTGCGGTCACGCGTCGATCGTCGCCCCATCCCACTGTTCAGCACCAGCGAGATTTCCTACCTCTCGATTCAGTCTCGCTGTAGCGTAGAGGGATGCTCGACGTCCATCGCCTCCGGATCTTCCGCTCCGTCGTCGCGAGCGGGTCGGTCCAGGCCGCCGCCGCCACGCTCGGGTACACGCCGTCCGCCGTGAGCCAGCACGTCGCCGCGCTCCAGCGCGAGACCGGCCTGACGCTCCTCGAACGAGCGGGCCGCGGCGTGCGGCCCACCGCGGCGGGGCTCGCGCTCGCCGCCCAGGCCGACGGCGTGCTCGCGCGGCTCGGCGAGGCGGAGGCCGCCGTCGCGGACCTGCGGGCGGGCCGCACGGGCTCGCTCTCGCTCGCCTACTTCGCGTCGGTGGGTGCCGCGTGGCTGCCGCACGTCGTGCGCCGGCTCACGACCGACTTCCCGGGTGTCCGCCTCGACCTGTCGCTGCGCGAGACCATCCCCGACGACCCCGACGCGCGCGCGGACGTGCAGCTCGTCGTCGCCCCGCGCGGGTTCGACCCGGGTGGCGGCTTCCGGGCGCACCACCTGCTCGACGACCCGTACGTCGTCGTGCTGCGCGACGACCACCACCTGGCGGCCCGCGACGAGGTCGAGCTCGCCGCGCTGCGCGACGAGCGCTGGGTCGACAACGACTTCGCACGCGGCTGGTGCCGCCGCAACCTCGTCGAGGCGTGCACGGCCGCCGGGTTCAGCCCGCCGTTCCACGTCGAGGCGCACGACTACCCGACGGCGATCGCGTTCGTCGGCGCGGGCGTCGGCCTCACGGTCCTGCCGGCGCTCGGCGCCGCGCACCTGCCGCCCGGCCTCGTCGCCGTCCCCGTCGTCCGGCCGGCGCCGGAGCGCTCAATCCACGCCGTGCTGCGCGACGCCGTCGTGGGCACGCCCCCGGCCCGGGTCGTCCTCGACACGCTGCGCGACGTCGCGGGCGCGCGCGTCGATCTCGCGGTCCCACGAGCGAGACTCGCCGCACCGCGGAGCGGCCCGCTCGGCTCGTCGACGCCCGTGAGCGCGTGAGGCGCTACGACCCGTCGGACGCCGTGTACGACCTGCCCGGCCAGTACGGCCACTCCTCGAAGCGGTCGACGCGCCCGTCCGGGGCGAACCGGAGCACCCACAGGTCGCGGTACTCCTGCATCTCGGGCGCGAGGTAGCGGACCTCGAGACGCACGACGGCATCCGGGCCCTCGACCGCGACGGGCTCCGCGGTCACGGTGAAGGTCGCGCCCTGGTCCGCGGTCCAGAAGCCGCGGATCGCGTCGTGACCGCGCAGCGGCTCGTCGTCGTAGGGCGAGCGCAGGTACGTCGCGTCCGGGGTGAACAGCCGCTCGACGGCGCCCGTGTCGCTCGCGCGCCACGCCTCCTCGTACGCCGCGACCCAGGCCGCCACGGCCACGCGCTGTTCGCTCTCGGGCACGGGTCCTCCTCCGTCGGTCGTCGTCGACCCGTCCGACGCTACCCCTCCCTCGACGCTGCGAGAATCGTGGGGTGAGCGAGACCCCCGACCCCGGCACCGACTGGCGACCGCACGTCGCCGACCCGGCCGCCCGACCGCCGTCGACCCTGCCCCACGTCGTGTTCTACGAGCCGCGCATCCCCGGCAACACGGGCAACGCGATCCGCCTCGCGGCGGTGACCGGCGCGCGCCTGCACCTCGTCGAGCCGCTCGGGTTCGACCTGGACGAGCCCAAGCTGCGCCGCGCGGGCCTGGACTACCACGACCTCGCGGCCGTCGAGGTGCACGCGGACCTGGGCGCCGCGCTGGCGACCCTCCCGGGCCGGGTGTTCGCCTTCACGACGCGCGCGACGACGTCGTTCACCGACGTGACCTACCGGCCCGACGACGTCCTGCTGTTCGGCCCCGAGCCGACGGGCCTGCCCGACGACGTGCTCGCCCACGAGCGGATCACCGACCAGCTCAAGATCCCCATGCTGCCCGGGCGCCGCTCGCTCAACCTCACCAACGCGGCGTCGATCGCCGTCTACGAGGCGTGGCGGCAAATTCAATTCAATTTTAAACCGTAACGAAACGCCTCAGCCCCTAGGGATCACCACGATCCTTCATTCTCGCACCAATGCCCGTTCGGCGACCTCTCGAACACGAAACGCAACGTGCTCGGCCGCCAATGAACGCAAGCGATCTCGGTACACGGAGGCAGAACTCGAACTCTCCAGCGCGTAGCACAGCTGAATGGGTACCAACAAGCCGTCCTCTTGCAGCAACTCGTCCACCCGGCGATCCATAGCCGCAATCAGAGACTGAGCGGAAGCCCTCATTCCGAGAAGTGCAACACCGGCCCGTCCGCGGACACGCGGGTCACGGTCACTTGAGAGCACTAGCAGGAGGGAAATCAACTCAATGGGGTCCACGTCATGAACGAACGGTGCGCTCAACGCTGCCTCCTCACGGGCACTGCCACTGTCGCTGGCAGCCCACTCACGTAGGACCCTCAAGACCTCCTCCGACGGGAGAACTCCGGTCACCGCCAAAAAGCGCAGACCTTCGGGAAACGGCTCAATACTAATGCCGTCAAGAAACGCATCCCCGACAACTGTGTCCAGAACAGAAATCCAGCGCGGCCCCCGGAGTAGTTTGACGCTTAGCTCTCCTCCTTGCACCCGATTGCCGAGCCTTTCCAATGCGCGCGCTTTGTACGATCGCGGGATCACAGTATCGACAAGGAACTCGAACAGGCGGTCCCGCAAGGAACCGTTTCCCGGCGCAAACGCCAGGAGCGCCGCGAGTTCACCGATATCAGGGCCGCCACGGGCAAATACGCCATCGTGAGCCTCCTGCTGGATACGCTCAAGCTCTGACTCAAGATACGGCGAAACCCTACCGACGCCGGACCCGAGCGAATCACCACGTAGCGTCTTGTTGGCGAACATGATCGCCTCGTCTAGAAGGCCACGCCGTGCCGGCTGAACCAAAGACTCACCAAAGGCGGACTCCAACCCCGATCGAATCGACGACCCGAGCCCTTCACCGGAAGCGATCAACCTCCGGAACGAATCGGCTACCGACGGATCTAGACGCGAGGCCTCGAGCTGCGATGCCACCCGACCAAGTGACTGATCCACCAGGGCGTCGCCCAATTCTACGCTCTGGAACTCTCGTAGCAGTCGACCCGCAACCTCCGTAGACCTGCCGCATACGATCGCCAGCGACAGCGCGGCCGCCCAGCCAATCTCGCGGCGAAGGACATCAACCTTTGCCGCGATCGGCACATCCGCTGGTCCGTTCGCGCTTAGGCTCGCCAGCACGAAGTCGAGAGCCGTAGATGCCTCGCTCGCAGAAAGTACATCCGCAGCGGCGCCAAGAACTCGGACCTCAACAACACGCATGGACGACGCCTCTGCGCGATTCACGAGAATTGACCGAGCGTCGCGACCCAACTCCGCCAAAGGCCCCTCCTCGCGGAACCGCCGCAACGCAAGGGCCAGGTCAGGGTCAGCGCCAGCGTGCCGAAGCAGCCGAAGAGCGTCTGCGACATCAACATCGTCTCTCGGCGCCATTACCAAGCGGAACACTGCCAAGTCCTTCCGCGCCTCATATACGAGCGCGTGCCCGGACAACTCTAGTCTTAGGAGAGGATGGAAGAGATCTGGAGAAATCGCCCCGAACGTCACCGAGCGAGATCCGAACCTGTCCTTGTACGCCGACTCAATTGCACGTGAGTATTCCGAACTGGTGGAACTAAAATACTCCGACAGCGGTCGCGGGTCGCTCTCTGCGATAAGTTCGAGCCTGCTTGGCAGACCAGCAGCCGCCCGGGCATCATTCGCTCCAAATCCGAAGTGGCTCGCGAGACTCGCACGCAGTGACTTGACAATACGGAGTAAAACCTCCTGATAACTGGTGCGGTAGGCCATGCTTGTCGGGAACTGCGGGATTTGATCGAGTGACTCCTGGACCTCGGAAAGAAGGCGCGCGGCGCGGCTCGCGACGGCGATGTATTCGCGCCCATAGTCCCGCAGGCGTAGCACGTACTGGGTTGCAAGAAGAACCTTTGCCAGCTTTGCCTCCGCTGTGGCTTCCTCGTCCGCAATCTGCATCGCCAATTCAAGTGCGCGGAAGGAGTCGGTGTACCGATCTCGCTCAGTTAACGCTGAAACAGCAATCACGGTCAATGCCGCCGCTTGGGAAGCGGACTCCACCCTCCCCGTTTCGACCCTCCGGAGTAGCGCCTCCGCCGACTCGTCCAATCGAGAAGCAACAAACGTGCCGGAAACTTCTTCGAGCAAAGGCGTATCCACATCGTGGCCACGAACCCGCTGAGCAGCTCGCGCCCAGGCGCCGCCAATCACGGTGGCTGCAACCTGACCAGCAGTTGTCGTCCCGACTGGGTCCTTTGAGTAGTTTGGGTGCGGAGACACGGCGCGGGAATCGAGAACTACCGCGATCCAGATGGCGTTCACGTCACTGCTCCTTTGATCCAACTTCTTCGATCGCCGAGTACGGACCGCGGCGCTGCCCTAGTGAGAGCGCTAACCACTTTGAGAGAGCACTACGGAATTCATCAATGCCCAACACGTTTCGTGTGTGGACATGCTTGGTCAGCTCGCCCACCTGCACTGGTTGCGGCGGTACGCCTTGTCATAGTACGTACACCACCGCCTCCAGGATGCTTCGGTCACGCACGCCACTGACAATGCTCTTCGTCACCGTTTCCAGGAGGAGGGGCTCATTCGCATCCACCCTGGTAGCAATTACGGCCAGATCGACGCTTGCGTCAGCTGCGACGTGGATGCGGTCTCGAACATCGACATTCCCGGTTGCGGCGGCGCTACTGATGGCTTCCAAGTACGCTTCATGCCAATCGTACGCGTCTGGCAAGTTGGTTTCGAAATCGGTAATATAGATGTTCTCACGAAAGGAGCGTACGCGACTCGGCCGCTGCGCGAGTTTTGTACGCCGCTCAGTAAGGCGCGCTTCCTCCCGGTCGCGAATGATTCGCTCGATATACTGTACGACTTCGGAATCTGGCTCGTTTGCTTTTGGAGCGGCGACATGTCCGAAGTCGAGGTAATGTCTCTGTCCGGAAGGCGCACCGAAGCTAGCGCTTACCGTCGAGACGATCCTGTCACGGTTTCCGACAACAGCATAGGTCGGCAAAAGGTACTTGCGTGAAGTCTCAGGGAGATTCCGCACTTCAACGAGGTCGCGAAAGAAGTCGCCATTCTCGGCGATCCTGCGGGAATTTCGCCTCAGGACGGCCTCTTCCTTCTCAAATGCAAGTTTGAGAAGTACGCTGAGCGCTGAGCCTCCGAACGGTGTCGCTATGTAGCAAATGGCGGCAAGACGTCGGCGCACTTCCTCCGAATTTCTTTCGAGAAACGTCCTTGCCGCCTGTTGGGCGACAAGGCCCCCCATACTATGCGCGATGATGTAGATGCTCTCGTAATTGGCGGCGAGGCTCTCAAGCGTTTGGTCAAGCATGGCCGCCCACTGGTCGAGCCCGTCACTCCGCCGACCCAATGCACGAAGGCCGTTGGCGTAGTCATAGACTGCGATGTCGGCACATTCCGCCGGGGGGCGATCAAAGAGTTGCTCAGGTAGCGAGCCCCAAGCGCGGTATCCAGCACTGTTCAGTCCATGAACAAGAACAAAAGCCGTTTGCGGACTTGCGTCCTCGCGCGTATGCAGGTTGGTGCGCGAGGAGTTAAATCTCCGGGTGCTCTTGAACTTCGCTTGAGGAATACGACGCATAAGGCTCTCGTGTGGCAGTGATGAAGTCGTGCGCCCTGCATGGTCTGGATGATCGACTCATGCTAGGCCCAGTGTCAACAACGCGCAAGCATTGAATTCGCTGCGCCGGTTTTCGTCACCAACCAAATGTGCGAGCGGACGCATCCTCGCCAGAGGTACCAGCCGAGCCCCACTCGGGTGGGGTGTCCGCGTGCCGCTAGGAGCGGGTCGTTCCGAGCGGCCGCGGACAACTTCCCCTCCTCCTTAGACCAGGTCGCGGACCGCCGCGTACTGCTCGCGGATCGCCGGGACCGGGTCGGCCTCGACCACGGTGGCCGACGACGCGGCCCACGTGGGCGGGGCGACGTCCGCACCGGAGCCGCCCGCCTCGTGCGCGGCGAGGACCCACGCCGCCTGGCGTGCGGCGCCGTCGGCCACGTACTCGCCGGGCTCGGGGACCGTGACGGGCAGGCCGAGGACCTGCGGCGCGATGCGCCGGACCGCCTCGGACTGGGCGCCGCCGCCGATGAGCTGCACGCGCTCGACCCGGACGCCGAGCGCCCGCAGCGCGTCGAGCCCGTCCGCGAGGCCGCACAGCATGCCCTCGACGTACGCGCGCGCGAGGTGCTCCGGCGTCGACGTGCCGAGCCGGATCCCGTGCAGCGTGCCCGACGCGTCGGGGCGGTTGGGCATGCGCTCGCCCTCCAGGTACGGCACGAGCACGAGCCCGTCAGCGCCGGGGGGTGCCTGGAGCGCGAGCCGCGACAGCCCCGCGTGGTCGACCCCGAGCACCGCGCGCGCGGCGTCGAGCACCCGGCTCGCGTTGAGCGTCACCGCGAGCAGCAGGTACCGGCCCGTCGCGTCGGAGAACCCGTTGACGAGGCCGGAGCCGTCCGCCGTGCGGTCGTCGGTCACGGCGGACACGACGCCCGACGTCCCTATCGACACCGCGACGTCGCCCGCGACCATGCCGAGGCCGAGCGCGGCACCGGCGTTGTCGCCCGCGCCGGGGCCGAGCAGCGTGCCGCCGTCGACCGCACTGCCGGCCACCGAGGGGTGCGCGACGCCGGCCGTCGCCGACGGCGCGACGACGCGCGGCAGCACGACGTCGGCGCGACCGAACGCGAGCTCCAGCAGGTCGAGGCGGTACGCGCCCCGGCCGTCGTCCCCGTCGTCCCGGGTCGCGTCGTAGTACCCCGTCCCGGACGCGTCGGACGCGTCGGTGACGAGCGCGTCGAGGTCCGGCCCGAGCGGCGCGGACTCGTCGCCCGCGGGCCCGTACCCCGCGATGCGCCACGTGAGCCAGTCGTGCGGCAGCGCGACGGCGGCGACGCGCGCCGCGTTCTCCGGCTCGGCGTCGCGCAGCCAGCGCAGCTTCGTCACCGTGAGCGACGCGACCGGCACGGACCCGATCGCGTCGGCCCACGCCTGCGCGCCCGCCTCGGTCGCGGACTCGACCCGGTCGTGGGCGTCGGGGACGCCCTCGGCGAGGCGGGCCTCGCCGAGCTCCCGGATCAGGTCGCGCGCGGCCGCGGCCGAGCGCGTGTCGTTCCACAGGAGCGCGTCGCGCACCACGTTCCCGTCCGCGTCGAGCGCGACGAGCCCGTGCTGCTGGCCGCCCACGGCGAGCGCCGCGACGTCGTCGAGCCCGCCCGCAGCGGACGCGGCCTCGCGGAACGCGTCCCACCACGCGTCGGGGTGGACCTCGGTGCCGTCGGGGTGCTTGGCCGACCCGGTGCGCACGAGGGCGCCCGTCGCGGCGTCGCGCACGACGACCTTGCAGGACTGCGTGGACGTGTCGACGCCGGCGACGAGCACGCGCTCGCCGCCGGCGTCGGACGTCCTGGCGTCGGCGGCCACCTCAGCCGATGAGGTGCTCGAGCGCGAGCTGGTTGAGGCGCACGAAGCCGAAGTCGCGGTTCGCCGCGGCGTCGACGTCGAACTCCTCGTACGCGCTGCGGTCCGCGAGCAGGTCGGCCACGGACTCGCCCTCGCCCAGCGTGGACTGGCCGAGCTCGAACACGCCGGAGTGCGCGAACGCCTCCTGGACGCGGCTGTCGGCGCGGTACGCCGCGGCCTTGCGCGCGAGCAGGCGGTAGGTCTCCATGTTGGCGCGCGCGGAGTCCCACACGCCGACCTCGTTCTCGGTGCGCGACGGCTTGTAGTCGAAGTGGCGCGGGCCCGTGTACGTGGGGCCGCCGTTCGGGAAGCCGTTCTCGAGCAGGTCGACCGTGAAGAACGCGGAGAGCAGGTCGCCGTGGCCGAACACGAGGTCCTGGTCGAACTTGATCGAGCGCTGGCCGTTGAGGTCGATGTGGAAGAGCTTGCCCGCCCACAGCGCCTGCGCGAGGCCGTGCGTGTAGTTGAGGCCCGCCATCTGCTCGTGGCCCGTCTCCGGGTTGAGGCCCACGATGTCGCCGTTGTCGAGCTTCGCGATGAGGCCGAGCGCGTGGCCGATGGTCGGCAGGAAGATGTCGCCGCGGGGCTCGTTCGGCTTGGGCTCGAGCGCGATCTTGAGGTCGTAGCCCTTCTCCTTGATGTACGCCGCGGTGAGGTCGAGACCCTCGGCGTAGCGCTCGTGCGCGGAGTGCAGGTCCTTCGCGCCGTCGTACTCGGTGCCCTCACGGCCGCCCCACATGACGAACGTCTTGGCGCCGAGCTCGGCGGTGAGGTCGACGTTGCGCAGCACCTTGCGCAGCGCGTAGCGGCGCACGCCGCGGTCGTTCGACGTGAGGCCGCCGTCCTTGAAGACGGGGTGGCTGAACAGGTTGGTCGTCACCATCTCGATGACGAGGCCCGTGTCCTCGGCGGCCTGGCGCACCGCGTCGAGGCGCTTGGTGCGCTCGGCGTCGTCCGCGCCGAAGGGGACGACGTCGTCGTCGTGGAACGTGAAGCCCCACGCGCCGAGGTCGGCCAGACGACGCACCGACTCGGCCGGGTCGAGCGCCGGGCGGCTCGCGCTGCCGAACTGGTCCTGCGCGGTCCAGCCCACGGTCCACAGACCGAAGGAGAAGTTGATGTCCTGGGTGGTCTCGTCGGCCACGGTGGTCTCCTCGTCGAGAGGGCCGGAGCGACGTCGGTCGACCCCGGCCTATTTATGTCGTACGGCTGAACTTATCCGTCCGGGTCGGTAAGGTCAAGACCGTGAACCGCAGCGTCGCGACCCGGACGGGTCCCCCAGCAGCCCGCCAGGCCACGCTGCGCGAGCACAACCTCGCGCTGGTCGCGCGGGCCGTGTTCGAGGCGTCGCACCCGTGCTCGCGCGCCGACATCGCCGGCGCGAGCGGGCTCACGCGCGCCACCGTCTCGACGCTCGTCGACCGCCTCGTCGCCGCCGGCATCGTCGCCGAGCTGCCGCCCGCCACCCCGCAGCGCGCCGGGCGGCCCGCCGTGCCGCTCGCCCCCGCGCCGCGCACCCTCGTGGGTCTGGGGCTCGAGGTGAACGTCGACTACCTCGGCGGGCGCGTGCTCGACCTCACCGGCGCCGTCGTCGCCGAGCAGGTCGACCCCGACGACCTCCACGACAGCGACCCCACCGAGGTGCTGGCCCGCCTCGGGCGCATCGCGCACGACCTCCTCGCCCAGGTGCGCGCCGACGGCATGACCGTCGCGGGCGCGCGTCTCGCCCTGCCCGGCCTCGTCGACCCGCGCGCCGGCCGGCTCGAGGTCGCACCGAACCTCGGCTGGTCCCACCTCGACCCCGTCCGCCTCCTCGGGCTCGGCCCCGACGTCGCCGTCGAGATCGGGAACGAGGCCAAGCTCGCCGCGCTCGCCCAGGCGAGCCACGGCGTCGTGCCCGACGACGCGACCGGGCCTGCGCCCTCGACGTACCTCTACGTGTCGGGCGACGTGGGCATCGGGTCCGCGATCGTCGTCGACCGCCGCCTGTTCCACGGCCGCCACGGCTGGACGGGCGAGGTCGGGCACGTCGTCGTCGACCCGCACGGCCCCCGGTGCCGCTGCGGCGCGACGGGCTGCCTGGAGCAGTACGCGGGCAAGGACGCGCTCCTGCGCGGCGCGGGCCTGCCCGTCGACGCGCCCACCGGCACGCTCGTCGCCGCCCTCGACGCCGGCGAGCCGGACGCGCTCGCCGCGGTCGAGCGCGCCGGGACCGCGCTCGGCAGCGCGCTCGCCGACTACGTCAACCTCGTCGACATCGACACCGTCCTGCTCGGCGGCATCTACCCCGCGCTCCTGCCCTACCTGCGCCCCGCCGCCGAGGCCGAGCTCCGGGCCCGCGTCCTCGCCGCCCCCTGGACCGACGTCGTGCTGCTGCCCGCGCCCGTCGGCGACCACGCCGCGCTCACGGGCGGCGCGCGCGAGGTGCTGCGCGGGGTCGTCGAGGACCCGAGCGCCTGGGTCGCCGACGACTGACCAGGTGATCCTGGCGGGCCGAGCAGGTGGTTCGCGCGCGTCCCGCGACCAGGACGAGCCCGGACCACCTGCTCGGCGGCCGGGACGCGCCGAACCGGCGGTCTATCCCGGGGGCGGGGCGGTGCTCGCTCGCTCGACGAGGCGGGTCGGGACGAGGCGGGTGCCGGCCTCGTGGACGCCCTCGCGGACCTGCCGGAGCACCTGCGCGACGAGCCGGCGCCCGACCTCGGCGAAGTCCTGGTGGACGGTCGTGAGCGGGGGCAGGAACTCGCTGGACTCGGGCAGGTCGTCGAACCCGACGACGCTCACGTCCTGCGGGACCCGGCGGCCGGAGTCGTGCAGGGCCCGGACGAGCCCGAGGGCCATCTGGTCGTTGGCGACGAACACGGCGGTGAGGTCGTCGCGGCGCGCGAGGCGCAGCCCGGCCTCGTACCCCGACGACGGCGACCAGTCGCCCCGCTCGATCGGCGGGACCTCGCGGCCCGCCTCTTCCAGGGTCGCCCGCCAGGCGGAGGTGCGGCGCTCGGCCGCGAACGAGAGCGCGGGCCCCGCGAGGTGGTGCACGGTCCGGTGCCCGAGGTCGAGCAGGTGCCGCACGGCCTGGCGGGTGCCGTCGGCCTGGTCCGTGTCGACGACGGCGTAGCTCTCGCCCGCGTCGGAGTCCGCGACGACGACCTGGACGCCGGGCGGCAGGCTGACCTGCGCGACGTCGAGGAGGTGCACCTCCATGAGCAGGATGATCGCGTCGACCGCGAGCTCGCCGAGGCGCGTGAAGGCGCCGTGGACGCCGTCCTGGGTGGGCGCCGCGACGGGGATGACCGTGATGGCGTAGCCCTCGGCGGCGGCCGAGGTCGCGATGGCCTCGAGCGTGCGGACGTTGCCCGTGGTCGCGAGCGAGAAGAGGATGACGCCGATCGTGCGGAACGACCCGCTCTTCAGCGCGCGGGCCGCGCTGTTGGGCCGGTAGCCGAGCTCGGTCATCGCCTCGAGGACGCGCGAGCGCGTGCTCTCGACGACGCCCGGGTGCCCGTTGGAGACGCGGGAGACGGTCTGCGCGGAGACCCCGGCGACGCGCGCGACGTCGGCCATCGAGACGCGCCGTGCCGTGCGGACGGCAGCTCCCCCGGTGCGTGTCAGGGCGGGGGTCTCGTCGTCGAGCCCGTCGGTCATGGCGTCCTCGTCCTCGTGGTGTCGGCACAGTACCCGTGCCGGACCGGTGTCGTGGCCGGTCAGGACCCACAGTAGGCGATGTTTGCGTAAACACCGAACCTCGTGCCATGCTCATGTTTACGCAAACAACGGCGACGACGGACGTCGCCGTCCCCCGATGACGAGGACCACAGCATGACGACGACGTCCCCACCCGTGGCAGCGCTCCGGCCACCGGTCGGCGCTCCTTCGTCCCTCCCGGCGCGGCGCCGACGGCGCTCGTGGACCGGCTGGGGCTTCGTGGGGCCGTTCATGGCGGTCTTCGCGCTCGTGTTCCTCGCACCGATCGCGTACTCGATCTACCTCAGCCTGTTCCGCACCCAGATGGTGGGCGGCACGCAGTTCGTCGGGTTCGAGAACTACTCCCGCGCGTTCTCGGACCCGCAGTTCTGGTCGGGCGTGTCTCGCGTCGGGCTGTTCCTCGTGGTCCAGGTCCCGATCATGCTCGGCATCGCCCTGCTCGTCGCGCTCGCGATCGACTCCGGTCGCCTCTACGGGCGGAACTTCTTCCGGATCTCGATCTTCCTCCCCTACGCCGTCCCGGCCGTCGTCGCGACGCTCATGTGGGGCTTCATGTACGGGACGCGGTTCGGGCTCGTCGCGAACATCAACGACGCGCTCGGCACGACGATCCCCAACCCGCTCTCCCCCGACTGGGTGCTGCTGTCGATCGGCAACATCGTGACCTGGGAGTTCGTGGGCTACAACATGCTCATCTTCTACTCGGCGCTGCGCGTCGTGCCGACCTCGCTCTACGAGGCCGCCGAGCTCGACGGCGCGTCCCAGTGGCAGGTCGTCCGGGCGATCAAGATCCCCGCGATCCGCGGCTCGCTCGTCATCGCGACGATCTTCTCGATCATCGGCTCGTTCCAGCTCTTCAACGAGCCGAGCATCCTGCAGAGCCTCGCGCCCAACGCGATCACGACGTACTTCACCCCGAACCTGTACGCGTACTCGCTGTCGTTCTCCGGCCAGCAGTACAACTACTCGGCGACCGTCGCCATCATCATGGGCGTCCTCACGATGATCGTGGCCTACGTCGTCCAGCTGCGCGGCATGCGCAAGGAGGCCTGACGATGACCGCCACGACCCCCTCGACCCCGGCGGTCCCCGCCGCGTCCCGCACGACGACGAGCGCCACGACCCGCAAGCCCGTGCGCCTGCGCTCGCGCGCCCCGCACGGCGTCACCCGCCCCCGCCGCAGCGTCCTGCTGACGGTCCTCACGGGGATCGTCCTGCTCTACGCGCTCGTGCCGCTGTTCTGGCTCGTCGTCAACGCGTCCAAGACGCAGTCGAGCCTGTTCTCCTCGTTCGGCCTGTGGTTCAGCGGCGACTTCGCGCTCTTCGACAACATCGCCCGGACGCTCACCTACGACGGCGGCATCTTCGGTCGCTGGTTCGCGAACACGCTGCTGTACGTGGTGGTCGGGGCCGGCGGTGCGACGTTCCTCGCGGTGCTCGGCGGGTACGCGCTCGCGAAGTTCGACTTCCCCGGCAAGCGCGGCGTGTTCGCGACGGTCATCGGCGCGGTCGCGGTGCCGGGCACGGCCCTGGCCGTCCCGACGTTCCTCATGTTCAGCCAGATGGGGCTGACGAACACGCCGTGGGCCGTCATCATCCCGTCGCTCATCTCGCCGTTCGGCCTCTACCTCATGTGGGTGTTCGCCGCCGAGTCGATCCCGACGGAGCTGCTCGAGGCCGCGCGCGTGGACGGGTCGAGCGAGGCGCGCACGTTCTTCCAGGTGTCGCTGCCGCTGCTCGCGCCCGGGATCGTCACGGTCCTGCTCTTCACGATGGTCGCGACGTGGAACAACTACTTCCTGCCGCTGATCATGCTCAAGGACCCCGACTGGTACCCGCTGACGCTCGGCCTCAACGCGTGGAACGCGCAGGCCGCGACCGCCGGCGGCGAGGCGATCTTCGACCTTGTGATCACCGGCTCGCTCCTCACGATCCTGCCGCTCGTCGCGGCCTTCCTCCTGCTCCAGCGCTACTGGCAGTCCGGCCTCGCGGCCGGGTCCGTCAAGGAGTGACGCCCGCGCCGCCGCACGGGCCGGCCCACCACCCCCGCACCCACCCCGCCCGATCCGTCTGACGACGAAGTGAGAGGAACCCTCATGTCCATCCGCACCACCCGCGCCCTGCGCGCCGTCGCCGCCACCGGCGTCGTCGCGCTGGCCCTGGCCGCCTGCAGCTCGGGCGGCGGCAACGACTCCGGCGGGGACGCCGGCTCGGCCGACGACGTCGCCGCGGCCCTCGAGGAGGGTGGCAGCCTCACGGTGTGGGCCTGGGAGCCCACGCTCGAGCAGGTCGTCAGCGACTTCGAGGCCGAGTACCCGAACGTCGACGTCGAGCTCGTCAACGCGGGCACCGGCAACGACCAGTACACCGCCCTCCAGAACGCGATCGCCGCCGGCAAGGGCGTGCCCGACGTCGCGCAGGTCGAGTACTACGCGCTCCCGCAGTTCGCGCTGTCGGACGCCGTCGCCGACCTGTCGTCGTTCGGTGCCGACGAGCTCGACGGGACCTTCACCCCCGGGCCGTGGAACGCCGTCCAGCAGGGCGAGGGCATCTACGGCCTGCCCATGGACTCCGGCCCCATGGCCCTCTTCTACAACGAGGAGGTCTTCACGCAGCACGGCATCGAGGTGCCGACGACGTGGGACGGCTTCGTCGAGGCCGCGCGCGCCCTGCACGCGGCCGACCCGAACGTGTACATCACCAACGACACGGGCGACGCAGGGTTCACGACCTCGCTCATCTGGCAGGCCGGCGGCCAGCCGTTCCAGGTCGACGGCACGGACGTGACGATCGACCTCGCGGACGAGGGCAGCACGCAGTTCGCGCAGACCTGGCAGACGCTCATCGACGAGGACCTCCTCGCGCCCGTCGGCTCGTGGAGCGACGAGTGGTACCAGGGCCTCGGCAACGGCACGATCGCGACGCTCGCGATCGGCGCGTGGATGCCCGCGAACCTCGAGTCGGGCGTGCCCGACGGCGCGGGCAAGTGGCGCGTCGCCCCGCTCCCCCAGTGGGAGGAGGGCGCGTCCGCGAGCGCCGAGAACGGCGGCTCCGCGCTGTCCGTCCCGGCCGCGAGCTCGAACCAGGCGCTCGCCTACGGATTCCTCGAGTACGCGAACGCGGGCGACGGCGTGCAGACGCGCGTGGACGGCGGCGCGTTCCCGGCCACGACGGCCGAGCTGGAGTCCGACGAGTTCCAGGGCTTCGAGTCCGAGTACTTCGGCGGCCAGAAGATCAACGAGGTCCTCGCGCAGTCGGCGTCCGACGTCGTCGAGGGCTGGTCGTACCTGCCGTTCCAGGTCTACGCGAACTCGATCTTCAACGACACCGTGGGCCAGGCCTACGTCTCGGGCACGACCCTCGCCGACGGCCTGAAGGCCTGGCAGGACGCGTCCGCGAAGTACGGCACCGAGCAGGGGTTCACCGTCACCGAGTGACCCGGCCCCGCCGGGCGCCCGCCGGCGCGCCCGGCCCTGCCCCGTCGGCCGCGTGGTCGCGCCTCCCGGCGCGACCACGCGGCACCCCGCCGACGGCCCACCCCGCCGTCGACCGCTCTGCGAGCACCTGAGGAGCCTGCATGTCTTCCCCCACCCCGTTCCGCTGGCTGCGCCGTCCCGGGCCGCACACGCCGCCGGGCGAGCCCGGCGCGTACACGCCGTCGGGCCTGTCCTACGGCGCGGACTACAACCCGGACCAGTGGCCGCGCGAGGTCTGGGACGAGGACGTGCGCCTCATGCGCGAGGCGGGCGTGACGGTGGTCTCGCTCGCGATCTTCTCGTGGGCCCGCATCCAGCCGACCGAGGACACGTGGGACTTCGCGTGGCTGGACGACGCGATGGACCTGCTCCACGCGCACGGCATCACGGTCGACCTGGCGACGGCGACCGCCTCGCCGCCGCCGTGGCTGACGACGAAGCACCCGGAGGTCCTGCCGCAGACGCGCACGGGCGAGACCCTGTGGCCGGGCGCGCGGCAGCAGTGGCGCCCGACGTCGCCGGTCTTCCGGGAGCACGCGCTGCGCCTCGTCGAGCGCATGGCCGAGCGGTACGGCGACCACCCGGCGCTCGTCGCGTGGCACGTGTCGAACGAGCTCGGCTGCCACAACGTCTACGACTTCTCCGACGACGCGGCCGCGGCCTTCCGCACGTGGCTGCGCGACCGCTACACGACGCTCGACGCGCTCAACGCCGCGTGGGGCACCGCGTTCTGGTCGCAGCGCTACAGCGCGTGGGAGCAGGTCCTCCCGCCGCGGCTCGCCGCGTCGCACCCGAACCCGACCCAGCAGCTCGACTTCAAGCGCTTCTCGTCCGACGCGCTCCGCCAGTACCTGCGCGCCGAGGCGGAGATCCTGCGCCGCGTCACGCCGGACGTGCCCGTGACGACGAACTTCATGGTCATGGGCGAGACGAAGGGCATGGACTACGCCGCGTGGGCGGACGAGCTCGACTTCGTCTCCAACGACCACTACGTGCTGCCCGGCCCGCAGGCGCTCGACGAGCTGTCGTTCTCCGCGAACCTCACGGGCGGCATCGCCCGGCACCGCCCGTGGTTCCTCATGGAGCACTCGACGAGCGCGGTGAACTGGCAGCCCGTCAACGTCGCGAAGAAGCCGGGCGAGCTCGCGCGCGACTCGCTCACCCACGTCGCCCACGGCGCCGACGCGGTCTGCTACTTCCAGTGGCGCCAGTCCGCGGCCGGCGCGGAGAAGTACCACTCGGGCATGGTCCCGCACGCGGGCGAGCGCTCGCGCCTCTTCCGCGACGTCGTCGCGCTCGGCGCGACGCTGCGCGACCTCGCGCCCGTCGCGGGCAGCACGCAGAAGCCCGCGCGCGCCGCGATCGTCTTCGACTGGGACTCGTGGTGGACGAGCGAGCTCGACTCCCACCCCACCGACCGGCTGCGCTACCGCCAGGAGGCGCTCGACTGGTACTCGGCGTTCCTCGCGCTCGGCGTCCGCGCGGACGTCGTACCGTCCGCGACGGACCTCGCGACGTACGACGTCGTCGTGGCGCCGGTGCTGCACGTCGTCCCGGCCGGCCTGCGCGACCGCCTCACGGCGTTCGTCGAGGCGGGCGGCCACCTCGTCACGACCTACTTCTCGGGCGTCGTCGACCAGGACGACCACGCGTGGCTCGGCGGCTACCCGGGCGCGCTGCGCGACCTGCTCGGCATCCGGGTCGAGGAGTTCGCCCCGCTGCTGGACGGCGAGAGCGCGACGGTCGAGCTCGCGGGCGAGCAGCTCGAGGGCACGGTGTGGACCGAGCCGGTGGACGTCGTCGACCCCGACGTCGAGGTGCTGGGCTGGTACAAGACCGGCGAGCAGGCCGGCCGCGCCGCCGTGACGCGCCGGACGGTCCGCGCCGGGGACGGTGCGGGCGCCCGCGAGGGCTCCGCCGCCTACGTCTCCACGCGCTTCGGCCGCCAGGGCCTCGTCCCCGTCCTCGCCCGCCTGCTCGACGACGCGGGCGTGCGCAGCGAGCTGCCCGCCGCCGTGCGCGGCGACGTCGAGCTCGCGGTGCGCACCGACGGCACGGACGACTTCTGGTTCCTCGTCAACCGCACGGCGCGCCCGGTCGAGGTGCCCGACGTCGCGGGCGACGTCCTCGCCGGGCGCCGCCTCACGGCGTCGGGCACGAGGGCCGTCACGACGGATGGCACGGCGGAAGGCACGGCGGAGGCCCCCGTGGAGGGCACGGCGGGAGGCGCGCTGCTGCTCGAGCCGCGCGGCGTCGCCGTCGTCCGCCGCCCGGCCGCGCCGACTCCGCCGAGGAACAACCCCGCCACCGCGAGGTAGCGCCCCGGTTCCACGAGGTAGAGCCGTGGTCCCGCGAGGTAGCGGCCTGGTACCGCCCAGGTGGAGGCCGTGGTCGCCGTCGTCGAGACCACGCCTCTCCCTCGGCAGACCGGGGCTCTACCTCGGCGGACCAGGGCTCTACCTCGGCACGACAGACCCCCGCGGGAACGACCCGCACCCGGTGCACCCCGCCGGTTCGCAGCGACGCGAAGGAGGTGGCTCAGGGATGAGCCCGACCGAGACCGACACGACCACGCGGGGTGGACCACCCGGTCCTCGCCGCACGGGCCCGGGCGGTGCGGCCGCCCGCCGGACGGGGGCCCGCGTCGTCGCGGGCCTCGGTGCCGGGGCGCTCGTCGCCGGCTGCGCGCTCGCGGCCCTGCCCGCGCAGGCCTCGCCCGCGGGCGCGGTCGCCGCGACCGGGACGACGGCGGCCCCCGCCGACGTCGCGGGCGTCACCGTGACGCCCGACCCGTCGTACGCGGGCGCGCCGTTCGAGGGCTGGGGCACGAGCCTCGTGTGGTTCGCCAACGCCACGGGCGGCTACCCGGACGAGATCCGCGACCGGCTCGCGGACATGGTGTTCGGTGACGAGGGCCTCAACCTCAACATCGCGCGCTACAACGTCGGCGGCGGGAACGCTCCCGACGTGCCGGACTACCTGCGCGCCGGCGGCGCCGTCGACGGCTGGTGGAAGGCGCCCGAGGGCACGACGCGCACCGACGTGGACTGGTGGGACCCCGAGAACCCGGACCACTGGGACGAGGACGCCGACGCGACGCAGCGCTGGTGGGTCGACCGCATCAAGGACGACGTCACGCACTGGGAGACGTTCAGCAACTCCCCGCCGTGGTTCATGACCGTGAGCGGGTACGTCTCGGGCGGGTTCAGCTCGACCGCGGACCAGCTCAAGACGGACAGCATCGACGACTTCGCGGCCTACCTGGTCGGCGTGACCGAGCGCCTCGAGGACGCGCACGGCATCGAGGTCGACACGATCGACCCGTTCAACGAGCCCAACACCAACTACTGGGGCACGCAGCTCGGCGCCGACGGCAACCCCACCGGCGGCCGCCAGGAGGGCGCCCACATGGGCCCCGCGCTCCAGGCGAAGGTCGTCCCGGCGCTCGCCGCGGCGCTCGAGGGCTCCTCGACCGACGCCGTGGTCTCGGCGATGGACGAGACCAACCCCGGCACGTTCGCGACCAACTGGAACGCGTACCCGCAGGCGGTCCGCGACCAGGTGTCGCAGCTCAACGTCCACACCTACGGCACGGGCCAGCGCACGACGGTCCGCGACATCGCCAAGGGCGAGGACAAGCCGCTGTGGATGAGCGAGGTCGGCGGGAACTGGAGCTCGACGGGCCAGGACTTCGAGACCATGGAGTCCGGCCTCGGCAGCGCGCAGCACATCGTCGACGACCTGCGCGAGCTCGAACCGAGCGCGTGGGTGTTCTGGCAGCCGGTCGAGGACTACGCCAACATGGCGCCCGGCGGCGAGAGCGCGAACGGCATGAACTGGGGCGAGATCCAGATCCCGTTCGACTGCACCGCCGAGGACACGCTCGAGACGTGCCCGATCTACACGAACACGAAGTACTGGGCGACCCAGAACTTCACGCACTACATCGAGCCGGGCGACTCGCTGATCCGCTCGGACGACGCCAGCAGCACGGCCGCGGTGTCGGCCGACGGCACGTCCGCGACGGTCGTCCACGTCAACGCCACGAAGGCCGAGCGCGCCGTGACGCTCGACCTGTCGAAGTTCGGTGCGGTCGGGTCCGATGCGACCGTCACCCCCGTGGTCACGAGCACGGCCGGCTACCTCGTCGAGGGCGAGCCGGTGGCCGTCGAGACGGGTGCGGACGGTCCGAGCGCGACGCTCGTCGTGCCGGCCGAGTCCGTGACGACGTTCGTCGTCGACGGCGTCTCCGGCGTCGCGGACGACGCCGCGCTCGTGCAGGACGGGCACGCCTACCGTCTCGACGGCGTCCAGGCGGACCGCTCTCTCGCGCCGTCGGCGTCGGGCACGGGCGTCGTGATCCGCACCGACGCGCCGGTCGCGGAGCAGGCGTGGGAGCTCACGGCGCTCGGCGCCCCCGAGGGCTCCGGCACGCACCGCACGCGCTACGCCGTGACGAACGCGGCCACGGGCCGCCAGCTCGCCGTCGCGGCCGACACGTCCGCCGTCCTCCAGGACGCGCCCGCCGACGTCGGGGACACCCCGCTCGCCGCGCAGTGGATCCTCTCGACGACCGGCGACGGCACCTTCACGCTCGTCAACGCGTCCTCGAAGACCCTCCTCGAGGTCGGCGGCCAGGCCACGGCGGACGGCTCGCCCGTGGGCACGTACCTCGCGAACTCCGGCGTGAACCAGCGCTGGCGCGTGGTCGACGAGACGGTCCTCGGCACCGAGCCCGTCCAGGCGTTCACGACGCCGGGCACCGCGCCCGAGCTCCCCGCGACCGTCACCCCGGTCTACCGTGACGGGGCGCGCGGCGCGCTCCCCGTGACGTGGGACGTGCCGGCCGACGACGCGTGGGCCGAGCCCGGCACCGTCGAGGTGACCGGCACCGTGGCCACGCCGACCGGCGGCGAGGTCGCCGCGACGGCGACCGTCGTCGTCGACGAGCTCACGTCCACGCTCCCCGCGCGCGCCAAGGCGTACGCGGGCGGCACCCCGACCCTGCCCGCGACCGTCACGGCGGTCGCTGCCGGCGGCGCGGAGGTGCAGCGCCCGGTGGTCTGGGACGACGCCCCCGCGGACGCGTACGACGCCGTCGGGGTCGTCGAGCTCACGGGCACGGCCGACGCCGGGGCGGGCGCCACGCTCCCGGCCACCGTCCGCGTCCAGGTGACCGAGGCGGCGTCCGCCAACGGCGCGCTCGCCGCGGGCACGACAGCGAGCGCGACGTTCACCGAGCCGGGCTACGCCGTCGGCGGCGTCGTGAACGGCAACCTCACCGACAAGGCGTGGTCGAACTGGGTGTCGGGCACCAAGCGCACCTCCGACACGCTCACCGTCACGCTCCCCGCGGACCGGGACGTCACGGGCGTCGTGACGCGGTTCTGGAAGGACGGGTCCAGCGCGAGCTGGGCGCAGTCCGTCCGGCTCCAGGCCCTCGTGGGCGGCACGTGGACCGACGTCGGCGCGCCAGTCACGGTGGACGCCTCGCCCGACGGCCCCGCGCCCGCGGTCGAGATCCCCGCGGACGTGCGGACGTCGTCCGTGCGCGTCGTCCTCACGGCACGGGCGAACACCCACCTGGTGGTCTCCGAGATCGAGGTGCTCGCCAAGGTGCCCGGCACGGGGACCGACGCCGCGGCGTCGGGCATCACGGTGGCCGGCGAGCCCCTCGCCGGGTTCGACCCGGCCGTCACGGCGTACGACGTGCCCGTCGCGGGCGGGGTGCCCGCCGTCGAGGCGGTCGCGCACGACCCCTGGGCGACGGTCGCGGTCGAGGCCGCCGACGCCGTCCCTGGCACGACGACGGTGCGCGTGACGGCAGAGGACGGCACGGAGCGGGAGTACGCCCTGCGCTGGACGGCCGACGCCGGCGCGGCGCCGGTGACGGTCACCGCCGAGACGCGGTGCCTGGCCGGCAAGGTGTACGTCGCGGTCCGCGCCACGAACGACGGCGACGCGCCGCTCGACGTGACCCTCGCGACTCCGTACGGCACGCGCACGGTCGCCGCCGTGGCGCCGGGCGCGAGCGCCTACCAGTCGTTCGCGTCGCGCGCGGCGTCCGTCCCGGGCGGGACGGCCGTCGTGACGGTCGACGGGTTCGCACCGCTCGAGGTCGGGTTCGACGCGCGCTCCTGCTGAGCCGTCCGGCCGCACGGTGGGCCGGGTCGGCGTCCTCCGCGACGCCGTCCCGGCCCGCCGTGCGGCCCTCGTCGTGGCTCCCCCGCGCCGCCCTGCGCGGCGCGGGAGAGGCACGTCACCCGATGATCGCGGCCACGCCGCGACACTGCCTCGCGTGCGTCGGCGGAGCCGCGTACCGTATCCCGGGTGCCCGGTACAGTGCCGGGACCGAGGAGGAGCCCACCACCGTGACCCCCACCACGAGCGGAGACGTCCTGACGACGGCCGGCGGCACGCGCTGGACCATGCGCGGCGAGATCGACGCCGCGGTCCAGGCCCGGCGCGAGGACGAGCTGCTGCGGCTCGCGCAGTCGGCGGACGGGCGCATCCACATCGACCTCGGCGCGGTCACCTTCATGGACTCGGGCGGCCTGCGCCTGCTCTACCACGCCGCCACGGCCGGCTCGGGGGCACCCGTGCTGGAGCGCGTCCCGCGCCGCGTCCGCGACCTGCTCGAGCTCAGCGGTGTCGCCGAGCTGTTCGAGCTCACCGACGACGCCGGACCTGCCGAGGACGAGGCGTGACCTTCGCCCACGCGGCGGTACCGCCCGGCTTCGTCGAGATCGGTGCCTGGCCGCTGCGCACGCTGGCGGACCTCGCCACCCTGCGGGAGGGCCTGCACCGCATGCTCACCGGCGCCCCGCTGCCCGCGGACCGCGCGCTCGAGGCCACGCCCGAGCGCGTCGTCCTCGTCGCGAGCGAGCTCGCGACGAACGCGCTGCGCCACGGCCTCCCCCCGACGCAGGTGCGCCTGCTCAGCGACGGGCGCGAGCTCGTCATCGACGTCGTGGACCACTCGCCGGACGTCCCCGTCATCGCGGGCCGGCGCTCGCCGGGCGCGGGCGGGTTCGGGCTCGTGCTCGCGCAGCGCGCCTCGACGGCCGTCGGCTGGTTCCGCGCCGGCACCGGCGAGAAGCACGTCTGGGCGCGCTTCGACGTCCCCGTCTTCCGTGGCGGGGCCGGCGTGCGCAGCGCGCTCCTCCCGATCGGCTGACACCCCGGCCGCACCGCTTCCCCGCCGCGACGCTCGACCCCCCGCACGCTCGCGCCCCGGCGCGCGCGCCTCAGGCGTCGCGCCGCACCAGGAGCAGGGTCGCGTCGTCCGCGGAGCGCGGGTCGCGCGCGGCGGCCACGACGCCGTCGACGTCGACCGTCCCCGGCTCCGCCGCGAAGAACGCCGCGAGCCGCCGCAGGCCGTCGAGGATCGACTCCTCGCGCCGCTCCACGAGCCCGTCGCTGTACAGCACGAGCGCGCCGCCGGGCGGCACCTGGACGTGCTGCGCGGGCGGCACGCGGTCCACGAGGCCGAGCGGCGGCACGATCGCGCTCTCCGTCCAGCTCGTGGTCCCGTCGGGCGCGACGACGAGCAGCGGCGGGTGCCCCAGGGACACGTGCTCGACGACGCCGGTCACCGGGTCCAGCACCGCGACGGCGATCGTCGCGACCTCGCCCGGGAGCGTCCAGCGCGCGACCTCCCCCAGCAGCGTCACCGCCTCGACCGCGGAGCCCGTGCTCACGAGCGCGGCCCGCAGCGTCGTCCCGAGCTGGCCCATCGTCGCCGCGGCCTGGAGCCCGTGGCCCGTCACGTCGCCCACGACGAGCGCGAGGCGCCCGGACGGCAGCACGAGCGCGTCGTACCAGTCGCCGCCCACGAGACCCGTGCCGGCCGACTCGTAGCGCGACTGCAGCGTCCACCCCGGGACGTCGGGCAGGAGCGCGGGCAGGAGGCTCCGCTGGAGCTCCTCCGTCGCCCGCACCGCCTTGCGGCCGCGCAGGTAGAGGGCCTCGACGAGGTGGCCGCGCAGCGACGTCGCGACGTCCGTCTGGTCCGACGTCCAGGGCACGCTGTGCCCGCGCACGACCTCGCGCCACCGCTCGAACGACTTGCGCGGGCTGAGCCGCACCGAGTCGTCCTCGCCGCGCGCGATCTCCTTGTTGTACGGGTCGCCGCCCCAGTCCACGTGCCGCAGGACCTCGTCGCGCACCCACAGCACGACCTGGCCCTCGGGCAGCACGATCCCGAGGACGCCCGCGACGTCGGGCACGATCGCCGCGACGTCCGGCGCGTCCCGGTGCAGGGCGTCGGACATGACCAGGTCCTCGCCGTGCCCGAGGACCCACGCGACGAGCGCGCGGCACCCGTCCTCGTCGGGCACGTTGCCGACCGCGATGAGGCCGCCCTCCGCGACGACGACCGCGCCGTCGGCCCGCACGAGGCGGCGCAGCCAGCCCGAGCGCGTCAGGGCGATGCCGATGGGGACGCTCTCGTCGCGGCTGTCCGCGGCCAGGTGCGCGAGGACGCCCTCGGCGCGCCGCACCTCGGTCTCGCGCTCGTCCTCCGCCTGGGAGACGAGCCGGACGGAGAGCGCGGACCCGAGGAACTCCGCGGCGGTGCGGACCTCGAAGGGTGGCTCGTGCGGGCCGGAGTAGTGGTGGCACGCGACGAGCCCCCACAGCCGGCCGTCGCGCAGGAGCGAGATCGACATCGACGCCCGCACGCCCATGTTGCGCAGGTACTCGAGGTGGATCGGCGAGACGCTGCGCAGCGTCGAGTAGGTGAGGTCGAGCGGCGCGCCCGTCGTGGGGAGCAGCGTCGGGACGATCGGCTGGGGCGCGTAGTCCACGTCCGCGATGAGCCGGATCCAGTTCTTCTCGTACAGCGCGCGCGCCTGCGGCGGGATGTCCGACGCCGGGTAGTGCAGCCCGAGGAACGCGTTGAGGTCGTCCCGGCGCGCCTCGGCCACGACCTCCCCGTTGTAGTCCGCGTCGAAGCGGTAGATCATCACGCGGTCGAAGCCCGTGAGCTCGCGCACGTGCCGGGCCGCGTCGTCGTACAGCTCGTCGAGCGTCGCGGCGCGCTCGAGGTCGCGCAGCGCCTGCCGGACGGCGAGGTAGGTGTTGGGGAACGTCAGCGGGCGCGCGCCCGCCGCGGTCTCGAGCTCGACGACGAGCACCGGCTCGGAGCCCGGGCCCTCCTCCGGCAGCGGCGGCCGGTGGAGCACGGCGTCGACGTCGAGCGGCCTGCCGTCCCAGCGGTCGAGGTGCAGGGTCACGGGGTTGCGCGTCGCGAGGTCCGCGCCGTCCGCCGCGTGCGCGAGCAGGTCACGCGCAGGTTCCTCGCCGAGCACGTCGGCGAGAGGCCGGCCCGCGAGCTCCTCCGCGGGGACGCCGAGGTGCCGTTCCACGTTCGCCGACGCCTGGAGCAGCACGCCGTCCGCCTCGCGGACCACCAGCAGGACCCCGCGCGGCTGGATCATGCCGGGGACGTGGATGGGCTCGCGGGCACAGTTGTCGAGGTCCACCGCCTCGCCGGGCGCGAGGAGCTCCGGCTCGTCGACCGTCCTGGTCACGATCCTCCGTCCGGGCATCACGTCCCGCGGACGGTTGCCGTACTACGGTCGGCGGACCACCTTGGCTCGAGGATCCGGAGACGCGTGCCTCAGGCTACCGCGCCCCGCCGACCGTTCGTGCGCCGCGTCCGTGGAGGTCGGCGGGTGAGCCGCGTGAGCGACGCCACGGAACTCCGCGGTAGCGTCGTTCGTCGGACGAGCGGGAGCCCGGACCGCCCGCCCGGACCCCGACGACCAGAAGGTGACCCATGAGCACGACGACGACCCCCCTCCTGCGCGCCAGCGGCCTCGCGGCCGGTTACGGAGGCCCCGACGTCGTGCACGGTATCGACCTCGACGTGACGCCCGGCACCGCGCCGGTCGGGATCGTCGGGGAGTCGGGCGCCGGGAAGTCGACGATCGTGCGCGCGCTCGTCGGCCTCGTGCGCCCCACGGCGGGCCACGTCACCTACGCCGAGCGGACGGTCGGCAAGCTCTCCCGCCGCGACAAGAAGCAGTTCACGGCGGACGTGCGCCGCGTCTCCCAGGACGGCCTCGCCGGCATCGGCATCGACCCCCGCTGGACGGTGGACCGCACGCTGTCCGCGGCGCTCAAGGACGCGCGGCGTGCCGGCCGCCCGAGCGGACGCTCCGTCGAGGACCTGCTCGGCGACGTCGCGCTCGAGCCCCGCTACGCGCCGCGGACCGTGCAGTCGCTCTCGGGCGGCGAGAAGCAGCGGGTCGCGCTCGCCGTCGCGCTCGCGACGCGCCCCCGGGCGCTCCTCCTCGACGAGCCGCTCACCGCCGTCGACCCCGCGATGCGCGGCGACGTCGTGCGCCGCCTCGCCGACGCGACGACCGCCCTCGGCACCGCCGTGCTGCTGGTCTCGCACGACCTCGAGCTCGTCGAGCGGATGTGCCCCATCGTGCACGTGCTCGCCGACGGCACGTTCGTGGCGTCGGGGTCGCTGCGCGACGTGTTCGCGGGCGCCGCCCCGGGCGCTGACCACCCGGCCGTCCGCGGACTCGCGGAGGCCGCCCCGCTCGCCGTCCAGCGCTTCCGCTGACCCGCGAGGTAGAAGCTCCGAACGCGAGGTAGGACGCCGCGGGCTCTACCTCGCGACCGGCGGTCCTACCTCGCGAGGACGGACTCGATGGTGGCCGACTCCTCCGGGGTGAGCGGGGGCGCGGAGAGGGCCGCGACGTTGTTCTCGAGCTGGCGGACGCTGCTCGCCCCGACGAGGGCGGAGGTGACGCGGTCGTCGCGCAGCACCCAGGAGAGGGCGAGCTGCGCGAGAGTCTGGCCGCGGGAACCCGCGATCTCGTTCAGCGCCCGCGCGCGCTCCAGGTACGTCTCGTCGAGGTTCTTCTCCGACAGGAAGGGCGAGTCCGGTCGGGCCGCGCGCGACCCCTCGGGCGCCGAACCGGAGAGGTAGCGGTCCGTGAGCAGACCCTGCTGCAGCGGCGAGAACACGATGGTGCCGACGCCGAGGTCGCCCACGACGTCGAGCAGTGACTCGGTCTGCACGCCGTCGTACGCGTCCTCGTGCGCCGGGTCCTCGACGTGGCGGTTGAGCATCGAGTAGCTCGGCTGGTGGATGAGCAGCGGGGTGCCGAGGTCGGCCAGGATCGCCGCAGCCTCGCGCGTGCGCGCGGGCGAGTAGTTGGACACGCCCACGTACAGCGCCTTGCCCTGCTGGACGGCGTCGTGCAGCGCGCGCATGGACTCCTCGAGCGGCGTGCTCGGGTCCGGCCGGTGGTGGTAGAAGACGTCGACGTAGTCGAGGCCCATCCGGCGGAGCGACTGGTCGAGCGAGGAGAGCAGGTACTTGCGCGAGCCGCCGTCGCCGTAGGGGCCGGGCCACATGTCGTAGCCGGCCTTCGACGAGATGACGAGCTCGTCGCGGTACGCGCCGAGGTCCTGCGCGAGGTGGCGGCCGAAGTTCTCCTCCGCCGAGCCGTAGGGCGGGCCGTAGTTGTTCGCCAGGTCGAAGTGCGTGATCCCGAGGTCGAACGCGCGGCGCAGCACCGCGCGCTGCGTCTCGAACGGGTTCACGTCACCGAAGTTGTGCCACAGACCGAGCGAGATCGCGGGCAGGTCGAGGCCGCTGCGCCCCGTCCGCCGGTAGGTCATGGTGTCGTAGCGGTCGTCGGCAGCGACGTAGCGCGGGGCGAGAGGCATGGATCCATTCTGCCTCCCCGCGCCCTGGGAGCTGTGCCCGGACTCGTCCAGCAGGCGAGCCGTCGTCTCGCACCACGTCTCAGGCTCGGGCCGGTCCGAGGACGGTGAGGAGCTGCAAGCGTTCCGCGGACCGGCTCCCAGGTGCTGCGGTGTAGACAAGCAGCGAGTGCGACTGCTCGGGATCGAGCAGGGTCTGGCAGCTGAGCTCGAGCGGCCCGACGAGCGGGTGGAGGTACCGCTTGACCTGGCGTGGTCGCACGCCCACCTCGTGCCGGTCCCACACCGTGCGGAACTCCTCGCTGCGGTCGAGGAGAAGCCGGGCCAGGTGGGCAGCGCGCGACTGCGGCCCCCGCAGGGCGAGCACCCCGCGCAGCCCCGACGCGTACATCCGGGAGTAGAAGGCGTGGTCTTCTGGAAAGTAGAGGTCGCGCACCGACGCGTCGGTGAACCAGCGGTACCCGATGCTTCGCGAGGGGCCCGTGTACCGGCGAAGGTCACCGACGAGCGCGACGCCGGGAGGCGTCTGCCACAGCGTCTCGCCGAGCTCGGTGACGATCTCCGCCGGTGTGTCTTCCAGGCGCTCGATGATCCGCAGCAGCCCGGGGTCCACGTGATCGCCGGCCGCCCCGGGCTCGGGCGGACGATGCCCGGCGAGCCGGAACAGGTGGTCCCGTTCCGCGCGCGACAGGTGCAGGCCCTGCGCGATCGAAGCGACCATCTGCTCCGAGGGCTGCGGGCCACGCTCTCGCTCGAGCCGGGAGTAGTAGTCCGTGGACATGTGGCACAGGCTCGCGACCTCCTCTCGCCGCAGCCCTTCGGTGCGGCGTCGCGATCCGCGCGGCAGACCCACGTCCTCGGGCTGCAGCACGGCGCGGCGAGCGCGCAGGAAGTCGGCGAGCCCCGCTCTGTCGATCATGGGTCCATCGTCACGTGCCTGGAACTGCCGAGCCACGGATCATCAGGCCGTGGATAACGTGCTGCGCCTGGCTGAACCTGGCATGGGCCGTCCGCCGCGCGCCCGACCGCGTCCAGCACCGAGGAGTACTCATGCCCCGCACGAGCCACGAGATCACCGTCCCCGACCTCACGGGTCGGCGCGCCGTCGTCACCGGCGCGAGCGACGGCGTCGGCCTCCAGATCGCGACCCGACTCGCCGCCGCCGGGGCCGACGTCGTCATGCCGGTCCGCAACCCGCACAAGGGCGAGGCCGCGGCGGCGCGGATCCGGGCCGGACACTCCGCAGCTCGCCTGACGCTGCGTGAGATGGACCTGTCCTCGCTCGCCTCCGTGTCCTCGTTCTCGCAGACGCTGCTCGACGAGGGACAGCCGATCCACCTGCTCGTCAACAACGCCGGCGTCATGACACCGCCCACGCGTCAGGTCACCACCGACGAGTTCGAGCTGCAGCTCGGGACCAACCACCTCGGCCACTTCGCCCTCACCGGCCACCTCCTCCCGCTCCTGCGGACCGGGCAGGCCCGGGTGACCTCGCAGGCGAGCGTTGCCGCCCGCAGCGGCAGGATCCGCTGGGACGACCTCCAGTGGCAGCAGGGCTACGACGGGATGGGCGCCTACCGGCAGTCGAAGATCGCCGTCGGGCTGTTCGCGCTCGAGCTCGACCGGCGCAGCACGGCACAGGACTGGGGCATCACGAGCAACGTCTCCCATCCCGGTGTCGCCCCGACGAGCCTGCTCGCGGCACGGCCCGAGCTCGCCCGTGACTCCGCGACACGAGGCCGACGCATGATCGAGTGGCTGTCCTCGCACGGACTGCTCGTCGGGACGACGCAGACGGCAGCCCTGCCCGCTCTCATGGCCGCGACGTCCCCCGACGCAAGGGGTGGTGCCTTCTACGGACCGCAGTGGCCGGGCAACGCCGGCGGACCGCCCGGAGAGCAGAAGCTCTGGGCCCCGTTGCGTGATGCCTCGGAAGCCGCGCGCCTCTGGTCCGTCTCGGAGGAGCTGACAGGCGTCGCGTTCGACTGACCGGCGCACGGCGTTGGCCACGCGTCGCTGCGCGCCGGTCTAGGCCGAGTCCCGCACGACGAGCACGGGGTCGAAGATCCGCGACGTGACCCGCGGCTCGCCGGTCTCGACCTGCTCCAGCAGGAGGCGCGCCATCTCGGCGGCCATCTCCTCCACGGGCTGCCGCACCGTCGTGAGAGCCGGGCGCGTCAGCGTGCCGGCGGGGCTGTCGTCGAACCCGACGACCGCGACGTCGTCCGGGACGCGGCGACCCTGCTCGCGCAGCGCGTGCACCGCGCCCTGGGCCATGACGTCGTTCGACACGAAGACGCCGTCCAGGCCGGGAGCCGCGCGCAGCAGCTCGAGCATCGCGGCCTCGCCGCTCTCGACCGTGAAGTTGCCCTCCGCGCTCGGCACGTACGCGTGGCCGCGCCGGGCCATGGCGTCGCGGAACCCCTCGAGACGGTCGCGCGCCGCGAGCACGTCGAGGGGGCCCGAGACGACGCCCACCGACCGGCAGCCGCGGTCCAGCAGGTGGTGCGCGGCGAGGCGCGCACCGTCGGCGTTCGCGACGTCGACATAGCTCACCGGGAGGGGCCGCGGGGGCCGGGCGAAGAGCACCGTGGGCCTGCCCGTGGCCAGGAGCTGCTCGGGCAGCGGGTCGTCGGCGCGGGTCGAGACGACGAGCGCGCCGTCGGCGTTCCCGAACCGGAGGTACGAGACGACCTGCTGCCGCGCCTCGTCGCCGTCGGCGAGCATGAGCACCGGGTGGACGTCGTGCGGACGCAGGGACCGCACGAACGACCCCACGACGCGGCCGAAGAACGGGTCGGCGAGCAGGCGCGGGAGGTGCAGGCCGTCGTCGGGACCCGGCTCGGCGCCGGACACGACGACCGCGACGGTCCCGGTGCGGCGCGTGACGAGCGAGCGCGCCGCCCGGTTCGGCACGTACCCGGTCGTGGCGACGGCCTGCAGGACAACCTCCTGGACCGCGGGCGCGACCTTGCGCTTCCCGTTCACGACGCGCGAGACCGTCGCGCGCGACACCCCCGCCACCCGCGCGACGTCGTCGAGCGTCGGCACCCGATGCTCCACGTGCTCGCTCACGTGGCGACGATAGCAGGGGTAAGAGCGCTTTCCCGAGGCGGCGAGGAGTGCGCCGCCGCGCCGCGGGGAGACCCTACTTACTAACTAGTTCGTTAGAAATAGGGGCCCTTTTTGCCCAGTTATGGACGGATATAGACGGACACCGCGGCCGTGCGATCGCTTGACAGCCCCTCCGACCGGGTGAAAACTCAGCCTCGGTAAGAGCGCTCTCCCAGCACCACACCTCAGCCGCGGCGCCGCGGCTGAAGGCACGGCTCGATGACGAACTGTGCCCCGGGTCGATGCCGACCCGGGGCGGACGGAGAGGTAGAAGAACGCGATGCGCACCCCATCCCCCACCGCCCCCGCGCGCTCCCGCAGACACCGAGCAGCGCGTGCCGCGCTCGCGGTGCTGACCACCGGCGCGCTCGCGGGAGCCGCGCTCGTCGTGCCCGCGACGTCGGCGAGCGCCGAGCCCGTGCTCCTTTCCCAGGGCAGGCCCGCCACCGCGTCGTCGGTCCAGGACGACTGGTCCGGGTACGACGCCGCCAAGGCGGTCGACGGCGACCTCGGCACGCGCTGGTCCAGCGCCTGGAGCGATCCCCAGTGGCTCCAGGTCGACCTGCAGGAGCGCGCGAGCATCGACCGGGTCGAGCTGGCCTGGGAGGGCGCCTACTCCTCCGCGTACCAGGTCCAGGTCTCCGACGACGCCTCGGCGTGGCGGACGCTCTACTCCACCACCCAGGGCGACGGTGGCACGGACGTGCTCGACGTCGACGGCGAGGGTCGGTACGTCCGCGTGCTCTCGACCGCCCGCCCGGGCGGCTACGGCCACTCGCTCTACGAGTTCCGCGTCTTCGGCGAGGCCGGCGGCTCGGGGCCGGTCCACCCGACGGACCCCGGCGACCCGACCGACCCGTTCCCCGACTACGTGCACCCGGGCCACCCGACGGTCCCGGTCAAGGACTCCGGCCCGAGCGTGGTCGAGGTCGTCGGCGGCGACGGCGAGTGGGAGCTCCAGGTGGACGGGCAGCCCTACACGGTGCGCGGGTTCACGTGGGGTGGCACGAGCGCCGAGGAGACCGGCCCGCGCATGCAGGGTCTCGCCGACATCAACGGCAACACGACCCGCACCTGGGGCACGGGCGCCGACTCGCGCGCGATCTTCGACGCCGCGGCCGAGCACGACGTCCGTGTCATCGCGGGCTTCTGGCTCATGCCCGGCGGCGGCCCGGGATCGGGCGGCTGCATCGACTACCGCACCGACACGACGTACAAGGACGACACCAAGGCCGACATCCTGCGCTGGGTGCAGGAGTACAAGAACCACCCGGCCGTCCTCATGTGGAACATCGGCAACGAGGCGATCCTCGGCCTCCAGAACTGCTACTCCGGCACGGACCTCGAGGAGATCCGCACCGCCTACGCGTCGTTCGTCAACGAGGTGAGCGTCGCGATCCACGCGATCGACCCCCACCACCCGACGTCGAACACCGACGCGTGGACGGGCGCGTGGCCGTACATCCGCGACCACGCTCCCGACCTGGACCTGCTCTCCATCAACGCGTACGGCGACGTGTGCAGCATCGCGAGCGCGTGGGAGGCCGGGAACTACGGCAAGCCGTACGTGCTCACCGAGGGCGGCGCGGCCGGCGAGTGGGAGGTGCCGGACGACGTGAACGGCGTCCCGGACGAGCCCACCGACATCGAGAAGAGCCGCGCGCTGCCCCTGTCCTGGAAGTGCCTCATGGAGCACGAGGGCAAGGCGCTCGGCGCGACGTTCTTCCACTACGGCGTCGAGGGCGACTTCGGCGGCGTGTGGTTCAACGTCACGCCCGGCAACAACAAGCGCCTCGGCTACCACGCGATCGCCAAGACGTGGGGCGTCGACCTCGCGGGCGTGAACACGGCCCCGCGGATCACCGGCATGACGATCCCGGGCTCGACGTCGGTGACCGCCGGCGCCACGCTGGACGTCGACCTCACCGCGACCGACCCCGACGGCGACCCGATCAACTACGTCGCGTTCTTCAACAGCAAGTACGTCGACGGCGCCGGCGGCCTCGCCTGGACCGAGCTGACGAGCAAGGGCCAGGGGAAGTTCTCGGTCACCGCACCGTCGCGGCTCGGCGTGTGGAAGCTCTACGTCTGGGCCGAGGACGGGAAGGGGAACGTCGGGGTCGAGACGCGCTCGTTCCGCGTCGTCGCACCGCCGGTCGCGGGGACGAACATCGCCCAGGGCAGGACCACGACGGCGTCGAGCTTCGATCCCTGGAACGGGAACTGGTCCCCCGGCCAGGCGACCGACGGCGACCAGGGCACCCGCTGGGCGAGCAGCTGGAACGACGACGAGTGGCTGACGGTCGACCTCGGATCCGTCCAGGCGTTCCAGCACGTCCAGCTCGTCTGGGAGACCGCGTTCGGCAAGGCCTACCGGATCCAGACGTCGAACGACGGGCAGTCGTGGACCACGGTCCGCACGGTGACGGACGGCGACGGCGGGGTCGACAGCCTCGACGTCGCGGGCAACGGCCGCTACGTGCGGCTCCAGCTCGACGCGCGCGGCACCGAGTGGGGCTACTCGCTCTTCGAGCTCGGCGTGTACCAGCGCTGACACCCGCAGACGTCCGGGTGGGGGCGGCGGCAACCGCCCCCACCCGGCACGGCGCCCGGTGACAGACGCCGGGCGTGCCCATCATCCGCGCAGCGTCGCGCGCTCCTGCCCGAGAGGCTCCGCAGCGCGCGACGACCTCGAAGGAGGAAGCATGCACGGCACGACACGCACCACCACGCTATCGCCTCCCCGGCACGGCAGACGCCGCACCGGGACGCGGCGACGCCGGCTCGCCGCGACGATGACCGGCGTCCTCGTCGCGTCGACCTCGGTGGTCGTCACGACGAGCGCCGCCGCCGCCCCGGACACCCTGCTCTCCCAGGGCGCGCTCACGGCGGCGTCGAGCTCCGAGTCCGGTGGCCTGGGCCCCCGGTTCGCGGTCGACGGCGACCGGGCCACCCGCTGGGCGAGCCAGCCGAGCGACGACCAGTGGATCCGCGTCGACCTCGGCGAGGCGCACGACCTCGACCGCGTCGTCCTCGACTGGGAGGCGGCCTACGGCAAGGACTTCACGGTCCAGGTGTCCCAGGACGGCCGGTCCTGGACGACCGTCGCGACCGTCGTCGACGGGACGGGCGGCACGCAGTCGTTCGACGTCGACGTGACGGGTCGCTACGTCCAGGTCGTCGGGACGGAGCGCGGCACGCGGTACGGCTACTCGCTGCACGAGCTCCAGGTGTTCGGCGACGGCGACGCGCCGGACCCCGAGAACCCGCCGGAGTGGGACGACGAGGTCACCCACCACGAGTTCCAGGCCAACTGCTCGTTCTCGCACTTCCTGCCCGACGACCCGATCGTCTTCCCCGGCCAGCCAGGGAAGTCGCACCTGCACACGTTCGTCGGCAACCGCGTGACGGACGCGTTCACGGTGCCCGAGGACCTGTTCGAGAACACCGGCTCGACCTGCACGGTCCCGCAGGACCACTCGTCGTACTGGTTCCCGGCGATCGAGAAGAACGGCGTCCCGATCGAACCCGACATCCCGCTGACGATCTACTACAAGTCGGGGATCGACGACTACACCAAGGTCAGGCCCTTCCCGCCGGGCCTGCGGTTCGTCGCGGGCGACATGATGGCGACGTACGACGAGTTCAGGACCGCCCCGGGCGCCGTCGAGGGCTGGGAGTGCGGCGACATCTCCAAGAGCTGGGACATCCCCGCCCACTGCCCGGAGGGCACCGAGCTGAACATCCGTTACCAGGCGCCGAGCTGCTGGGACGGCATGCACCTGTCCCCCGACGCCTCGGCCCACATGGGTCACGGCACGCACATGGCGTACCCCGTGGACGGGCAGTGCCCCATGACGCACCCGATCGCGGTCCCGATGATCGAGTTCAAGATCGCGTGGCCCGTGAGCGGTGACATGTCCGACGTGCGGCTCGTGAGCGGCTCCGACCAGTCGTGGCACTACGACTTCATCAACGGCTGGGAGCCCGAGGTGCTGGAGCGCCTCGTGGAGCACTGCATCAACGGCGGGCTCCAGTGCAACCCGCGCGGGTACGACCTCTACAAGCCGCACCGCGGCACCGTCCTCGACGAGAACTACCAGCTCGTCGGCTGACACCCCACCGCCCGACGGGCGCGGCGTCGTCGAGCACGACGGCGCCGCGTCCGGGGCACGGTCGTGCCCGTGGCACGGCCCCCCGACCCGAAGAAGGCAGGACCATGCATCTCCGACCCACGGCCAGGCTCCGCCTGGCCTCCCTCGCCGCGGGGCTGACCGCGGCGTGCGTCGCGGCCCCGCTCGTGGCGGCCGCAGCGCCCGTCGCGACCGCGGCGGAACCCGTCAACCTCTCCCAGGGCAAGCCCGCGACAGCATCGAGCGTGCAGGGCGACTACGCCGCCGCTCGGGCGGTCGACGGCGACCTGAGCACCCGCTGGGGCAGCGAGTTCGCCGAGGGCCAGTGGCTCCAGGTCGACCTCGGCCAGGTCTCGACGCTCTCGTCCGTCGCCCTGAGCTGGGAGGGCGCCTACGGCAAGGGCTTCCGCATCGAGGCGTCCGACGACGGCACGACCTGGCGCACGCTGCGCACCGTCACCGACGGTGCCGGCGGGCGGCAGACGCTGCCCGTGTCCGGGACCGGGCGCTACGTGCGCCTGCTCGGCACCGAGCGCGGCACCGGCTACGGCTACTCGCTGTGGGAGCTCCAGGTGTTCGGCACGCCCGGGACCGACGGCGGCCCGGTCGGCCCGGTCGACGACTGCACGACGAACGCCGCGCTCGGGAAGGCAGCGACGGCGTCGTCCACGGAGGGCGCGCACGCCGCGGGCCTCGCGGTGGACGGCAAGGCCGACACGCGCTGGAGCAGCGAGTTCTCCGCCGCGCAGTGGCTCCAGGTCGACCTGGGTGCGATCGAACCGGTCTGCGGGATCGAGATCGACTGGGAGGGCGCCTACGGCAAGGGATTCAGGGTCGAGACCTCCGACGACGGCGCCCTGTGGCGCACCCTGCGCACGGTCACCGACGGGACCGGCGGCAAGCAGGTCCTCGACGTCACCGGGTCCGGTCGCTACGTCCGGCTCGTCGGCACCGAGCGCGGGACCGGCTGGGGCTACTCGATCTGGGAGCTGCGCGTGCTGACCACGGCTGACGGGACACCGAACCCCGGGACGGGCGAGCCGATCGAGGGCGGCGGGGACCTCGGGCCGAACGTGCACGTGTTCGGCCCCGGCACCCCGGTCGAGCAGATCCAGGCCGCCGTCGACGCGGCGTACGCGGCGCAGGAGGAGAGCCAGTTCGGCCTGCGCCGCGACCAGTTCCTCTTCGAGCCCGGCACGTACCCGGTGCACGTCGACGTCGGCTTCAACACCGCGGTCAACGGCCTCGGCAAGAACCCCGACGACGTGAACATCACGGGCGGCGTCTGGGCCGACGCGGAGTGGTTCGAGGGGAACGCCACGCAGAACTTCTGGCGCTCCATCGAGAACCTCGCCGTCACCCCGACCGGCGGCGACATGCGCTGGGCCGTCTCGCAAGCAGCGCCCATGCGTCGCGTCCACGTCAAGGGCAACCTCATGCTGCACTCGTCGCGCTACGGGTGGGCGTCGGGCGGCTTCACCGCCGACTCCGTCGTCGACGGCCAGGTGCGGGCCTACACGCAGCAGCAGTGGTACACCCGCGACTCGACGCTCACGGGCGGCTGGGACGGCACGCTGTGGAACATGGTGTTCTCCGGCACCGAGAACGCCCCGCCGACGACGTTCCCCGAGCCCGCCGTCACCACGCTCGACACCACCGGCACGATCCGCGAGAAGCCGTACCTCTACCTCGACGGCGACGACTACGCCGTCTTCGTCCCGTCGCTGCGCGAGGGGACGCGCGGCGCGACGTGGAAGAACGGCTCCACGCCCGGCACGTCGATCCCGCTCGACGACTTCTACGTCGCGCACCCCGGCGACACCGCCGAGCACATCAACGCGGCGCTCGACCAGGGCCTCCACCTCCTGCTCACCCCCGGCGTCTACGAGCTCGACGAGACGATCGAGGTGAACCGCGCGGGCACCGTCGTGCTCGGCCTCGGCTACGCGACGATCGTGCCCACCGCGGGGCAGACGGCGATGCAGGTCGGCGACGTCGACGGCGTCCGGGTCGCGAGCGTCCTGTTCGACGCCGGGGCGGCCGAGTCCCCGAGCATGCTCACCGTGGGCACGGACGGCTCGAGCGCGGACCACGCCGGCGACCCGATCTCGATCCACGACGTGTTCGTGCGCGTCGGCGGCGCGCACGCGGGCAAGGTGGACAGCGCGATCGTCATCAACGCGGACGACACGATCGTGGACCACATCTGGTCCTGGCGCGGCGACCACGGCGAGGGCATCGGCTGGGACGTGAACACCGCCGACCACGGCCTCGTGGTCAACGGCGACGACGTCGACGGCTACGGCCTCTTCGTCGAGCACTACCAGAAGGACAACACCCTGTGGAACGGCGAGCGGGGGCGCACGATCTTCTACCAGAACGAGCTCCCGTACGACCCGCCGAACCAGGCCGCGTGGAACCACGACGGCGTCCGGGGGTGGGCCGCGTACAAGGTCGCGGACCACGTGCGCGACCACGAGGCCTGGGGCCTGGGCTCCTACTGCGTGTTCACGTCCGACGCGTCGATCGTCTCCGACAACGGGTTCGAGGTCCCGGTCACCCCGGGCGTGCGGATGCACTCGCTGCTGACCGTCTCGCTCGGCGGGGTCGGTACGTACGAGCACGTCATCAACGGCGTCGGTCCCCGTGCCAGCGGCGTCGAGACCGTCCCGGCGAAGGTCGTCAGCTACCCGTAGACGGGTGGCAGCATCGCCGTCGGCCCGGCGCAGGAGCCGGGCCGACGGCGAGCGCTCGTCAGCGGGTCGGGGTCTCCACGACCTGCCCCGCCCACGCGAACCCGCCGCCGAAGCCGAAGAGCAGGGCCGGGACGCCCGCGGGGATCTTGCCCGCGTGCCACCACTTGGACAGCCCGAGCGGGATGGACGCCGCGGACGTGTTGCCGGACTCGACGATGTCCGTGACGACGACCTTCGACTCCATCCCGAGCGCCTTCGCGAGCGGCTCGATGATGCGCAGGTTGGCCTGGTGCGCGACGAGCACCTCGATGTCGTCGAGCGAGACGCCGGAGCGCTCCACGACGGTGCGCGCACGCTCGGCGGCGCGCGTGATGGCCCACTTGAAGACGGCGCGGCCGTCCTGGGCGAACTTCTCCTGCGGCGCCTCGATGAGCACGGCCGGGGTGAGGTCGGGCTCGGAGCCCCAGGTCACCGGGCCGACGCCGGGCTCGTCCGTCGCGCGCAGCACGGCCGCGCCCGCGCCGTCGGCGGTGAGGATGCACGTGCTGCGGTCGGTCCAGTCGGTGAACGCCGTGAGCTTCTCCGCGCCGATCACGACGGCCGTGCGCGCCGAGCCGCCGCGGATCGCCTGGTCGGCGAGGCCGACGGAGTGGGCGAAGCCGGAGCACGCGACGTTCACGTCGAGCACCGCCGGCCCGACGACGCCCCGCAGGTCGAGCTCGGACGCCTCCTCGGGCGTCGACCGCCCGGGCATGACGCCCGTGCGCAGGTGGTACGCGACGCGGCCAGCCGTGTTGGGCGAGCGGTCCGTCGCGGTCGCCGTGGCGACGATGACGAGGTCGACCTCGGCCGGGTCGACGCCCGCGTCGTCGAGCGCGTGGCGGGCCGCCGCGGTCGCCATGTCGGCGACGGTCGTGTCGTCGTCCGCGACGTGCCGCGTGACGATGCCCGTCCGCGAGCGGATCCACTCGTCGTTGGTCTCGACGAGCTGCGCGATGTCGTCGTTCGTCAGCGTCTTCTCGGGCTGGAAGTGACCGAGGCCGACGATGCGCGACCCGGCCGCGCCGGTGGCGGGAGTGAGCATGAGGACGATCATGTCACGCGGCCGCTCGTCGTCAGAACGCTCCGGGAGGTCGTGCGACACACCCGTGACGTACCGTCGGGAGGTCCGCCGTCGTGCCACCGAAGGAGCCGTCGTGTCCCGTCCGCCGCTGCCCTCCCGTCTCGTCGAGATGCTCCGCCGCCCGAACGCCGCCGTCATGGCGACGGTGCGCTCCGACGGCGCGCCCGTCACCGCCGCGACCTGGTACGTCTGGGAGGACGACGGTCGCGTGCTGGTCAACCTCGACGAGTCCCGCGTGCGGCTCAAGCACCTGCGGAACGACCCCCGGGTCTCGCTCACCGTGCTCGACGAGAACTGGTACACCCATGTGACGCTCATCGGTCGCGTCGTCGAGCTGCGCGCCGACGAGGGCCTGGCCGACATCGACCGCATCTCGCGCCACTACACCGGCCACGAGTACGCGAACCGGACCGACCCGCGCGTCAGCGCCTGGGTCGAGGTCGAGCGCTGGTACGGCTGGGGCGAGGCGAAGGCCGGCGACGACGCGTAGCACCTGCCGCAGGGCCCGGGGGGCCGTCAGGAGCCGTGACGGAACGCGTCCCACGCGCCGAGCAGGTACTGGATCCCGAGCGCGCGGTCGTACAGGCCGTAGCCGGGGCGCGGCCTGTTGGTCGTGTTCTCGTCCCACAGGTGACGCCCGTGGTCGGGGCGGACGTAGCCCTGGTAGTCCGCCTCCGCGTAGGCGCGCATGATGCCGGTCGTGTCGACGCTGCCCTCGCACGCGCGGTGCGCGACCTCGGTGAAGTCCCCACCCCCCAGGTGCTTGATGTTGCGCACGTGCGTGAAGTGGATGCGGTCCATGAACGTGCGCACCGCGTCGACGGCGTCCTGCTCGGGGTTCGCGGAGAAGCTGCCGAGGCACAGCGTCAGACCGTGGTAAGGGCTGTCGTGGAGCGCGAGGACGCGGGCCAGGTCGTCCTTGGTCGAGACGACGCGCGGCCAGCCGAAGACGTCGAACGGCGGGTCGTCCGGGTGCACGCCGAGCCGCACCCCGGCCTCCTCGCACGCGGGGACCACGGCGTCGAGGAAGTACCGGTAGTGCGCGTACATGTCGTCGTGGGTCACGCCCTCGTAGGCGGCGTCGAGCTCGCTGAAGCTCGCGAGCCGCTCGGGCTCCCAGCCGGGCAGCGTCAGCCCGTGCGTGCTCGTCTCCATCTCGGCGATGAGCCGCTGCGGCGACCAGGCGTCGACCACGGCGCGCTCGAAGAAGAGGGCGGTCGAGCCGTCCGGCAGCGGGTGCCAAAGGTCGGTGCGCAGCCAGTCGAGGACGGGCATGAAGTTGTAGCAGACGACCTTGACGCCGGCCCGCCCGAGGCGCCGGACGGTCGTGACGTAGTTCTCGATCGCCTCGTCGCGGCCCATGCCGAGGACCGTCCTGCCGAGCTTGATCGACTCGTGCACGTTGACCGACTCGACGACCTCGGCGTCGAACGTCCGGGTGATCCCTCGTGCACGGGCCTCGGCGGACAGCCCGGTGATCCGCGCGACCTCCGCGTCGATCTCCGCCTGCTCCCAGACCTCGCCCGCCTGCTTGCCGTGGAGGCTCCACACGATCGTCTCCACCCCGGGGATCTGCCGGACGTGGTCGAGCGTGACCGTGTCGTTGCCCTCGCCGTACCACCGGAAACCCATCTTCACCGTGCACCCACCTCGTCCCTCGTCGTGATCGCGCCGACGACGGCGTCGGCGACCTCGTCCAGCCGGGGGTCCACCACGCCCGGGAGCAGTCCCGGGAGGCGGACGAGCGCGCGGGCCGCCGCCGCGTCGTCGGGCGCTCCCTCCACGACCGTGCGCAGCTCGTCGCCGCGCGGGTCGTCCAGCGGGCGCCCGGCCCGCACCTCTGCCACGACGAACGCGGCCCACGCGGCGAGGGCACCCACGACACCCGGCGCGGCCGCGTCGCCGGGCCGGCCCGCGAGGAGGTCCCCGAGCGTCGTGCCCCACCGCACCGGGATCTTCGACGTGCCGTCCATGGCGACCTGCCGGGTGGCGTGTCCCGTCGCGGGGTTCGCGAACCGGTCCAGCAGGGCCTCGGCGTAGGCGCGGAGGTCGACGCCGTCCGGCGCGACGAGCGTCGCCAGCGCGTCGGCCTGCAGCGCGCGTGCCCCTGCCGCGAGCACCGGGTCGGCGACGGCGTCGGCGATCGTGGCGTGGCCCGCGAGCGACCCGGCGTAGGCGAGGTACGAGTGGGCCCCGTTGAGCAGGCGCAGCTTGGCGCGCTCGTACGGCGCGACGTCGCGCGTGAGCGTCGCGCCGCCGAGCTCCCACGCCGGGCGGGGCCCGGCGAAGCGGTCCTCGACGACCCACTGGAGGAACGGCTCCGCGACGACGACGCCCTCGTCGCGCGCGCCGAGGAGCGCCTCGACCTCGTCGCGCTGCGCCGAGGTGGTGGCGGGCACGATCCGGTCGACCATGCTGCACGGGAACGTCACCGCCGTCGCGAGCCAGCCGCGCAGGGCGTCGCCCGCGGGCCCGGGGAGCGCGGCGTCGACCGCCTGGCGCACGAGGCGCGCGAGCACGCGGCCGTTGTCGGCGAGGTTGTCGCAGCTCAGCACGGTGAGCGGCGCTGCGCCGGCCCGACGACGCGCGGCGAGCCCGCGCACCAGCAGCCCGACGGCGGTCGTCGCCGCCCCGGTGTCCTCGTCGGCGACCTCCCGCGTCTCCTCGGCGGCGAGCAGGTCGAGGTCGGCGCGCACCGCGATCGTGTCCAGGTGCCCGTCGGCGCGGCGCGCGTAGCCCTTCTCGGTGACGGTGAGCGTCACCACGTGCGTCGTGGGCGCGGCGAGCGCCGCGAGGATCCGCGGCGTCTCCTCGGCCGGCCACGCCACGTCCGTCACCGAGCCCACGACGCGTGCGGACGCCCCGCGGGCGCCGACCGTCAGCACGGTGTAGACGCCACCCTGCGGACGGAGCTGGTCCCGCACGGTCGCGGAGCGTTGCGTCACGCCGAGGATCCCCCAGCGGTCCTCGCCCGTGGCGAGCGCGGCGTCCTCCGTGACGACCGCCTGGTGCGCCCGGTGGAACGCGCCGATCCCGAGATGGACGATGCCGACGTGCGCCGGGTCGACCGGCGCGGGCCGGAGCGAGGGCGGCCCTCCCCGGTGCAGCCGCGCGGTCACGCGGCCTCCCGGGGTCCGACGCGACCGAGGTCGGCGGGACGGACGGTGCACCCGGTCGCGGCCGCCTGCCGGATCGCGCACAGGAGCCGGACGGTCTCCACGGCGTCGGCGGCCCCCACCGGCGGCGGTGCCGTCCCGTCGAGCGCCGCGAGCACCCGCTCCCACTGCGCGCGGTGACCGGCGTGGCCGATCGCGAGCGGGTCCGCCGCCCCGCCCGCCGCGCTGCCGGAGGCGGGGGCGGGGACGCCGGGCACCTTCCACCGGACCACCTCGTCCTGCGCGAGCTCGACGGAGCCGAGCGACCCGTGGAGCGTCAGCGTCGCGGGGAAGCCGGGCGGGGTCGCCGTCGTCGTCGTGACGACGCCGAGCGCGCCGGACGCGAGGCGGAGGGTCGCGACCGTGGTGTCCTCGGCGCCCGCCGGGCGCGCGAGCGTCGCGGCCTGGGCGGTCACCGACTCGACCGGCCCGCAGAGCCACCGCAGGAGGTCGACGTTGTGGACGCCCTGGTTGACGAGCGACCCGCCGCCCTCGCGCTCGTCCGACCGCCACGGCGCTGCCGCGTAGTAGTCGTCGTCGCGGAACCACGGGACGTGCGTCGCGACGAGCCGCAGCTCGCCCAGCGCGCCGCGGTCGAGCGCGCGCCGCAGCTCCTGGTGCTGCGGCTCGAAGCGGCGCTGCGAGACCATCGAGACGACGCGCCCCCGCTCGCGCGCGACCCGTTCGACGAGCAGCGCGTCCTCCACGGTGAGCGCGAGCGGCTTCTCCACGACCACGTGCTTGCCGGCCTCGAGCGCGGCGAGCGCGAGCCGCGCGTGGCTCCCGCTCGGCGTGCAGACCGCGACGACGTCGACGTCCGGGCGACGGACCACGTCGTCCGGCGTGGTGCGCACCGCGGGGCCGCCGCTCGCCGCGTCGTCGGGCAGGCCGCGCCCGCTGTAGGCGACGAGGCGCGCCCGTGGGTGCAGGTCGAGCAACGCCCGGGCGTGCAGCGCGCCGATGCTCCCCGTCCCGACGATGCCGACCCCGACGACGCCCGCGGCACCCGGCCCCCCGGCCACCGCCCTGCTCACTCGACCACGTGGCTGGCGCCGAGCAGGTCGCGCAGCCGCTCGGCGGCACCCGTGAACCGCGGGTCGACGAGGGTCGTCCCGTAGTCGCGCTCGGCGGGCAGCCCCGGTTCGAGCGTCTCGACGATCCGGCCCGGGCGAGGGCTCATGACGACGATCCGGCTGCCCAGGAAGACGGCCTCCGGCACGGAGTGAGTGACGAGGACGATCGTCGTCCCGGTCTCCCGCCAGATGCGGTTCATCTCGATGTTCATCTGCTCGCGCGTGAGGGCGTCGAGGGCGCCGAAGGGCTCGTCCATGAGGAGCACCCGCGGTTCGTGCAGGAGCGCCCGGCACAGGGCGACGCGTTGCTGCATGCCGCCGGACAGCTCGTGCGGCAGCGCCTTCTCGAACCCGGTGAGCCCCGTGAGCTCGATGAGCACGGCGGCGCGCTCCTGGGCGCGGCGCCGGTCCATCCCGCGCATCTCCGCCTGGAGCAGGATGTTCTTGCGCACCCCACGCCACTCGAGCAGCGCCGAGCGCTGGAACGCGAAGCCGATGTCGCGCTGGGGGCGCGTCACGACCTGCCCGTTGAGGCGCACCTCGCCCTCGGTGTACGCGGTGAGACCCGCGACGATCTTGAGCAGCGTCGACTTGCCGCAGCCGGACGGCCCGACGATCGTCACGAGCTCCCCCGCGCGGACGGTCAGCGAGACGCCGTCGAGCGCCACCGTCTCGGACCGCTTCGAGCTGAACCGCATCGTGAGGTCGCGGACCTCGATGACCGGTTCGGCGCGGGCGTCCGCGGCCGGAGCGGCGAGCTCCGGGGCCGCCGTCACAGGTCCGCCCCGAACGAGCCGTCCCAGAAGTCCGCCGGGGTCGTGCCGCCGTCGAAGTCGGTGTTCTCGGAGAGGAACGTCAGGGTGCTCGTCCACTGCTCCTCGGTGTTGACGCCCGGTGCCGGGGCGTCGTCGAGCCCGAGCAGCTCGACCGTCGCCGCGAGCTGCGCCGCCAGCACCGCGTCGTCGGGCGCCTGCTCGGCGCCGGCCGCCATCGCCGTGACCGCGCCCTCCGGGTCCTCGGACGCCGCGAGGAAGGCGCGCGAGGTCGCGCGCACCATCGCCTCGACGAGCTCCGGGTCGTCGGCGATGAGCTGCTCGTGGGCCACGAGTCCGGTGCCGAGCAGGTTCATCCCGAAGTCGGCGAAGGGCAGCGCGTCGACCTCCTCGCCCGTCTGGTTCTCGATGGTCGGCGCCTGGTCGTGGTGGAAGCCCTGGATGGCGTCGACCTTGCCCTCGATGAGGGCGGCGATCTTGCCCGCGGCGTCGACGTTGACGACCGTCACGTCCGCCGGGTCGACGCCGTTGAGCTCGAGCCACGCGGGGAACGTGCCGTACATCGCGTCGCCGGGCGTGCCGCCGACCGTCTTGCCGACGAGGTCGGCCGGCTCGGCGATGCCCTGGTCGGCGAAGAACTCGACGGAGCTCGGTCCCGTCTGCAGGAAGACGCCCACGCTGCGCACGGGCATCCCCGAGCTGATCGCGTTGGCCAGCGGAGGCGTGTCCGCCCACCCGAAGTCGGTGTTGCGCTGCGCCACCTGCTGGACCGTGTTCCCCGACCCGTTGCCCGGCTGGATGGTGAGGTCGATGCCCTCCTCCTCGAAGATCCCCTGGTCGACGCCGTAGTAGAACGGCGCGTGCTCGCCGTACGGGACCCAGTTGAGGGTGACGGTGACCTCGGTGAGACCGTCGCTCCCCTCGCCGCCACCGGCCTCCGACGGGTCGGACTGCCCGCAGGCCGCCGTCCCTGCCACCACGACGCCGGCCACCGCCAGCGTCACTGCGAACTGTCCACCGCGCATGGGAAGAGCCCTTCTGCTCGTGCCGCCTCGTCGTCGAGGGGCGGGGTGTGCTGGACCCGGACGCCGGCGGGCGCCGGCGGCCCGGGAGGTCATGACGCCGCGAGGACGAGGTTCCCGCGCCGCGACGCGTGCCACGGGATGAGGAGCCGCTCGAGCAGCTCGACCAGGAGGAAGAGCACCACGCCGATGAGCGACATGAGGATGAGGTCGGCGAACAGCAGAGGTGCGTCGAGGTTGCCGCTCGCCAGGAGGAGCACGTACCCGAGGCCACGGTCGGCACCGACGAACTCGCCGACGACCGCCCCGACGACCGCGAGCGTCACGGCGACCTTGAGCCCGGACATGAGCTGGGGCAGCGACCCGGGGAAGCGGATCTTGCGGAACGTCCTCCAGCGCGACGCGCCCATGGTCGCGGACATCTCCAGCAGCTCGGGGTCGATCGACCGCAGCCCGGCGACGGCCGAGACGACGACCGGGAAGAACGCGATGAGCACCGCGAGCACGATCTTGGGCGTCGCGCCGAACCCGAACCACACGACGAGGATCGGGGCGATCGCGATCTTGGGGATGACCTGCGCGAACAGGATGAGCGGGTAGAGCGACTTCTCGGCGGTCGGCGAGTACACGAGCAGCACCGCGGTCGCGACGCCGATCACGGCGGCGAGGACGAACCCGACGACCGTCTCCATCGTCGTGACCCACGTGTGCTCGAGCAGCATGGGCCAGTCGGCGACCATCGTGTCCCAGACCGCGCCGGGCGAGGGGACGAGGTACGCGGGGACGAGCTCCCGCCACGCGACGAACCACCACGCCGCGAGGAGGGCGAGGAGCACGAGCGCCGGCCGCCACGCCGCCGACACGACGGCGAGCGAGCGCGCGCCGAGCGACGTCGTGGGCCGTCCGCCCGTACCCGCACGTCGGGGTGCCGTGACGGGCGGGCCTGCCGCGGGGCGGACCGGTCGCACTTCCTGGGCTGTCGTCATCGTGCGGTCCTCCATGGTCGTGGTGCGGGTGCTGCGCGGGACGTCCGGGGGCGGCGCGCTCGTCATCGGTACGGCACCCCCTCGGCGTCGAGGATCGTGGTGAAGGCCTCCCACGCCTCCGTGAACAGCTCAGGACCGGAGAACCCGCCGAGGCTGTGGGCGTCGCTCAGGTGCGGCTCGAGCGAGAAGAACCCGTCGAAGCCGTCGTCGCGCAGGGCCCGGACCGTCTCCACGAGCTCACCGTCGCCCCGGCCCGCGGGTACGACGGCCCCCGTCGCCGCGACGGCGTCCTTCACCTGCACGTACACCAGGTGCGGGCGCAGCAGCGCGTACCCGTCGGTGAAGGGCCGGACGCCCACCTGGACGAAGTTCGCCGAGTCCCACGCGAGCGCGAGGTGCTCGGACCCCACCGACTCGACGACGTCGAGGCACCGCTCGGGCGTGTCGCCGTAGATGCCCTTCTCGTTCTCGTGGACCAGCACGACGCCTGCCGTACGCGCGACCTCCGCGAGCGCCCGCATGCGCCGCACGACGACGTCGCGCACGGTCGCCGGGTCCGTCCCCGGGCGCACGAAGAACGAGAACACCCGCACGTACGGCGCGTCGAGCTCCTGCGCGAGCCGCGCGGCGTGCCGCATCCGGTCGAGATGCGGGTCGAAGTCCTCGTCGACCGCGATCTTGCCCACGGGCGAGCCGATGCTCGAGACCCGGAGGTCGTGGCGGTGCAGCAGGCGCACGACCTCCCCGCGCTGGTCGTCGTCGAGGTCGAGCACGTTCGTGCCCCACGCGCTGCGGAGCTCGACGAAGCGCAGCCCGAGCTCGGAGGCGACGACGCACTGCGTCTCCACCTCGGGCGAGATCTCGTCCGCGAAGCCCGAGAGCGTCCACATCGTGCGTCCTCCCTTCTGGTCGTCTCCCGGCGACGGCGCGGCGGCCACCGTCCGGCGGCCGCCGACGCGGGGAGGCGCCGGACGGGCGGTGCACGGAGGTGGGGGCGGGTCGACGAGACGGTGTCGAGGTCCTGCGCACGGAGCTCGTTCTCGGTGCGCCTGGCATGGACAGTAGGGGCGCGCCTGCGGGTGGACAACGAGTTGCCACTTGTTGCCCCCCGACGGCCGCGGCCCCTCCTGCGCGCGACGGCCCCCGGGTTTCGCGGGTGCTCGCCGGGGCGTGCGCCCGACCGGGTGCCCCGGACGCCGGTTGCCACCGGTTGCCACCGTCGGCACCGTCGGCACCGGCCGTCGTCAGGCGCCGGGGTCGGGCGGTCCGGCGAGGTCGAGCGCGACGAGGCGGAAGCCCGCCGAACGGACCGCCCGGAGCACCTCGCCACGGAGCGGCTCGCTCGTCACCGCGAGCAGGTCGGTAGAGGGCGCCTCGATGCGGGCCAGGTCGCCGTGGTGGTGGACCCGCAGATCGTCGAGCCCGAGCCGCCGCAGCTCGCTCTCGGCCGTCTCCACCTGCACGGCCTCCTCGACCGCGCCCCGGGGGTCGACCGGGGCCAGGGCCGGGCCGGTCACGTCCGGCGACGGCGCGGTGCGCCTCATCGACGGCACCCGTGGGACCCGACCTCCGGAGCGGCAACGGGCGCGGTCCCCGCCACGGGCGCAGTCGCGGCCGGCGCTCGGCCGCCGGGTCTGCGCCGAGCCGTGGGCAGGGTCGAGGACGGGGTCGGTCGCGGCTCCACGGAGCCATTGGACGGCGCCCTCCGGTGGTCGTCAAGGAGTTGCCGTCGGTTGCCTCCGGCACCCTCCACGCGCGACACGGCAACGACAACCGGTTGTTGTCCATCGCTGTCAGCGACGTTACAGTCCGACCGCATGACCCCCGCCGGCAATGGTGCCAGCCCGACGATCTACGACGTCGCCCAGGCGGCCGGCGTCGCGCCCTCGACCGTCTCGCGCGCGTTCTCACGGCCCGGCCGCGTCAACGCCCAGACCGCGGAACGTATCCGTGAGGTCGCCAGCGAGCTCGGCTACCGGACGAACCCGCTCGCCCGCGGGCTGCCGACCGGCCGGACGTCCCTGCTCGGGATCGTCGTCGCCGACGTGACCAACCCGTTCTTCTTCGAGATCCTCCGCGGCGCCGAGAAGACGGCCCAGGACGCCGGGTACACCCTGCTCATGGTCGACGCGCACGAGTCCGACGAGGCGGAGCGCCGGGCCCTGGACCGCACCCTGCCCCTCGTGGAGGGCATGATCCTCGCGACGTCGCGGCTCTCGGACTCCTCGATCCGCGTCGCGGCGAAGCAGCGACCGACGATCGTCATGAACCGCCACGTCACCGACGTCCCGAGCGTGCTGACGGACAACGCCCAGGGCATGCGCAGCGCCGTCGAGCACCTCGCCGGACTCGGGCACACGAGCCTCGCCTACGTCGCCGGGCCGGAGGCGTCCTGGGCCGACGGCATGCGCTGGCGCGCGTTCCGCGAGGCGACGCGCGAGGTCGACGTGCAGGCCCGCCGGGTCGGCCCGTACCCGCCCACGCTCGCGGGCGGGCTCTCCGCGGCGAAGGCGCTCGTCGCGCACGCCGCGACGGCGGTCGTCGCCTACAACGACCTCATCGCGATCGGTGCCATGCGCGGCATGCGCCGGCTCGGCGTCGAGGTGCCGCGGGACATGAGCGTCGTCGGCTTCGACAACATCTTCGGCTCGGACTTCTGCACTCCCCCGCTCACGACCGTCGCAGCACCCCTGCGTCACTTCGGGTCGTTCGCCGTCCAGCGTCTCCTGGCCCAGCTGCGCTCGTCGCCCCCGGCCGCCGTCGGGCCGACGCTCCTGCCCGCCAAGCTCGTGGAACGGGGCTCGACCGCCCGTCCCGCCTGAGCGGCGCTCGGCGCACCGCGCCGGTCGGGCAGGGGCAACAAGTGGCAACTCGTTGCCCCGGTCCCGCGCGTCCCCGGATAGTGACCGCACGGCGCGCACCGATGCGCGCCGCGCGCACCGTCCCGGACACGCAAGGCCCTCGATGGAGAGGCAAGGCTGATGGACCACCCCTCGAACCTGGCACCACCTCCGCACGGCGCGGCACGGCGTCGACGACGGCGCGCCGTCGTCGCGGCGCTCGCCGCGCTCGCCGTCCCCTCCGGCGTCCTGACCGCCCAGGCAGCGGCACCGGTCGCCGTCCCCGCCGCGACCCAGGCCGACATCCGTCCCCAGGAGCCCGGCGTGACCCTGCGCGTCTTCGACGTGCAGGTCATCCTCGACGACTACTGCACGCTCAAGCCCGGGCAGACGCCCAACGTCGACAAGATCATGCCGACCGTCGACTGGACCACGGCCGCCGACTTCGGTCTCACGGACAAGTTCGTCACCGAGGTGACGGGGTACCTGAACGTCCCCGAAGCAGGCACGTACGACTTCCGGATCACGAACGACGACGGCGCACGGCTGCTGCTCGACGACGAGCTCGTGGTCGACCACCCGGGACGCCACGGCGCGACGTCCAAGGAGGGGTCGATCGAGCTCGAGGCGGGCTACCGCGCGCTGCGCATCGACCACTTCGACGGCGAGTTCGACCAGCGGCTCAAGCTCGAGTGGCGCCCGCCGGGCGCGTCGGGCTACGTCGTCGTCCCGAGCTCCGTGCTGAGCACCGACGCCGACGTCACGCGCGTCACGTCGCCCGGTCGCAAGGAGTGCGAGGGCGTCACCGAGGCCCCGGGCGACGGGCTGCCGCTCACCGAGGTGCACCCCGACTACACGCTCACGGACCTGCGCCCCGAGGGCTTCCAGCCCCAGGTGACGGGCATGGACTGGCTGCCCGACGGCCGTCTGGCCATCTCCACCTGGGGCGGCGACCGGCTCACGCAGCGCGGCGAGGTCTACCTCGTCGACCACGTCCAGGGTGACACCGGCGCCGACGACGTGACCTACACGAAGGTCGCCGAGGGCCTCACGGAGCCGATGGGCCTGAAGTACGTCGACGGCACGATCTACGTGTCCGAGAAGGACGGGCTGACCGCGCTCGTCGACACCGACGGCGACGAGGTCGCCGACGAGCACGACACGATCGCGACCTGGCCGTTCGGCGGCAACTACCACGAGTTCGCGTTCGGCCTCCTCTACGAGGACGGCTACTTCTACGTCACCACCGGCATCGCGATGGTGCCCGGCGGCAACTCGCTCGACCCGCAGCTCGCGGAGAACCGCGGCTCGGTCATGAAGATCAGCAAGGACACCGGGGAGGTCGAGTACGTCGCGGGCGGCCTGCGCACGCCGAACGGGCTCGGCTGGGGCGCCGACGGCGGCATGTACGTCACCGACAACCAGGGCGTCCGCATCCCCACCTCCAAGCTCGTGCGCGTCGAGGAGGGCGCGTTCTACAACCACTTCACCAACCCCGACGGCCCGTACGACGACCAGCCCGTCACCGAGCCGGTCCTGTGGATGCCGCACAGCGAGATCTCGAACTCGCCGAGCAACCCCGTCGTGCTCACCGAGGGCGTGTTCGCCGGTCAGCTGGCGATCGGGGACGTCACGTACGGTGGTCTCCAGCGTGCGTACCTCGAGGACGTCGCGGGCCAGGAGCAGGGCGCCGTCTTCCGCATGACGCAGGGCCTCGAGTCGGGAGTGAGCCGGACGAGCGTCGGCCCGGACGGCGCGATCTACGTCGGCGGCATCGGCTGGTCGGGCAACTGGGGCCAGGCGGGCAAGCTCTCGTACGGTCTCCAGAAGCTCACGTACGACGGCAACCACGCCTTCGACATGCTCGCGATGCGCGCCGTCGAGGGCGGCTTCGAGATCGAGTACACGCAGCCGCTCTCCGAGGAGACGGCGCAGGACCTCGCGTCGAAGTACACGGCCGCGCAGTGGCGCTACGTCGCGACCCCGCAGTACGGCGGCCCCAAGGTCGACGAGGAGGTCCTGGACGTCGCCGCCGCGACCGTGTCGGAGGACCGGAGGACCGTCACGCTGCAGATCGACGGGCTGAAGCCCGGGCGTGTCGTGAACGTCCACTCCCCGCGCCCGTTCGCGTCCGAGAGCGGGCAGGAGCTGTGGAGCACCGAGGCGTGGTACACCCTCACGCGCCTGCCGGACGGCTCCGTCGCGCCGCCCGTCTACGAGGCCGAGGCCGCCGACATCTCCGGCGGCGCCGGCTGGAACAGCAACCACGCCGGCTACTCGGGCAGCGGGTTCGTGGACCGCAACTGGGAGCCGGGCGCGCAGACGACCTTCGCGGTCCGCGCGGAGAAGGCCGGACCCCACGACCTCGCGATCCGCTACGCCAACGGGCAGAACAGCGACCCGCGGCCGACGCCACGGAACCTGAGCCTGTACGTCAACGGCGAGAAGCTCAAGCAGGTCTGGTTCGACAGCACCGTGAGCTGGTCGACGTGGGCGACGCAGGTCGAGACCGTGCCGCTGCGCGAGGGTGCGAACACCGTGACGATCCGGCACGACGACGACGACCTCGGGCACGTCAACCTCGACAGCCTCACCGTCACCCCGAGCGAGCGCATCACGCTCTTCGACGGCGACGACCTCGACGCGTGGGCCGCGGTCAACGGCGGCGGCCCGGCCACGTGGCCGATCGCGGACGGCTCGTTCGAGTCCTTCGGCGGTGACATCCGCACGAAGGAGAAGTTCGACGACTTCCGGATGCACGTCGAGTGGTACCAGCCCGAGCACGCGCCCGAGGTCACGGGCCAGGCCCGCGGCAACAGCGGCGTCTACATCCAGGAGCGCTACGAGGTCCAGGTGCTCGAGTCGTTCGGGATCGACCCCCCGAAGAACAACGACGCCGGGGCCATCTACCTGAAGAAGGCGCCCGACGTGAACGCGGCGACCCCGATGGGCACGTGGCAGACGTACGACCTCGAGTTCCGGGCCGCGCGGTTCGGCCCCGACGGCGCCAAGACCGAGGACGCCCGCATCACGCTCGTGTGGAACGGGCAGCTCGTGCACGACGACGTCGCCGTCGACGGGAAGACCGGCAACGGCAAGGACGAGGGCCCGACGTCGGGGTACATCAAGCTCCAGGACCACGGCGACCCCGGCCTCAACCCGCGGTTCCGCAACGTCTGGATCGAGCGCCTCCCGAGCGTGGAGGAGCCCGCCCCGTCGGAGGTGGCGGTCACCGCGACCGCCGAGGTCCGCTGCCTCGCGGGCACGCCGTACGTCGCGGTCCGCGCGCTCAACGACGACACCGTCCCGTTGGACGTCGTCCTCGACACGCCGTTCGGTTCCAAGGCGTTCACCGGCGTCGCCCCCGGCAAGAACGCCTACCAGGCGTTCGCCGTCCGGGGCGACGAGACCCCGGCGGCAGGGTCCGTGACCGTCACCGCTCGCCCGTCCGACACCTCTGACGAGCGGGAGACCGTCGCGACACCGGAGCACGGCCTGCCGACCTGCGGCTGACGCTCCACCGTCGGGCCCGGATGCCGCCCACCCGTCCGCGGGCGGCGGCACCGGGCCCGACGCGTCGGTGGGCGCGCCGCGCACCCACCCCGAGACCGACCACCGCGCGCACGACCACGCCCTCCGGTCACCACCGGAGGAAGGGACGACGACCGCGCACCACTGGAGGACACCCGTGACGAGCACGACGCACCACGAGACCGGGACCACGACGGCACCGTGGGTCCTGCACCCCGACCGCGCGCTGCCCGCGGACCCTGCCCTGCGGCGCGTCGCACGGGAGGTGTACGACGCCACGCGCGGCCTGCCGATCGTCTCGATGCACGGGCACGTGGACGCGGCGCTCCTGGCCGACGACGCGGCGTTCGGCGACCCCGCCGCGCTCCTCGTGACCCCGGACCACTACCTCGTGCGCCTGCTCGTCGCGCAGGGCACCTCGCCGCACGGCGCCCGCGGGGTGCGCGGTGTGCAGGACCTCGGTGCGGCGCCCCTCGCGTCGGCGCCCGCGGGCACGGCACCGGCGGAGACCGACCCCCGCACGATCTGGCGGCGGTTCTGCGCCGGGTGGCGGGTCTATCGCGGCACTCCGACGCGCTACTGGCTCGAGCACGTGTTGGTCGAGGTCTTCGAGGCTCCCGTCCGGCCGTCCGCCGCCACGGCGGACGAGCTGTTCGACCATCTCGTCGACCGGCTCTCACGACCGCAGTTCCGCCCTCGGGCGCTGTTCGAGCGGTTCGGCATCGAGACCCTCGCGACCACAGACCCCGCCCAGTCCGCGCTCGCCGACCACGCCCGCCTGGCGGCCGACGGCTGGGGCGAGCGCGTCGTGCCCACCTTTCGGCCCGACCCGCTCCTGCACGTCGACCGGGCCGACTGGGGCGCGCAGGTGGCCGAGCTCGGCTCCGCGGCGAGGACGGACGTCGTCGACTACGGGACGTACCTCGACGCCCTCCGCGAGCGTCGCGCCGCGTTCGTCGCCGCGGGCGCGCGCGCGACCGACCACGGTCATCTCACGGCCGACACGACGCCGATGGACGAGACCGACGCCGCCCGGGTGCTCGACCGCGCCCTGCGCGGGGTCGTGACGGCGCCGGAGGCGCGGGCGTTCGCGGCGCACATGCTCTTCCAGATGGCGGCGATGTCCGCCGAGGACGGCCTGGTGATGCAGCTCCACCCCGGGGTGCTGCGCGACCACTGCGCCGGCGTGGCGCGGGCGTACGGACCCGACCGGGGGTACGACGTCCCGGAGCGCACCGAGTACGTGCGCGCGCTGCGACCGGTCCTCGACGCGTTCGGCCATCACCCGGGGTTCCGCATGATCGCGTTCACGGTCGACGAGACCGCGTACTCCCGCGAGCTCGCGCCTCTCGCCGGCGTGTACCCCGCGCTGCGTCTCGGGGCCCCCTGGTGGTTCCTCGACAGCCCCGACGGCATGCGCCGGTTCCGTGAGGCCGTCACCGACACCGCCGGCTTCTACAACACGAGCGGGTTCGTCGACGACACCCGGGCGTTCTGCTCCGTCCCGGCGCGCCACGATCTGGCGCGCCGCGTCGACGCCGGGTTCCTCGCGCGCCTCGTCGCCGAGCACCGGCTCGACCTGGACGAGGCGGTCGAGACCGCCGTCGACCTCGCGTACCACCTGCCCCGCGCTTCCTATCCCTCGCCGCGCGGTCCGGTCCGGTAGCGCCGCGATGTCGATCCCGGCGGCCGGGCTTCGTCGTCCTCCCGTACGGCCGCACGGGCCGTACGGGAGGAGGAGGCACGATGACGACGTTCCTGGAGACGATCCTCGCGGCGGACCGCGAGCACCCGCCGGACCATGCGCGGTACCGTGACGGGCGACGCAGCGCCGGGGACGGGACGTCCGCCGCCGACGGGGCGTCCTCCGGGCCGACGGTGCTCCGTCGGCCCGCGGCGACGAGGGCGGAGGACCTCTGATGCGCTACCTCATGCTCGTGCTCGGCACCCCGGACGACCCGGGGCTGCCGCCCGAGGAGGCCGAGGCCGCGGCCCCGATCGGGGAGTGGGTCGGGCGGCACTACGGCAGCGGCGCCGCGGTGGTCGGCGACAGGCTGCGCCCCCCGGAGGACGCCGTGGGCGTGCGGGTCCGGGGCGGCAAGGTGCTCGTCACGGACGGGCCGTTCTCCGAGACGAAGGAGTCGATCGCGGGCTTCGACGTCCTCGAGGCACCCGACCTGGACACCGCGATCGCCATCGCGTCCGAGCACCCCATGGCGTACGGCGGCGCGATCGAGCTGCACCCCGCGTGGCCGCTGGACCTCGACGGGTCCTGACCTGCCGACCGCGACGGACCCCGTCGAGGACGCGTTCCGCACCGAGTGGGGACGCGTCCTCGGCGCCGTCGCGCGCAGCACGGGCGACCTCGACCTCGCCGAGGAGTCCGCACAGGAGGCGTTCGCCGCGGCGCTGCGGACGTGGGGCCGCGACGGCGTGCCCGAGCGTCCCGGCGCCTGGCTGACGACGACCGCGCGCCGCCACGCGATCGACGTCCTGCGCCGTCGTCGGGTCGAGGCGGAGCGGGTCGCGGCTGCGGGCCGCCTGGGCGAGCGCGTCGACCCGGGTCCCCGGGGCGGGGGCCGAGCCGCGGACCCCGTGCTCGACCACGTCGCGCGCGGCCTCGACGACGACGCCTGGGACGCCGACGACCCGGACGGCGACCTCGTCCGCCTGCTCTTCACGTGCTGCCACCCGGCGCTGCCCGCCGAGGCGCGGGTCGCGCTCACCATCCGGTCGCTGACCGGCATGACGACCGCCCAGGTCGCGCGCGCCTTCCTCGTCCCCGAGGCGACGATGGCGCAGCGCCTGGTCCGGGCCAAGCGCCGTATCCGCGCCACCGGCATGACCTTCCGCGTGCCGCCGGCCGCGCTGCGGGCCGAGCGCGTCGAGGGCGTCCTCGCGGTGCTGTACGTCCTGTTCACCGAGGGGTACGACGCCTGGGCGGAGCCCGCCGACGCCGTCGAGGGCTCGGCCGAGCGGCGCGCGCTCGCCGACGTCGCCGTCCGGCTCGCGCGGCTCACCGCTCGCCTGCTCGACGACGAGCCCGAGGCCCGCGGGCTGTCCGCCCTGCTGCTGCTCCAGCACGCGCGCCGCGACGAGCGCGTGGGCCCCGACGGCGTCACGCGGACCCTGGCCGAGCAGGACCGCGCGCGCTGGCGGCACGACGAGATCGCCGAGGGGCTGGCCGCGCTGGACGCGGCGCTCGCCGTCGGGCGGCCCGGGCCGTACCAGGTGCAGGCCGCCGTCGCGGCGCTCCACGACGAGGCGACCGACGCGGCCGCGACCGACTGGTCGCAGATCCTCGGTCTCTACGACGTGCTGCTCGACCTCACCGGCTCGCCCGTCGTCGCGCTCAACCGCGCGGTCGCGGTCGCGGAGGTGCACGGCGCGGACGCGGGGCTTGCCGCTGTCGACGCCTTCGCGGACGAGCAGGCGCTCGCGGGCTACCACCTGCTGCCCGCCGTCCGCGCCGAGCTGCTCGTGCGGGCCGGGCGCCCCGCGGACGCTGCCGTCGACCTGCGCCGCGCCCTCACGCTCGTGGACCGCGAGGGCGACCGCCGCCTCCTGGAGCGCCGCCTGGCCGACCTGCCCCGCGCGAGACCGGCCTAGCCGCCGCGAGACCCGTCGCGGGACGCGCGCGCGACGGTCCGCTCAGAGGCCCGTCTCGGCGTAGAAGCCCTCGATGTGGGCGCGCACCGCGCGGGCCGCGCGCTCGCCGTCGCCGCCCGCGACGGCGCCGAGCACCGCGCGGTGCTCGGCGCGCAGGCGCGCCGCGGTCCGCTCCCACGACGGGAGCGCGGCGCTGCCCGCGGCGACGTACGACTCGATCGCGCCGCGCAGCCCGGTCATGACGGCCTCGACGAGCGCGTTGCCCGCGAGCCGCACGAGCAGCACGTGGAACGTCGCGTCGAGCTCGCGGAAGTCGGCCGCGGGCAGCGTCGGGTCGTCCATGCGGTCGAGCAGCTCTCCGGCCTCCGGGAGCGTCGCCGCGGCCTCGTCGTCTCCCGCGCCGACCCGCTCCCCTGCGGCCCGGACCGCCCACGTCTCGAGCAGCACGCGCGTCTCGACGACGTCGCGCACCGCGAGCGTCCCGGACGCGACGTGCAGGCGCACGGCCGCGCCCAGCCCGGCGGCGGGCCGGTCGACGACGGTGGCGCCGGCGTCGGGCCCGGAGCCCACGGCGGTGCGCACGATGCCCATGGCCTCGAGCACGCGGAGCGCCTCGCGCACCGAGGGCCGCGAGACGCCGAGCTCCTCCGCGAGCGCGCGCTCGGCGGGGAGGCGCTCACCGAGCGCCCAGCGGCCCGCGGCGAGGTCCGCCTCGATGCGGGCGAGGACGCGTTCGTGGGTGCGCACCCGCTCAGGGTAGGCGACCCCGGCACGCTGTGGTCAGACCACGCCGCCCTCGTGGTCTACAGTGGACGGCCTGTGGTCAGACCACAGCCGCGGCGCCTCACCGCGGCGGTCTCGGCAGGCGGCACCGACGCGGCCCGGCGAGACTGGACCCGACTCGCCTCCCCCGGAGCCCTGATGCGCATAGCCCTCACCGCGACCTGCATCGGCGACGTGATGTTCCCCCAGGCACCGCGCGCCACCGCCCTCCTCCTCGAGCGCCTCGGCCACGAGGTGTTCTTCCCCGAGCGCCAGGCCTGCTGCGGCCAGATGCACGTCAACACGGGGTACCTCGACGAGGCGGTCCCCGTGGTGCGCAACCACGTCGAGGCGTTCTCCCCCGTGCTCGACGGCGAGTGGGACGCGATCGTCGTCCCGTCCGGGTCGTGCACCGGGTCCGTGCGCCACCAGCAGGGCATGGTCTGCCGGCGCGCCGGACTCGACGACCTCGCGCGCACCGCCGACGCGGTCGCCGCGAAGACGTACGAGCTGTCCGAGCTGCTCGTCGACGTGCTCGGCGTGACCGACGTCGGCGCCTACTTCCCCCACCGGGTCACCTACCACCCGACGTGCCACTCGCTGCGCATGCTCCACGTCGGCGACAAGCCGCTGCGCCTCCTGCGCGCGGTCGAGGGCATCGACCTCGTCGAGCTGCCCGCGGCGGAGGAGTGCTGCGGGTTCGGCGGCACGTTCGCGCTGAAGAACGCGGAGACCTCGACGGCGATGCTCGCCGACAAGATGACGCACGTGAAGTCGACGGGCGCCGAGGTCCTCACCGCGGGCGACGCGTCGTGCCTCATGCACATCGGCGGCGGCCTGTCGCGCATCCGCGCGGGCGTCCGCACGCTGCACCTCGCCGAGATCCTCGCGTCCACCAAGGACACGCCCGCCCCCGCCGGGGTCGGCCCGACGACGCGCGGGGGTGCCCGGTGAGCCGCACGTTCCTCGGCCTGCCCGTCCGGCGCGGCGCGCGCACCCTGCCCGACGACGTCGCGCGCCCGGGCGGGCACGGCACCTCGGCAGGTGCGGGGGCGGCGTCGGACGCGTTCGGCGACGTGCCGCACCCGGACGCCCCGCTGCGCTGGGGCGGGTCGTTCCCCGACGCGGCGCGCGAGGCGCTCCAGAACACGCAGCTGCGGCGCAACCTCGCGCACGCGACGTCGACCATCCGCGCCAAGCGCGCCGCCGTCGTCGGCGAGGTGCCGGACTGGGAGGCGCTGCGCGACGCGGGCTCCGCGATCAAGACCGACGTCATGGCGCGCCTGCCCGAGCTCCTCGAGGAGCTGGAGCGCAACGTCGTGGCGCGCGGCGGCGTCGTGCACTGGGCGCGCGACGCGGACGAGGCCAACCGGATCGTCGCGGACCTCGTCAAGGCGAAGGGGGTCGACGAGGTCGTCAAGGTGAAGTCCATGGCGACGCAGGAGACCGGGCTCAACGAGGCGCTCGCCGCCGAGGGGATCGCGGCGTACGAGACGGACCTCGCGGAGCTCATCGTGCAGCTCGCCGACGACATGCCGTCGCACATCCTCGTGCCCGCGATCCACCGCAACCGGGCGGAGATCCGCGAGATCTTCCTCGCCCGCATGGGCGACGCCCCGCCGGACCTGTCGGACGTCCCGCGCGAGCTCGCGATGGCCGCGCGCGCCCACCTGCGCCGCAAGTTCCTCTCGGCGAAGGTCGCGATCAGCGGCGCGAACTTCGGCGTCGCGGACACGGGGACGCTGACCGTCGTCGAGTCCGAGGGCAACGGCCGCATGTGCCTCACGCTCCCCGAGACCCTCATCACGGTCATGGGGATCGAGAAGGTCGTGCCCACGTACACCGACCTGGAGGTGTTCCTCCAGCTCCTGCCGCGGTCGTCCACGGGCGAGCGCATGAACCCCTACACGTCCCTGTGGACGGGCGTCACGCCCGGCGACGGCCCGCAGGAGTTCCACCTCGTGCTGCTCGACAACGGGCGGACCGACGTCCTCGCCGACGAGGTCGGGCGGGCCGCGCTGCACTGCATCCGCTGCTCCGCGTGCCTCAACGTGTGCCCGGTGTACGAGCGGGTGGGCGGCCACGCGTACGGGTCGGTGTACCCCGGCCCGATCGGCGCGATCCTCACGCCGCAGCTCACGAAGTCCTCCGGCGGCCTCTCCGGCCACCACGACCCCAACGCGTCGCTCCCCTACGCCTCGACGCTGTGCGGCGCGTGCTACGAGGTGTGCCCCGTGAAGATCGACATCCCGTCGATCCTCGTCGAGCTCCGGGCGCGCGAGGTCGACGCCGACCGCGGCCGCCCCACCGGGTGGGGCGCAGCGATGAAGGCGGCCTCGTTCGTCATGTCCGACGCGCGCCGGTTCGAGCTCGCGGAGAAGGCGGCGGGGGTCGGGCGCCTGGTCGCCGGTCCGAAGGGCCGGATCTCGACCCTCCCCCCGCCCGCGTCCGCGTGGACCCGCTCGCGCGACCTCCCGGCGCCCGCGAAGCAGACCTTCCGCGACTGGTGGCGCGACCGCCCGGCCGACGAGCCCCGCACCGAGGGAGGTGAGGACCGGTGAGCGCGCGCGACGACGTCCTCGCCCGCGTGCGCACCGCGCTCGGCCGGTCGACGGCGGCGGGCGGCCCCGCGGCGTCGGGCAGCGTGCCGCGCGCCTATCGCGAGCACGGCGAGCTCGCCCCGGGCTCGCCCGAGGTCGTGGACGTGCTCGTCGACCGGCTCGTCGACTACCGGGCGCACGTGCACCGCGCCGAGACGTCGGCGGACGTGGCCACGGTCGTCGGCGACCTGCTCGCCGACGCGACGTCCGTCGTCGTGCCGGCCGGTCTCGACGAGGCGTGGCTCGCGGGCCTGGGCGCCGGGACCGCCGTCGTGCGGGACGCGCGCGACGACCCGCGCACGCCCGACGAGCTCGACCGCACGGACGCCGTCGTCACGGCGGCGCGCGTCGCGGTGGGCGACACCGGGACGATCGTGCTCGACGGCGAGCCCGACCAGGGCCGCCGGGCGATCACGCTCGTCCCCGACCTGCACGTGTGCGTCGTGCGCACGGACCAGGTGGTGCAGACCGTGCCCGAGGCCGTGCGCCTGCTCGCCGCGCACCCCGGGCGCCCGCAGACCTGGATCAGCGGCCCGAGCGCGACGAGCGACATCGAGCTCTCCCGCGTCGAGGGCGTGCACGGCCCTCGCACCCTCCACGTCGTCCTCGCCCCGCCGAGGTAGAGCCCCGGTCCGCCGAGGTAGAGCCCTGGTCGTGACCAGGGCTCTACCTCGCGCGACCGGGGCTCTACGTCGCGGGGAGTCCTGCCCGACGGCGGTGGCGCACCTCCGCGAGGACCGTCGCCAGGCGGACGGGGAAGTCGTCGGGCGTGCCGGGCGGGAGCGCGTCCACCGGGAACCACGCGACGTCCTCGCTCTCGTCGCTGACGACCGTGCGCGCGTCCGGGTCCGCGAACGCGACGAACCCGACGTCCCAGTGCGTCCGGCAGGTGCCGAACGCCGCGGCGAGGTCGTGCCGGTGCACGTCCACCGGGGCGGACGGCGCGGCACCCGCCCCGACCACGGACTCCGCACCCGGCTCGGGGTCCGCGTCGAGCGGGACGCCCGGCTCGGGGTCCGGGTCGAACGGGACGAGGTCCTCGATGCCGCTCTCCTCGCGCGCCTCGCGGTAGGCCGCACCGGCGAGCGTCGTGTCCTCCGGCTCGGTGTGGCCGCCCACCTGGACCCAGAACCGGCCCTTGCGGTGGAAGCACAGCAGCACGCGGTCGAGACCGGGACTGAGCACGAAGCAGCTCGCCGTGAGGTGCTGCGGACCGCCGTCGCGCCGCACCGCCTCGGCGCGCGGGCCGGCGTCGCCGCGGACGAACGCGCGGTACTCCGCCGCGAGCGCCTTCTGGCGGGGATCCACGGGCTCCCAGCGGTCGAGGCGGTCGAGGGCGTCGCGGGCGAGCAGGGCGGCGGGGTCCGGAGGGGTCACCGGGGAAGGCTACGCGCCGCACCCGACGCCCCGCCTCGGGGCTCACGCCGGACGCTGCGACAATGGTGTCCCGTGAGCGACCCTCAGCACGATGTCGACGGCGGCCCCACCGACGCCGCCACCCGGACCGGCCCGGTGCCGACCGGACCCGCCGGGGACCCGGCGCTGTTCGACCTCCCGCCCGGGTCGCGCGAGGTCCCGACGCGGATCGTGCTGCTCACCGGGGCGTCGGGCTCGGGCAAGACGTCGCTCACCCGCCGGCTCGGGCTCCCGGTGGTCGCGCTCGACGACTTCTACCTCGACCACGACCACCCCGACCTGCCGCAGCGGTTCGGCATCGTGGACTGGGACGACCCCCGCTCGTGGGACGCCGAGGGCGCGGTCGCGGCGCTCGTCGACCTCGCGCGCACGGGCCACGCCGACGTGCCGGTCTACGACATCCCGACGTCGCGCCGCACCGGCACGACCCACGTCGACGTCACGGGCTCGCGCGTCGTCCTGGCGGAGGGCATCTTCGCGGCAGAGATCGTCGCGGCCTGCCGCGCGCAGGACGTGCTGGCCGACGCGATCTGCCTCTACCGACCGCGCCTCGTGACGTTCTGGTTCCGCCTGCTGCGCGACCTCGCCGAGATGCGCAAGCCGCCGCTCACCCTGTTCCGGCGCGGGTGGGCGCTGCTGCGCGCCGAGCCCGCGCTCGTGCGGCACTGGGAGTCGCTCGGCTGCCGCGCGCTCACGCCCGCGCAGGCCGAGAAGGAGATCCGCGCACTGCTGCGGCCCACCTCGGCGTAGGCGTCACCCCGGCGGGGCGGCAACCTCGATCGTCGCGACCGACGGTCCGCCGCACTCCGAGTCGGCACCGTCCGCGCTCTCCCACGTCGGGTCGATCTCGCGCTCGACGACGACGTCGCCCGAGGCGACCTCGACGACACGGACGACGACCGTGCCGACCGGACCGTTCAGCGCGGACCCGGTCCACTCGCCGACGGACGGCGCGTCCTGCGCCTCTCCGCTCGGCTCGGGCGAGGTCTCGACGGCCTGGGGCGGGACCGGGTCGACCGGATCGACCGGGATCGTCGTGGGGGCCGGCTCCGGGCCGGGCCGGAGCGTACCGTCGCGCACGAGCGCGCAGGGGTCGGCGCCGACGCAGGCCACCGTGACACCGTACGCGTCGCGGTCCGGCCAGGAGTCGTCGAGCCGGACCTCCAGGCGAGCCGAGTACCCGACCGCCGGGCACGCGGTGACCAGACCTCCCGGACCGCTGCACGCCGGGAGCACGGCGACGAGCAGCGCACCGGCCAGGCCGTGCGCGCGCCGTCGCGCTCGTGCGGTGCTCACCGACGTCCCCTCTCGCGGCCCGCCCGCCCGTCGGGCCCTCGTCCACTCTGTGTCACGGACGGCCCGCGCCTTGCACCACGGCGCACATCCCCCCTCGACGAGCCTGCCGAGACGTGAGAAGGGGCCCCTGACCCGCGCGTCGCGGGGGCCACTTCTCACGTCTCAGCGGGGAGCGTCCCGACGACGATCGTCGCGCCGATGTCGTCGTCCCGGACGACGCGCGCGACCAGCCCGGCGCGGCCGAGCACCGCGACGGCGCCCGCTGCCTGACGCTCGCCGGACTCGGTGAGCAGGTGACCGCCGGGGGCGAGCCAGGCGGGCGCCTCGGTCGCGACGCGGCGCAGCACGTCCAGCCCGTCGCCGCCGCCGTCGAGGGCGACGTGCGCCTCGTGGTCGCGCGCCTCGCGCGGCAGCAGCGGGATCTCGCCCGACGGCACGTACGGCACGTTGGCGAGGAGGAGGTCGACCCGCCCGCGCAGACCGGCGGGCAGAGGGTCGAAGAGGTCGCCCTCGTACGCGGTCCCGCCGACGGCCGCGACGTTGCGCGCCGCGCACGCGACGGCGGCCGGGTCCACGTCGCTCGCGTGCAGCGCGACGGTCTCGTCGCCGCCGAGGCTCACCGCGGTCGCGAGCCCCAGCGCCCCGGCGCCGCAGCACAGGTCGACGACGACCGTCCGGCCGTCTGAGCCGCCCTCGGGGCGACCGCCGGGGCCGCTGCCCGGGCCGCCGTCGGGCAGCCGGGCCGGTCGCCCGGCCCGCCGCGCGAGCGCGACCGCCTCGTCGACGAGCAGCGTGGTGCGCTGGCGCGGCACGAACACCCCGGGGTCGACGGCGACCCGCAGCCCGTGGAAGTCGACGTACCCGAGGACGTGCTCGAGCGGCTCGCCCGAGACCCGGCGCGCGACGAGCGCCTCGAGGTGCGCGGCGTCGTCGGCCCGCTCGGCGAGGAGCGCGGCCTCGTCCTCCGCGAAGACGCACCCGGCGGCACGCAGGCGGGCGGTGAGGTCGTCGAGCCGGCTCTGGTCCACGCTCCGGACGGTACTCCGGGTATCGCCGCCCGGGGACCGCCGACCGATCCCGGCGACCGATCCCGGCGACGCTGACCGTCAGTCGCGCAGGAGCGGGAGGAGCCGGGTGCCCTGGCGCTCGATCTCGCGCAGGTACGGGGTGTCGGACAGGACGAAGTGCGTCACGCCGAGGTCCTGGTAGCGCCGCAGCGACTTCGCGACGTCGCCCGCCGAGCCGACGAGCCACGTCGTGCCCGCTCCCCCGCCGCCGAACCGGCCCGGGGCGGTCCACAGGTTGTCGTCGAGCACCTCGCCCCGCTCGGCCAGGTCGAGCAGGCGCTGCTGCCCGACGGCGGTGCTCCGCCCCCGGTCGCGGGCCGACCACGCCTCGCGCTCCGGCGACCGGGCCGCGAGCTGCGCGACCTTCGCCTCGGCGTCGGCCCACGCCTCCTCCGTCGTGTCCCGCACGAACGTCGTGACGCGCAGCCCGAACTCGAGCGGTGCGTGCTCACGGCCGAGCTCGGCGCTCAGCCGCCTCAGCCGGTCGATGCGCTCCGCGATCCCGTCGAGCGGCTCGCCCCAGAAGAGCTGTACGTCGGCCTCGGTCGCCGCGACGCGCTCCGCCGCCTCCGAGGCGCCGCCGAAGTAGATCCGCGGGTGGGCGCGGTCGCCGCGGACGACGGGCCGCGGCCCCAGCGACGAGCGCGTCACCGAGAAGTGCTCGCCCGCGTACGTGACCTCCTCCTGCGTCCACAGCCTGCGGACGATCTGCAGGAACTCGCGCGTGCGGGCGTAGCGGTGCGCCGGGTCGGCCTCGCCGTCGCCGTACGCCTCCTGCCCGTCGGTGCCGGACACGACGTTGACGCGCAGCCGGCCGCCGCTGAGGTGGTCGAGGGTCGCGGCGGCGGACGCGAAGTGGGCCGGCCGCCAGAACCCGGGCCGGATCGCGACGAGCGGCTCGAACGTCGTGGTGCGGGCGGCGAGCGCCGTCGCGACCGTGAACGTGTCGGGACGCCCCCAGCTCGTCCCGAGCAGCGCGCCCGCGAACCCGTGGCGTTCCAGGGCGTGCGCGTGGCTCGTCAGGGTGTCGAGGCTGTTGTGGTCCTCGGTGGTGTCGTCGCCGCGGTGCCCCGGCCGCACCTGGTTCGGGATGTACCAGAGGTGCTCCGCGCTCATGCGAAGGCCCCCTCGACGACTCGTGCCCCGCCGTCGGACGACGTCCCGGCGGGGGCCGCGTCCGTGTAGCGGTTGGCGGGCCGTTCGAGCCCGTAGTGCTCGCGCAGCGTCCGGCCCTCGTACTCGGTGCGGAACAGGCCGCGCTCGCGCAGCACGGGCAGCACGTGCTCGACGAACTGCTCGAGCCCCGACGGCAGCACCGCAGGCATGATGTTGAACCCGTCGGCGGCCTCGGCGTCGTACCAGTCCTGGATCGCGTCGGCGACCTGCTCGGGCGTGCCGGCGAACGTGCGGTGGCCCCGCCCGCCGCCGAGGCGCCCGATGAGCTGGCGCACCGTGAGCCGCTCGCGGCGCGCGAGCTCGACGATCAGCGTGTACCGGCTCTTGGCCCCCTCGATCTCGTCCTCGGTGGGCAGGCCGTCGGGAAGCTCGCGGTCGAGCGGCAGGTCCTCGGGCGCGAGGCGCAGCGTCTTCGCGAGCTGGGCGCGCGCGTACTCGGGGACGATGAGCTCGTCGAGCTCGCGCTCCCGCGCGAGCGCCTCCGCCTCCGTGGACCCGATGACGGGGACGATGCCGGGCAGGATCTTCACCGTGTCCGGGTCCCGCCCGACCGCGACCGCCCGGGCCTTGAGGTCGGAGTAGAACGCCTGGGCGTCGGCGAGCGTCTGGTGCGCGGTGAACACCGCCTCGGCGTAGCGCGCGGCGAGGTCCTTGCCGTCCTCGGACGACCCGGCCTGCACGATGAGCGGGCGCGCCTGCGGCGAGCGCGGCGTCGTGAGCGCGCCGTGCACGGAGAAGTGGGTGCCGACGTGCGCGGGCCCGTGGATCTTGGCCGGGTCCGCCCAGACGCCCGCGGCCTTGTCGGCGAGCACCGCGTCGTCCTCCCACGAGTCCCAGAGCCGGAACGCGACGTCGAGGAACTCGGCCGCGCGCTCGTACCGCACGGCGTGCGCCGGCTGGTCGTCGAGGCCGAAGTTCCGCGCGATCTCCGGCCCGGCCGTCGTGACGACGTTCCACCCGGCGCGGCCGCCCGAGACGTGGTCGATCGACGCGAAGCGCCGCGCGAGGTTGTAGGGCGAGTTGTACGTCGTCGACGCCGTCGCGATGAGGCCGATGCGCTCGGTCAAGGTCGCGATCGCCGTCAGGACGATGAGCGGGTCGAGCGAGCCCGCCGGGCGGCGCCCGACGTCGGACCGCAGCCCGGGGCCGTCCGCGAAGAAGATCGAGTCGAGCTTCCCCGCCTCCGCGACCTGCGCGAGGCGCTGCAGGTGCGCGATGTTCGTCGAGGTCCACGACGGGTCGCTCTCGGGCAGGCGCCACGACGCCTCGTGGTGGCCCGTGCTCATGAGGAACGCGTTGAGGTGCAGGCGTCCGGGGCGGTGGCCCGAGGAGGCGTGGCGGGTCATGCGGCGGTGTCCTTCCGGTCGGGGGTGGTCGGGGCGTCGCGGACGACGCCGAGCGCGTCGAGCAGCTCGGTGCGGAGCCGGGCGAAGCGGGGGTCGGCGGGGTCGCGGGCCTCGGTGGGGCCGTAGCTCCGGTCGACGCGGCGCTCGGCCGCGATCCGCCCCTCGTCGAGCACGACGACGCGGTCCGCGAGCACGATCGCCTCGTCCACGTCGTGCGTGACGAGCAGGACCGCGGGGCGGTGCCGCGCGCACAGGTCGCGCAGCAGGGCGTGCATCCGGATGCGCGTCAGGGCGTCGAGCGCGCCGAACGGCTCGTCGGCGAGCAGGAGCCGCGGCGAGCGCACGAGCGAACGGGCGAGCGACACGCGCTGCTGCTCGCCGCCCGAGAGCTCGTTCGGCCACGCGCGCTCGCGCCCGGCCAGGCCGACCTCCGCGAGGCTCGCGCGGCCGGCGTCCCGCGCGGCGCTCCGCCCGCGCGCCCCGGCGTCGAGACCGAGCACCACGTTGTCCAGCACGCGCGCCCACGGGAGGAGCCGCGAGTCCTGGAAGACGACGGACACCTGGTCCGGCACGACGACCTCGCCCGAGCCCGCGACCCCGTGGTCGAGCGCGGCGAGCGCGCGCAGGAGCGTGCTCTTGCCCGAGCCGGACCGGCCCAGGATCGCGACGAACTCGCCGTCGTCCACGGTGAGGTCGAGGTGGTCAAGGATGCGCTGCTCCCCGTACGACCGGACGAGCGAGCGGACCCGCACGGCCGCGCCCGGCGCCGTCGGGCGGGCCTCCTGCGCGGTCAGTCCTCCAGCGTGCGCCGCCACGAGAGCACCCTCCTCTGCAGGAGGCGGACGGCGAGGTCCGCGGAGTAGCCCAGCACGCCGTAGACCACGAGGCCGACGAGGATGATCTCCGTCTGCCCGTACGTCCGGGCGAGCTCCATCATGTAGCCGATCCCGGCCGTCGCGTTGACCTGCTCGACGACGACGAGCGCGAGCATCGACCCCGTGACCGCGAACCGCAGGCCGAGGAAGAAACCGGGCAGCGCGCCCGGCAGGATGACGCGGCGCACGAACTGCCACCGCGAGAGCTGCACCGTCTCGGCGAGCTCGACGTAGCGGCTGTCGATCGCGCGCAGGCCGTTGTGCGTGTGCAGGTAGATGGGGATGAAGACGCCGAGCGCGATGGTGATGACCTTCATCTCCTCGCCGATGCCGAACCACAGGATGAGCAGCGGCAGGAGCGCGAGGTTGGGGATGGCGCGCTTGACCTGGATCGGGCCGTCGAGCACGGCGTCGCCGACCCGGCTCAGCCCAGCGGCCAGCGCGAGCACGACGCCCGCGACGATGCCGGCCGCGAGCCCGAGCGCGGCGCGCGTCAGGGAGACGCCGAGGTGCGCCCCGAGCTTGCCGTTCGCGACGAGCTCCGCGCCCGTCGAGACGACCGTCCACGGCGCGGACAGCACGCGCGGGTCGACGAGCCCCGTCGCGGACCCCACCGACCAGACGACCGCGAGGAGCGTGACCCCGACGAGCGCCGCGAGCGGGACCGGCCGGCCGAGCCCGAGGCGCGTGCCGCGCGGTCGCACGTCCACGAGGGTCGACGGCCCGGCGTCGTCCCGCGGGACCGCGACGTCGACCCGCTCGACGACCGCGGCGCTCACTGCGCGCCCCCGTCCCGCGCGGCGGCGGCCGCCTCGCCCGCGACCGGGCCGAAGCGCACGTCGAACAGGTCCGCCGCGTCGAGCGGCTGCTCGTCGAGCTCCGCCGCGAGCAGGTCGACCGTCGCCTGCGTGCGCTCGATGCCCTCCGTGAGGTCGGACGGGACGTCCGGGACCGGCGCGTGGTCGACGAGATACTGCGCGTCCTCCTCGCTCAGCCCCTGGTCCTCGATGTAGTAGCCCTGCTTCCACTCCTCGGGGTGCTCCGCGACCCAGATCTTCGCGGCCGCCCACGCGGCGACGTACTCCCGCAGCGCCGCCGCCCTGGCCGGGTCGCGCACGACCTCGGTCGGGCCGTAGAGGTGCGACGCGTCGTCGCGCAGGTGGTGCTGGACCGACGTCGCGCCGTCGGCCTCGTACGTCGCGAGGTACCGGAAGAGCTGCGTGCCGCCGAGCGGCGCGACGTCGACCTCGCCCGCCGCGAGGGCCGTCGAGTAGACGTCGCCCGTGCTCGGGAGCTCGACGAGCTCGACGTCGTCCTGCGTGAGCCCGGCCTCCTCCAGCGCCTTGAGGACGATCGCGCCCTGCGCCTGGCCCGGGCTGAACGCGATGCGGTGACCGCGGAAGTCCTCGAGGGAGTCGAGCTCGACCCCCGGCGCCCCCGCGAACTCGTAGACCGGCGCGTCCTCCCAGTTCTCCCGGTAGACGGACGCGTAGACCTGCACGTCCAGGCCCGTCCACGTCGCGTGGATCGGCGGGATCTCCGCGACGGCGCCGACGTCGAGCGACCCGGCCCGGAACGCCTCCGTCGTCGCCGGGCCGCCCGAGATGTTGGCCCACTCGATCTCGAACGAGAAGTCGCTGTCCAGGTCGTCGCCCGCGAGCTCGAACGCCTTCTGCGTCGTCGGGTCGCCGACCCGCAGGACGGTGCCCTCCGGCACCTCGGTGGGCAGCTCGGCGTCCGGGGCGAGCGTGCCGCCGTCGGCCGGGTCACCTCCCCCGGACGCCTCGGCGGTGCTGCACGCACCGGCGGCGAGGAGCGCGACGAGACCGAGCGCGACGGCCGTCGCCCTCCGGCGGCCGGGTGGTGCGGACGGACGGAGCGGGGAAGCAGGCATGACGGGTCCTCTCAGGGAGAGCGCACGGGGACGCACGAGGGCGCGCGGGTGCCGTGCGCGGGAGGGTGGTGGGACGGCCCGACGGCGGCCCGGGGCGGCCATCGGTCAGTGCGTCGGGGTGCTCAGCGGCACGGGGTCGGACGACACGTGGCCCGACGGCGCAGGCGCGCACGCAGGGCGCGACGACGCGCGAGTCCGGGCACGTGCCCGGCGTCGGTGGCGGCGAGGGCGACGAGGCCCCCCGGTGTCGTCGGCATGCGGGCGACTGTGCCAGCGTGCGCAGACCCCGCAAAGGGCCGTCGCCCCCCGTCCCACGACAAGAGCAGACGTAACGCCGTGCAACGGCCCCTCGCCCGCCGACCAGGCGGTCCGTGTCGGCCGAGCAGGCGATGGTGGTGCGTCGGTCGTCCCGGACGCGCCACGACCACCTGCTCGGCGGGCGAGGGGCGCCGGGACGACGACGGGCCCCGACCCTCCCGGAGGAGGATCGGGGCCCGTGTGTCAGGCGTTCAGGAGTGCGTCACTCCGCGCCGGCCTGCAGCTCGCCCGTCGGGGGCAGGTCGCGGACCGAGACGCCGGTGGGGGCGTCGAGCGCCGCGGCCGCGCCCACGCTCACCGGGCCGCGGTCGTGCTCGCCCTTCGAGACACCCCGGAAGGTGAACTCTCCGAGCAGGCCCTCGCCCTCGGCGTCGACCAGGACGATCTCGCCGGCCTTGAGCTCGCCGAACAGGATCTTCTCCGAGAGCACGTCCTCGATGTCGCGCTGGATCGCGCGGCGCAGCGGACGAGCACCCAGGACCGGGTCGTAGCCCTTCTCGGCGAGGAGCTGCTTCGCGGGCTGCGTGAGCTCGATGCCCATGTCCTTGTCCCGCAGGCGGGCGTCGAGACGGGCGATCATCAGGTCGACGATCTGGATGATCTCGGCCTGCGAGAGCTGCGGGAAGACCACCACGTCGTCGACGCGGTTGAGGAACTCCGGCCGGAAGTGCTGCTTGAGCTCGTCGTTGACCTTCGCCTTCATGCGCTCGTAGGACGTGACCAGGTCGCCGCCGGCGTTGAAGCCGGTCTGGACGCCCTTGGCGATGTCCCGCGTGCCGAGGTTGGTCGTCATGATGATGACGGTGTTCTTGAAGTCCACGACGCGGCCCTGCGAGTCGGTCAGGCGACCGTCCTCGAGGATCTGCAGGAGCGAGTTGAAGATGTCCGCGTGGGCCTTCTCCACCTCGTCGAACAGGACGACCGAGAACGGCTTGCGCCGCACCTTCTCGGTGAGCTGGCCACCCTCGTCGTACCCGACGTAGCCGGGGGGCGAGCCGAACAGCCGCGAGACGGTGTGCTTCTCGGAGAACTCCGACATGTCGAGCTGGATGAGCGCGTCCTCGTCCCCGAAGAGGAACTCGGCGAGCGCCTTGGCCAGCTCCGTCTTCCCGACGCCCGTGGGGCCGGCGAAGATGAACGACCCACCGGGGCGCTTCGGGTCCTTGAGGCCCGCACGCGTCCGGCGGATGGCCTGCGACAGCGCCTTGATCGCGGCCTCCTGGCCGACGACGCGCTTGTGCAGCTCGTCCTCCATGTTGAGCAGGCGGCTGGACTCCTCCTCGGTGAGCTTGAAGACCGGGATGCCCGTGGCCATGGCCAGGACCTCGGCGATCAGCTCCTCGTCCACCTCCGCGACGGTGTCCAGGTCACCGGACTTCCACGCCTTCTCCTTGTCGGCGCGCTTCGCGGTGAGCTGCTTCTCCTTGTCGCGCAGGCCGGCGGCCTTCTCGAAGTCCTGCGCGTCGATCGCGGACTCCTTCTCGCGGCGCGCCTCGGCGATCTCCTCGTCGAGCTCCTTGAGCTCCGGCGGGGCCGTCATGCGGCGGATGCGCAGGCGCGCGCCCGCCTCGTCGATGAGGTCGATCGCCTTGTCCGGGAGGAACCGGTCGTTGATGTACCGGTCCGCGAGCGTGGCCGCGGAGACGAGCGCGGAGTCCGTGATGGACACGCGGTGGTGCGCCTCGTAGCGGTCGCGCAGGCCCTTGAGGATCTCGATGGCGTGCGGGAGCGACGGCTCGGCGACCTGGATGGGCTGGAAGCGGCGCTCCAGGGCCGGGTCCTTCTCGACGTGCTTGCGGTACTCGTCGAGCGTCGTCGCGCCGATGGTCTGCAGCTCGCCGCGCGCGAGCATCGGCTTGAGGATGCTCGCGGCGTCGATCGCGCCCTCGGCGGCACCCGCCCCGACGAGGGTGTGGATCTCGTCGATGAACAGGATGATGTCGCCGCGCGTGCGGATCTCCTTGAGGACCTTCTTCAGGCGCTCCTCGAAGTCGCCGCGGTAGCGCGAGCCGGCCACGAGCGCGCCGAGGTCGAGCGTGTAGAGCTGCTTGTCCTTGAGCGTCTCGGGAACGTCCCCGCGGACGATGTCCTGGGCGAGGCCCTCGACGACGGCCGTCTTGCCGACGCCGGGCTCGCCGATGAGGACGGGGTTGTTCTTGGTGCGGCGGCTCAGCACCTGCATGACGCGCTCGATCTCGAGGCTGCGCCCGATGACCGGGTCGAGCTTGCCCTCGCGCGCGGCCTGGGTGAGGTTGCGCCCGAACTGGTCGAGCACGGCCGAGCCGGACGGCTGGCCCTCGGTGGGACCGCCGGCGGCGACCGGCTCCTTGCCCTGGTAGCCGGACAGGAGCTGGATGACCTGCTGGCGCACCTTGTTGAGGTCGGCGCCCATCTTCGTCAGGACCTGGGCGGCGACGCCCTCGCCCTCGCGGATGAGGCCGAGCAGGATGTGCTCGGTGCCGATGTAGTTGTGGCCGAGCTGGAGCGCCTCGCGCAGCGACAGCTCGAGCACCTTCTTGGCGCGCGGCGTGAACGGGATGTGCCCGCTCGGGGCCTGCTGGCCCTCGCCGATGATCTCGGTCACCTGGGTGCGGACGCCGTCGAGGGAGATCCCGAGGGACTCCAGCGCCTTGGCCGCGACACCCTCGCCCTCGTGGATGAGGCCGAGGAGGATGTGCTCGGTGCCGATGTAGTTGTGGTTGAGCATCCGCGCCTCTTCCTGGGCGAGGACGACGACCCGACGGGCTCGGTCTGTGAATCTCTCGAACATGTGCTGCTCCTCGTGAGCGGCGTACACCTGCCCGCCGGACGACGGGTACAAGCCTGACCGCATTGACTCTATGCGGTTCGAACGAGCCGCACCCCCTCCGTATGCCGTTGTTCGCCAGGGGCGTGAAAGAGGGGTCGCGCCGTGACCTGCCGGGCGGTCGCGGGTGCACGACGGCGGAGATCACCCGGCCCGACACGCGCCGGGGGCGTTGACCGCGGCCCGCGCCACGGGCAGGCTCGGGAGTGCGCCCCGCACGACGTCCAGAAGGGTGGCGAGAGCGATGCACCAACCGGACCAGCCGCCGGAGGACACCCCCGCACCGGACGCGGACGAGCGAGAGGCACGCCCCGCGGGCTCGGCCGCGTCGTGGGAGCAGGTGGTCGCGCGGTTCCACGGCGCCGTCGCGGAGGTCGACGACCCGCTCACCTGGGGCCTCGACCTCGACGAGGAGACGCTCACGGGTGCCGGCCACGGGGCGCACGACCCGGCCGAGGAGCGCTTCCTGCGCTCCTACGTGTCGTTCACGGGCGAGACGCTCGACGTCGAGACGCTGCGGGTGCGGGCCGCGCACGACGAGCAGGCCGAGGACATCGCCCGCACCGCGCTCAGCGGGGCGCTCGCCGCGCCCCTGCACTCGGACACCCCCGGCGACGACGACTTCCTCGACTCCTACCAGGAGTACCGCGCCGCGATGCGCGCGATCGTCGAGGAGGTGGACGTCGCGCCCGTCGTGCGCACCACGTTCCGGGTCGACGGCGAGACCCGCCCCTGCCTGTACGTCACCGTGCGGGAGCACGCCGCGGCGTACGTGCCGGTCGGGGACCGGGCGCTCGTCGTCTCGGGCCCGGCGGACCTGCTCGCGCGGGTCGACGTCGTCACCCGCCCCCTGCGCAACATCCTCCAGGACGAGCCCGACCCGCGGTTCTGACCGGCTCCACGCGCCGCGCCGCGGGACTCTCGTCCACGACCTCGGGACGCCCGTCCCGGGCGCGGCGCGGCCCCGCGGCCTAGGGTCGAGTCAGCACCGGCGCCGCCGACGGCGTCGGGGACAGCACGCCGACGGCGCACGCGGTCGGCCGACCGGGCGGAGGTGGCGAGATGCGCGGCGTGATCGTCGGTGTCGACGGGTCGGAGGAGTCGGGCGGCGCGCTCGACTGGGCGCTGCGCGAGGCGGCGGACCGGGCGGTGCCACTGACGGCCGTGCTCGCGTTCGAGTCGCGGCAGGGGCCGGGCGACGGCCCCGACGCGGCGGCCGAGGAGAAGCGGGCGCTCGTCCAGGAGTGGCTCGACGCCGCGCGCGCCCGCACGGGGATCGGCCCGGACGCGGTCGCCGCGACGGCCGTCGCCGAGCGCGGCAGCCCCGCGGCCGTCCTGCTCGCCCTCGCCCAGCCACGCGTCGCGCAGGCCGCCCAGGACGACGTGCGGCCCGACGCCGCCGACGGCGACGACGCCGACCTGCTCGTCCTCGGCCGCTGCGGCCGGGGCCGCCTCGGCCGGATGGTCCTCGGGTCGGTGCCGACCGCCGTCGTGCAGCACGCGACCGTCCCCGTGACCGTGGTGCGCGGGACGCCCGACGTGCGCCACGACCACGCGCGGCCCGTCGTCGTCGGGGTCGACGGGTCGTCGACGTCGGTCCAGGCGCTGCGGCACGGCGCCGACGTCGCGCGGCGCACGGGCGCGACGCTCGAGGCCCTGTTCTGCTGGCAGATCGTCTCGCTCGCGCCCCTGCCCGACTCGTGGGGATGGACGCCGCCCATCGACGACTACGAGAAGTTCGCCGCCCAGAAGCTCGACGCCGCGCTCGAAGCGGCGGGGGTCGACCTGCCCGACGACCGCCTCGTGCGCAGCGTGCAGCACGTGCACGCCGCGAAGGGGGTCATCGAGGCGTCGTCGCGCGCGGAGCGGCTCGTGCTCGGCAACCGCGGCGTCGGCGGGTTCGACCGGCTGCTCCTGGGCTCGGTGAGCCGGCACGCGGTCGAGTACGCGCACTGCCCGGTCACGGTCGTGCGACCCGCGGACGCGACGCACCCGTCGGGCGCGCACGACGACTGAGGTCACCCGCGCCGAGCGGCCGTCCCCCGGAACGCGAACACGAGGACGCGCACGGCGAGCACGGTGCCCACGAACCCGAGCGCCGCACCGAGCACGGCGAACAGGCGCAGGCCCTCGACGAGCTCGGGGCCGGAGTCCGCGGAGACCAGCACGACCGCCGCGACGACGGCCGCGGCAGCAATGACGGTGGACACGACCTGCTGCACGAGGCCGGTGAGGAACGCGCGGTCCTCGGGGTGCGCGAACGAGCGGACGTTGACGGTGAGCCGCCCGGCCTCGACGTCGCTCGTGATCTTCGCGAGCCGGCGCGGGAGCCGTTCCAGCTCGGGCGCGAGGCCGAGGAACAGGCTCGTCGCCCGCTCGCGCAGGCCCTCCGGCGTCACGACGCGCCGCACGAGCGGCTGCGCGGTCGCGCGGGCCCCGGCGACGAGGTCGAACCCGGGGTCGAGCAGGCGCAGCGTGCCCTCCAGCGACGTGAACGTGCGGAACGCGGCGGCGACCTGCGACGGGACGGCGAGGCCCGCGTCGGTGACGAGCCGGAACAGCGCGGTGAACATCGCGCCGCTCGCGCCGGCGCCGCGGAACCGCACGATCACCTGCCCGACGGCGCGCTCCAGGCGGCGCACGTCGAGGTCGACCGGGGCGTCGAGCAGCTCCAGGAGGGCGTCGGTCGCGGCGACGGCGTCGTCGGCGTCGACCGCGAGCAGCACCGCCGCGAGCGCGAGCCGGTCGGGCTCGCCGAGCCGGCCGACGGAGCCCATGTCGAGCAGGCCGAGACGGCCGTCGGCGGTGACGAGCACGTTCCCGGGGTGGAGGTCGGCGTGGAAGGTGCCCGCGACCAGCACCTGCTCGAGCGTCGCGGTGAGGAGGCGGGAGGCGAGGTCGGCGCGCACGGCGTCGTCGAGGCCCGCGAGCACGTCCGCGGCGCGGCCGAGGGGAACGCCGTCGAGCCGTTCCATGACGAGCAACGTCGTGCCGGAGAGCTCGGGGTAGACGTCGGGGACCCGGACGCGCGGCCCTGCGCCCGGGTCGGCGGCGTCGTCGGGGCGCCGGTCCCCCGCCGCTCCCCGCGCGAGCGCGGCGCGCAGCGCGAGCGTGTTCTCCAGCTCGACCGTGTAGTCGAGCTCCTCGCGCAGCGACGCGGCGAAGCCGTCGGCGAGGTCGACGACGCCGAGCGAGCGGCCCCACGCGGTGTCGCGCTCGATGCGGCGCGCGAGCCGCCCGAGGATCGCGAGATCCGTCTCGACCTGGGCACGGGCGCCCGGGCGCTGCACCTTGACCACGACGTCGCGCCCGTCGAGCAGGCGGGCCGCGTGGACCTGGCCCACGGACGCCGAGGCGAGGGGCTCCGGCGAGAAGTCGGCGAACGCCTCGTCGACCGGGCGTCCGAGCGCACCCGCGACGGCCGCCTCCACGTGCGACCACGGCGCGGGCGGGACCTCGCTCTGGAGCGTGGCGAGCGCGTCCGCGAACGCGGCGGGGAGCAGGTCGCGGCGCGTGGACAGCACCTGGCCGAACTTCACGAAGGTCACGCCGGCGTCGCTGAGGGCGTCGCGCAGCGCGGCGGCCTGGCGCCGCTGGTCGGTGCGCGACAGCCGCGACCCGTCCGGCTGCCGCGCCCCGCGCGTGAGCGCCCCGCCGAGACCGTGCCGGACGCCGATCCCCAGGATCTGGGCGTACCGCCGCGTCTCGCGGCGGCCCTGGCGCAGCCCGCGGAGCGCGCGCCACGGCCCAGGGACGGAGCCCGTCGGGACGAGGAGCTCGAGCACGAGGAGCACGCACAGCCCGAGCACGAACGCCCACGCGAACGCGAGCACGACCGCGACGAGCGCGACGCCCGGCGCGACGGTGAGCGTCCCGTCCGGGCGCGACCAGCCGGCGTCGAGCAGGCCGCCCGTGAGCACCCAGGACGCGACCGACAGCATCGCGAGGGCCACGACCGCCGAGCGGATCCAGCCGACCGGCGCGCCCATGACGCGCCGCGCCGTCGCGGCGAGGAGCAGCAGCATGCCGACGGTGAAGACGAGGCCGAACAGACCGACGAGGAGACCGGAGAGCACCTGCATGGCGGCCACTCTTCCGGACCGCACGGCAGACCACCAGCACGCGCCACCGGCGCGCCCCGCCCGCCCGAGCCGGTCGCGGCGACCAGCGCCGCACGGCCGCGGCATGGGCGGCACCGACGTCCGTGGCGCGGCATGATGGAGCTCCCCGACAGGCCGGAGCCCCGATGACGAACGTCGACCTCCTCACGGAAGCCCACCTCACGACCGCCCGCACCGCGCCGAACGGTCGCAGCGCCGAGGTCGTGCTGCACGACGGCCCGCTGCGCCAGACGATCCTCGCGCTGCGCGCGGGCGTCGAGCTCGGGGAGCACAACTCCCCGCCCGCGGCGTCGATCCAGGTGCTGCGCGGGCGGGTCCGGGTCACAGCGCTCGGCGAGGGCGACGTGGAGCTGGGCGAAGGCGAGCTGCGCGTGCTCACGCACGAGCGGCACGCGGTGAGCGCGGTCGAGGACGCGGCGTTCCTCCTGACGACCGTGACGAGCGTCCCGGGCAGCTGAGCGCCTGCTCCTGCGAACCGCCCGCACGGCTGCCAGGGTGGTGCGGATGAGAGCCTCGACAACGACGACCGTCCTCGCCGCGAGCGCCCTGGTCCTCGCGGCCTGCACCGCGACCCCCGGCGACGCTCCGGGCACCCCGGAACCGTCGGCCCCGGCTCCCTCGACCTCTGCCGCGACCCCGGCACCCGGCGATCCCGCCGCGGCGCTCCCGACGGACGCGCCCGCCGACGTCCTCCTCCCCGCGGGGGCGTGGGGCGGCGAGGGAGGACGCGAGGAGGCGGAGGGGGTCGCGGACTGGCACCTCCCGGAGGCGTGCGCGGACGGCGGCCCCGCGGACGCCACGGCGATGCGCACCGCGACCGAGGGCGACGGCGCGGCCGAGGGCACCGTGGGGGTCCACCAGGTCGCGGTGTTCGCCGACGCCGACGCCGCGACCGCGGAGGCCGCGCGGCTCGCGGACCTGCTCGCCGCGTGCGCGGCGCAGGGCGGCGCGGAGGGCTCGACGTACACGGCCGAGCCGCTCGACGTCGGCGCCCAGGGCAGCGGCCTGGCCACCGACTACTACGGGTCGGGCGGGAGCGGGGACCTGGACACGGCGCTCGGCACCTACCTGGCGACCACGCGGCGCGGTGCCGCGGTCACCCTCGTCGCGCTCGACGGCGGGGAGAGCACCGTGGGCGCGGCCCGCGAGACGGTCGCGGAGCAGACCCGCGCCGCGTGGGAGCTGCTGTGCCGCTACGAGCAGGCGGGCTGCTGACCGAGGGCGCCCTCCCGCCCGGGAGGTTCACTCCCGGGAGGTCGCGCCCGGGTCGCCGTGGCGGCCGCTCAGCCCCTGACGGCCCAGGCCGCGAGGGCCAGCGCCGTGACGTCCTCCGCGACGGCGCCCGGCCAGTCGGGCCGCTCGCCGACGGCGAGGCGTCGCCACGCCGCACCGCCCCACGTCCCGACGGCCCCGCCCGCGGCTCCCACGACGGCGGCGAGGACCAGCCCGACCGGACCGGTCCGGTGCCGGGCGACGAGCACCCCGCCCACGGCGCCGCTCGCGACGCGGACGACGGGGCCGGGCGGCGCGAGCCGGCTCGGCGTCTGCGGCAGCTTGTCGCCGACCAGCTCGCCGACGACGCCCAGGAGCGCCGCACCGCGCGCGAGCGGCCCGGGTCCGTGACCCGACCGGCCCGACCCGCCGGGCCGCACGAGGCCGGCCAGCACCGGCGCCGCGACCCCGAGGCTGCTGCGCGAGCCCGCGGCGACGCCGAGCGCGAGGGCCCGGGCGAGCACCGCCGTCGTGCCGCGCGGCGCGGCTGCGTCCTGGGACGTCATGGGGTCCTCCTGCGGTGGGGTGGTGGCCCGGTCGACCGGGTCCTCCCGAACGTAGCCGCTCGCGGGGCGGCCCACCCGGCGGCGACGCGTCCCGCTCGCCGGGTCCCGCGCCCGGTCCCGGGCCCACCCTGAGCGACGTCGCGGTCGGCGAGCAGGCGCTGCGCCTCGCGGTCGCCCGGGCGACGACGCACCCCGGCGCGTGGTGGTCCGGTGCCCGGTCGTGCTGCGAGAGCCCACCCCGTGCCCCTGACGCCGCCCCTCGCGGACGGGTCGAGCAAGAACGGTTGACGGATCGGCCCCACGGGGGCATGATCGGGAGGAAATGATACCCCCTAGGGGTATCAGCGGCCGAGAGGAGACACGGTGGACCACCGCACGGAGCACGGCCCCGGGCGTCGGACCGGCGCGGACGGCGAGCACGGGCACCACGAGGCGCACACGCACACCGAGGCGCACGGGCACCCCGGCGCGGCGGCGACCGCCGCCGTCGACCACGCGACGCACGACCCGGCCGCGCACGGCGGCCACGACACGGCGGGGCACGAGGACCACCACGCGGCGGGTCACGGCACCGCGGGCCACGGCACGGCCGGGCACGAGGGCTACGGCATGGCCGGGCACGAGGGCGGCACGGCCGGGCACGAGGGCCACGGCACGGCCGGGCATGAGGGTCACGACATGGCGGGTCACGGGGGTCACGGGGGGCACGGCGACCACGTCGGGCAGTTCCGCCGCCTGTTCTGGATCATGCTCGTCCTCGCGGTCCCCACGGTCGCGCTGAACGCCATGTTCGCGATGCTCCTGGGCTACGACCTGCCCGACGCCGCGTGGGTGCCCTGGGTGTCCCCCGTCCTCGGCACGGTGATCTACGCCTGGGGCGGGCGCCCGTTCCTCACCAGTGCGGTGAGCGAGCTGCGGAGCCGCAAGCCCGGGATGATGACGCTCATCTCGCTCGCCATCACGGTCGCGTTCGTGTCCTCGCTGGGAGCGAGCCTGGGCCTGCTCGCGCACGAGCTCGACGTCTGGTGGGAGCTCGCGCTCCTCGTCGTCATCATGCTGCTCGGCCACTGGCTCGAGATGCGCTCGCTCGCGCAGACCGCGTCCGCGCTCGACTCGCTCGCCGCGCTGCTCCCGGACGAGGCGGAGCGGGTCGCCGAGGACGGGACCGTGGCGACCGTCGCGCCGACGGACCTGCGCGTGGGCGACCTGGTCGTCGTCCGGCCGGGAGGGCGCGTGCCCGCGGACGGCGAGGTCGCGTCCGGGTCCGCGGACGTCGACGAGTCGATGATCACCGGCGAGTCGCGCCCCGTGCGCCGCACCGTCGGGGACGCCGTCGTCGCGGGGACCGTCGCGACGGACGACGCGCTGCGCGTGCGGATCACGGCCGTCGGCGAGGACACCGCGCTCGCGGGCATCCAGCGGCTCGTCGCAGACGCGCAGGCGTCGTCGACGAAGACCCAGCGCCTCGCAGACCGTGCCGCCGGGTGGCTGTTCTGGTACGCGCTCGGGGCCGCTGCCCTGACGATCGGCCTGTGGCTCGTCTTCGGCACGCCCGAGCAGGCGCTGATCCGGGCGATCACCGTCCTCGTCATCGCGTGCCCCCACGCGCTGGGTCTCGCGATCCCGCTCGTCGTCTCGCTGTCGACGGAGCGCGCCGCGAAGGCGGGCGTCCTCGTCAAGGACCGTCTGGCGCTCGAGCGCATGCGCACCGTGGACACCGTCCTGTTCGACAAGACCGGGACGCTCACCGCGGGCGAGCCGGTCGTCGTGCACCTCGCGACCGCGGGCGGCACGTCCGAGGCCGCGCTGCTCGCGCTCGCCGCGGCGGCCGAGGCGGACAGCCAGCACCCGCTCGCCCGCGCGATCGTGCGGGCGGCCGAGGAGCGGGGCGACGACGTCCCCCGCGCCACCGACTTCCGGTCGCTCACGGCCGTCGGCGTCGAGGCGACCGTCCCGACCCCCGACGGCGCGCGCCGCGTCGCGGTCGGCGGGCCGGCACTCCTGCGCGAGCGCGGGCTCGACCCCCTGCCCGACGCCGCGGCGTGGGCCGAGGACGGGTCGACCGTCCTGCACGTGGTCGTCTCGGACGAGGCCGGCACCCGCACCGGCACCGCGTCGGACGCGCGGTCCGGCGAGGTCGTGGGCGCGTTCGCCCTGGCGGACGCGATCCGTCCCGAGTCGCGCGAGGCCGTCGACGCGCTGCACCGGCGCGGCATCCGGGTCGTCATGATCACCGGCGACGCCGAGCCCGTCGCCCGCGCGGTCGGGCGCGAGCTCGGCATCGACCAGGTCTTCGCGGGCGTGCGCCCCGAGGACAAGGACGCGAAGGTCGCCGAGCTGCAGCACGGCGGGCGCGTCGTCGCGATGGTCGGCGACGGCGTCAACGACGCCCCGGCGCTCGCCCAGGCGGACGTCGGCATCGCGATCGGCGCGGGCACCGACGTCGCGATCGCGTCCGCCGGGGTGATCCTCGCGAGCTCCGACCCGCGGGCGGTGCTGTCGATCATCGAGCTGTCGCACGCGTCGTACCGCAAGATGCAGCAGAACCTGTGGTGGGCCGCGGGCTACAACATCGCGGCCGTGCCCCTCGCCGCGGGCGTGCTCGCGCCCGTCGGGTTCGTCATGCCGATGGCGGTGGGCGCGATCCTCATGTCCGCGTCGACGGTCATCGTCGCGCTCAACGCGCAGCTCCTGCGCCGCACCGACCTCGACCCGGCCCGGCTCGCGTCGCGGTGACCGGGGCCGCGAGACCCCCTCGACCACGAGGTTGCTGTCGTTCTGCCGCGCAGGGCGACAGCAACCTCGTGGTCGGCCGCGCGGAAGGTCGTGCTCGACCGTGAGGAACCCCGTGCGCGCTGCGAGACTGGGCTGGTGACCACGCCGCACCCCGACGACCGGCCCGTCGCCGGCGTCCTCCTCACGCCCGGCGCCGGCGCGAGCCGCGACCACCGCGCGCTCGTCGCGATCGACGAGGCGCTGGCCGCCCTCGACCCGCCCGTCCCCGTGCGCCGCGTCGACTTCCCCTACCGGATCGCCGGCAAGCGGATGCCCGACCGGCCGCCCGTCGCGATCGCGCACGTCCGCGCCGAGGCGGAGGCGTTCGCCGCCGAGCTCGGCACCACGACGGACCACCTCGTGCTCGGAGGCCGCTCGTACGGCGGCCGCATGTGCTCGATGGCCGTCGCCGAGGGGCTCCCCGCCGCCGGGCTGGCCCTCGTCAGCTACCCGCTGCACCCGCCGGGCAAGCCCGAGCGCCTGCGGACCGAGCACTTCCCGGACCTCCACGTGCCGGTCCTCCTCGTCTCCGGGCGCACCGACCCGTTCGCGACGCCGGACGAGCTCGCCGAGCACACCGCCGCGATCCCCGGGCCCGTCACGCGCGTCGAGCTGCCCGGCGCCCACGACCTCAAGGGGCAGGACGCGGCCGTGTGCGAGGCCGTCGTCCGGTGGCTCGCGACGCTCGAGGCCTGACCCGCCGCAGGGCGCCGCCCCGACGTTCCGACCCGCCCGCACGACTGCGTACGATGTGCCGCGGACCGCTCCCGAACGACCCGGAGGTGTTGATGCGCGCCGCTGGCCGCCTGCTCGCCCTCGCACCGCTTGCGCTGCTCGTGGTGGCCGTCGCCGCCGCACCCGCGACCGCAGTCGGCCGGGACGGCGAGAGCGGGCTCGAGGTGAGCGTCGACGGCGTCTCGTTCGACCCGGAGCGCCTCTGGTCCGAGTGGGGCGCGGTCTCCTACGCCGTGAGCGCGCCGGACGGGAGCCGCGAGCGGTACTACTCCGACTCCTACGGCCCGCGCGACTCCGCGGACGGGTTCCTGGCCTTCTCGGTGCCGTCGCGCACGTTCCCCGACGGCTACTGCGTCACGTGGGCCCAGGTGTCCGGCCTGCGGGCACAGCACGCGCGGTGGAACGGGGACGACCCCGTCTGCACGACGGCGCAGGCCGAGCCCTCCCCCACGACGGCGCCCCCGGCGCCGACCCCCGACGCCCCCGCGACCTCGGCCCCGACGGCCGAGGCGCCGCCGGCCGCGGCGGTCGTGGAGGCGCCCGTCGAGACGCCGGACGCGCCGGAGCCCGACGTCACGGAGGAGCCGACCGTCGAGCCGACGGAGGAACCGACCACGGCCGCCCCCGTCGAGCCGACGCCGACCGCCGCGCCCACGACCGCGGGCCCCGAGCCGGCGCGCGTCCCGCTCGCGTCCGTCGACCGCACGGCGCCGCCCCCGCCCGCGGGCGAGACCTTCCCGACCTTCGCCGCGGTAGGCATCGGCGGGCTCGTCGCCGCCGCGGCCGGCGGCGTGATCCTGCTCGTGCGCCGCGTGGGCTGAGGCCTCAGCGGCGGGCGGTGCCCGCCGTCGTCCAGCCGGACCGGCGCTCCCCGCTGGCCCGCGCGCACCGGGAGCGCGCGGCGCTGCTCAGCCGCTCAGGCCGCTGTCCTGTGGTCCCGGGTCTCGCGGCTGCGCACGGACCTCGGCGTGCGGGACCGGCCGGGCGAAGAGCCCGAGGAGCCCGAGCACGGCGACGATCCCTCCGGCGGCCGCTGTCGTGGCTGCACAACCCAGGAGAAGGGTCACGTGCACGCGCGGCACGCCGTCTTCCGCCAGCGGGTTGTCGGAGATGACGCCCACGGTGTAACCGGTGACGACGCCGGCGACCACCAGCACGAGGCCGAGGCCCATCAGGGTGACTGCGACGCTGCGGGACATCTCGCTCCTCGGGGTCGGGTCGTGCGGCCGACGTGCATCGTGCGGCCCGTGCGCCGTCCGGCCGCCACGAGTCGGTGCTCGAGTGTCGCACCGCTCCGCGCCGCCCCCTGAGCACGACGAAGGCCCGGAACCGTGGGTTCCGGGCCTTCGTCACCGAGCCGCCTAAGGGAATCGAACCCTTGACCTATTCATTACGAGTGAATCGCTCTGCCGACTGAGCTAAGGCGGCGTGCTACGTCCCGGTCCGCTCGGCGAACCGGTGGCAACGAGCGCCTACTGTACCCAACGACCGGGCCAGATTCCAAAGCGGGCCCGAGGGCCGCTGTCGGGCGCCCTCCGCGTCAGCAGCGGAGCCCGTCCTCGGGGACTGTCCCGTCCACGAGGTAGGCGTCCACGGCGTCGCTCAGGCAGTCGTTCGCGCGCCCGTACGCGGTGTGCCCCTCGCCCTCCCAGGTGACCAGGACGGCGGAGTCGAGCGTGTCGGCGAGACCCTCGGCCCACACGTACGGGGTGGCCGGGTCGTTGGTCGTGCCGATGACGAGGATCGGCGCGGCGCCCTTCGCGGCGAGGTCGAACTCCTGGTCGACGACGGGGTACGCCCAGCCCTCGCACGTGAGCCCACCGAACGCGAAGAAGTAGCCCATCGTCGGGGCCTCCTCCTCGAGCCGCTCGAGCTGGGCCTGCATCGCGGCCGGGTCGTCGTCCTGGCGCCCGTCGAGACAGTTCACGGCCCGGAACGCCTCGGCCGAGTTCGACGAGTACGTGCCGTCGGCGTTCCGGTCGTTGTAGAAGTCGGCGAGGTAGAGCAGGCCGTTGCCGGTGCCCTCCTCGAACGCCTCGGTGAGCGCCTGCGTGAGCACGGGCCAGCTCTGGTCGTTGTACAGCGTGACGGCGACGCCGTAGAAACCGAGGGTCTGCGTGACGCTGCGACCCGAGTCCGTCGGGAGCGGGTTCGCCTTCGCGGCGTCGAGGAGCGAGCGGATCTGGCGCATCCCCGCGTCCGTGTCGCCCTTCAGGGGGCACCCGGCTCCGGCCTGGCAGTCCTCGACGTACGCGCGCAGGGCGTTCTCGAAGCCGACGGCCTGCTGCTCGGAGATCTCGTCCGGGTCGAGCGAGGTGTCGATCGCCCCGTCGAGCACCATGCGGCCGACCTTGTCCGGGAACAGCCCGGCGTACGTGGCCCCGAGCTGCGTGCCGTAGGAGTAGCCGAGGTACGCGAGCTTCTCGTCACCGAGGACGGCGCGCAGCATGTCCATGTCGCGGGCCGCGCTCTGGGTGTCGACCTGCCCGAGGAGCTCGCCCGTGTTGTCGGCGCACGCCTCGGCCCAGGCGCGACGGTCCTCCGCGAGCGCCTCGAGCCCCGCCTCGTCCGTGTCGAAGTCGCGCGACAGGGACTCGTCCTTCGCGGCGTCGTCGAGGCACACGACGGGCGAGGACTGCCCGACGCCGCGGGGGTCGAAGCCCACGAGGTCGTAGGCCGCGGTGACGCTCTCGCCGACGGTCGGCGCGAGCGACGCGACGAAGTCGACGCCCGACGCGCCGGGCCCGCCGGGGTTGGTGAGGAGCGAGCCGATGCGCTCGCCGGTCGCGGGCTGGCGCTTGACCGCGAGCTCGATCTCGCCCGCCGCCGGGTCCTGCCACGAGAGGGGGGCGCGCGCCGTCGTGCACTCCCAGCCGGCTCCGCAGTCCTCCCACGCGAGGGTCTGCCCGTAGAACTCCTCGAAGCCCTCCGGTCCCGTCTCGCCCGTGCCGGTCGACGACGCGGTCGGGACGTCCTCGACCGGGATCTGCTGCTTCGGGGGCGCCGAGCACGCGCCCGCGACGAGAGCCAGCACGAGGGTCGCGGCGCAGGCCAGGGCGCGGCGAGCGGGGCGGGAGGAGGGGGACGTCGTCACCCGGACACGGTAGCCGCTCGCCCGTCGCGCGGGAGACGGCCCACCGGCGGCGGCCCGTCCTTTCACGCGCTCTTCACCACGGGGGTCGTCACCCCGCGGTCCAGGCGAACTCGCCGGCCGCGCCCTCGGCCGGCGGCGGCACGACGACGGTCCCGCGGTCCCCGAGCACGACGCTCACGTCGGCGCTGGTGTCCACGCCGTCGGGCACCGCGACGACGGACGTCGCGGGGACGTAGTCCATGGTGCACGCGGTGTCGGCGGGGATGTCGACGAACGACACCACGACGTCGCTCCCCTCGACCGCGGCGTCGTCCTCGGCGAGCAGCGGGCACGTGCTGGACCCGAACGTCACGACGAGCAGGAGGCCCGGCTCGGCGCTCCACGCGGCGCCGGTGCCGCCCTCGGTCGGCGCGTCCGCGCCGGGCGGCAGGCCCTTGCCGTGCGCGCCCGCGACGACGTCCATCGTCGCGGCGTCAGGCAGGCCCTGCTGCTCGTCGGTGGCGTCGTCGGTCGGCTCCGTGGAGGGCTCCGTCGAGGGGTCGCCGTCGGGCTCCGTGGTCTCCTCGGTGGCGCTCGTGCCGTCACCGCCCTCGTCGGTTCCGGACGCGCACGCCCCGAGCAGGGCGACCGTGGCCGTGAGCGCGAGCGCCGCGGTGAGGCGCGCGGTGCGGGCGGCGGGACGACGGGCGGGGACCATGGGAACTCCTCGGTCGGCGACGGGTGCGCGACCATCGTGGTCCGCGCCGGGACCTCGCGCGCGCCGAACCGCCGACGCGCCGCGGGATCGTGACCCGACGGTGACCCGGGGTGGGAGCATCCCCGCATGGACGCACCGCACCCGACCCGCGGCACCGAGCGGCCCCCGCTCCCCTGGGGCCTGCGCACCGACCTCCTGCGGCACGGCGACGGCGGCGACTCGAGCCGGGTCGGCTACGTGGAGCTGTTCTTCGACCTGGTGTTCGTGTTCGCGGTCACCCAGCTCTCGCACGGGCTCATCGCGCACCCCGGCGTCGAGGCGCTCGGGCACACTCTCCTGCTCGGCGTCGCCGTCTGGTGGGTGTGGGTCGACACGATGTGGGTGACGAACTGGCTCGACCCCGAGCGCCTGCCGGTGCGAGGCCTGCTCGTGGTGCTCATGCTGCTGGGCCTCGTCCTCGCGAGCGCGATCCCGGAGGCGTTCGGCGACAAGGGCCTGCTGTTCGCCGTCATGCTCGTCGCGATGCAGGTGGGGCGCAGCCTCTTCACGATGGTCGCGATGGGCCGCGTCTGGCCCGAGAACGCGGTGAACTTCGTCCGCATCACGACGTGGCTCGCGGCGTCGGGCGCGCTGTGGGTCGGGGGCGGTCTCGTCGAGGAGCACCGCCTGCTGCTGTGGGCGGTCGCGGCCGCGATCGACGTCGCCGGGCCGCGCGCGATGTTCTGGCTCCCGGGGCTCGGGGCGTCGCGCGCGAGCACGTGGGTGGTCCGCGGGGAGCACATGGCCGAACGGGTCAGCCTGTTCGTCATCATCTGCCTGGGCGAGTCGATCATCGTCACGGGCGCCGCGTTCGCCGAGCTCCCCCTCGACCTCACGACCGTCTCCGCGTTCTGCTCCGCGTTCGCGAGCACCGTGCTCATGTGGCTGCTGTTCTTCGACCGGTCCGAGCGGCGTGCCACCGAGTACTTCACGTCGCGCGCCGAGCGCGGGATGGTCGCCCAGACGGCGTACACGTACGTCCCGTTCGTCATCGTCGCCGGGATCGTGCTCACCGCCGTCGCCGACGAGCTCGTGCTCCTGCACCCGCTCGGGCACGACGGCGGTCACGCCGACGCCTGGACCGCCGGCCTCGTGTGCGGGGCGGCGGCGACGTACCTCGTGGGGAACGCGCTGTTCCGGCGCGCGACGGGCGGGCGCTGGTCGCTCCCGCACGTGCTGGGCGCCGTCGCGGTCGGCGTGCTCTTCGCCGTCCACGCGTGGCTCTCGCCGCTCGCGCTCAACTGGGTGACGGACGGCGTCCTGCTGGCGGTCATCGTGGGCGACGTCGTCCGCGCGCGGCGGGTCCCGATCCCACCGTCGGGCGCGCTGTCGGACGGGCCGTCGGACGGGCCGGGCGCGCCCGCGGGGCCTCCGCCCGGGCCACCGGCCGGGACGTCGTGAGCCGCGGCACCGCGCGCCTCGCCGGGCGCGATCGTCGCGACGTCGCTACGTTCGCCCTGATGGCGCGGGGCAGCAGGCCGTCGCGTCGCGGGACCCGTCGAGAAAGGGCGTGACCGTGGACTTCTGGGACTTCTTCTGGCTCCTCGTGTGGAGCTTCTTCTTCATCGCGTACCTCATCGTGCTCTTCCAGATCATCGCGGACCTGTTCCGTGACCGGGAGCTCTCCGGGTGGTGGAAGGCAGTCTGGATCATCTTCCTCATCTTCCTGCCCGTACTGACGTCGCTCGTCTACCTCATCGCGCGGGGGCGCGGCATGGCGGAGCGACAGGCCGCGGCCGTCGTCCAGGCGAAGCACGACACGGACGCCTACATCCGCCAGGTCGCGACGACGTCGCCGGCCGAGCAGATCTCCCACGCCAAGTCGCTCCTCGACTCGGGCGCCATCACCCCCGAGGAGTTCGCGCAGCTCAAGGCGAAGGCGCTCGCCTGACCGACCCCTCCCTCCCCCGGGCCGGGCGTACCCGCGTGCGGGTGCGCCCGGCCCGTCCCACGATCGAGACATGACCCGCTTCGGCTACACCCTCATGACCGAGCAGTCCGGCCCTCGTGCGCTCGTGGAGCACGCGGTCGACGCGGAGCGCGTCGGCTTCGACTTCGAGGTGATGAGCGACCACTACTTCCCCTGGCTCGACGCCCAGGGCCACGCCCCGTACGCGTGGTCCGTGCTCGGGGCGGTCGCCCAGGCGACCGAGCGCGTCGGCCTCATGACGTACGTGACCTGCCCCCTCCTGCGCTACCACCCCGCGGTCGTGGCGCAGAAGGCCGCGACCGTGGCGCTCCTGTCCGACGACCGCTTCACCCTCGGGCTCGGCGCCGGGGAGAACCTCAACGAGCACGTGGCGGGCGAGCGCTGGCCCGCCGTCGGCGAGCGGCACGACATGCTCGAGGAGGCGGTGGAGATCATCCGCTCGCTGCTCGACGGCGAGCGCCTCACGTTCGACGGCGTCCACTACCGCGTCGACTCCGCCAAGCTCTGGGACCTGCCCGACGAGACGGTCGAGATCGGCGTGGCGGTCTCCGGCCCGCAGTCGATCGAGCGGTTCGCCCCGCTGGCCGACCACCTCGTCACGACCGAGCCCGAGGCCGGCGTCGTGCAGCGGTGGTCCTCGGTCCGCGAGCGCGCCGAGCTCGCGCCGTCGCGCGTCGTGGGGCAGATGCCGATCTGCTGGGACCCGGACGAGGAGACCGCCGTGGCGCGCGCGCACGAGCAGTTCCGGTGGTTCGGCGGCGGTTGGCGCGTCAACGCGGACCTGCCGACGACCGAGGCGTTCGAGGCGGCGACGGCGTTCGTGCGGCCCGAGGACGTGGCCGCGTCCATCCCGTGCGGCCCCGACCTGGATGCGGTCGTCGAGGCGGCGTCCGCGTGGTGGGAGGCGGGGTTCACCGACCTCGCGCTCGTCCAGGTGGGCGAGGTCGGGCAGCGCGAGTTCCTCGAGACCGCGGCCGGGCCGCTCCTGGAGAAGCTCCGCGCGGCGGCGCCGTCGAGCTAGCGGCCGTCAGCCCTGGGGCCGCAGCGCGACGACCATCGCCTCCACGGCCAGCAGCGGCGCGACGTTGCCCTCGAGCCGCTCGCGCGCGACGCCGATCGCGTCCATGCGCCGCACCGTCTGCTCGGGCGTCGAGTCCTGCGCGAGCGCGCTCACCGTCTCGGCGAGCTCGGTGTTGACGAGCTCGACCTGCGCCCCGAGCTGGACCACGAGCACGTCGCGGTACAGCGAGAGCAGGTCGACCATCGCGCGGTCGAGCACGTCGCGCTGGTGGCGCGTCGCACGCCGCTTCTGGTCGGCCTCGAGGTCGCGGAGCTGGGAGCGCAGCCGCGGCGGGAGCGTCTCGCCGTCCGCGACGCCGAGCGCACGCAGGAGCTCGGCCTTCTCCGCGGCGTCGCGCTCCTCCGTCGCCGCCTTCGCCTCGGCCTGCGCGAGATCCACGAGCTCTCCCGCCGCGAGCACGGCGTCGCCCACCCCGCGGACCCGCCGGGCGAGCGACAGCACGGACGTGCGGCGCTCGCGCGCGCCCGCGTCCCGCGCGAGGCGCCGGGCGAGGCCGATGTGGCTCTGGGCCGCGCGCGCCGCGACGAGTGCGACGTGCTCGTCGACGCCGTCGCGCTGCACGAGCAAGCCCGCGACGGCCTCGACCGGCGGCACCCGCAGCACGACCCCGCGGCACCGCGAGCGGATCGTCACGAGCACGTCCTGCGGGCTCGGGGCGCAGAGGATCCACACCGTGTGCGGGGCGGGCTCCTCGATCGCCTTGAGGAGGACGTTCGTGGTGCGCTCCGCCATGCGGTCGGCGTCCTCGACGACGATGACCCGACGCCGACCCTGCGACGGGCTGCGACTCGCGACCGTCACCAGGTCGCGCACGTCGTCGATCTTGATGGTCACGAGCTCGGTCGCGACGAGCGTCACGTCCGGGTGCGTCCCGGCGAGGGTCGTGCGGCACGCCTGGCAGCGCCCGCAGCCGCCCTGCTCGCACTGGAGCGCGGCCGCGAACGCGCGCGCGGCGTTCGAGCGGCCGGACCCGGGCGGGCCGGTGAGCAGCCACGCGTGGGTCATCGCGGCGGGGTCGGTGGCCGCGGCACGGAGCGTCGCGACGGACTGCTCCTGCCCGACGACGTCGTCCCAGACGCTCATGCGCGCGCGTCCCCGGCAGGCCGCGCCGGGGCGCCCGGGAGGAGGTCCGTGCCCGGCGCGTAGCCGATCGCGCTGTCCGTGTCGTCGAAGCCGTCGTCGGGCAGCGCGGCGACCGTGTCCTCGGCCTCCTCGACGACGGGCGTGAGCTCGAGCCGCGCGGCGACGTCGACCCGGATCTGCGCCTGGAGGTCGTCGACCGAGCCCGCGGCGTCGAGGACGACCCAGCGGTCCGGGTCCGACGCCGCGCGCGTGAGGAACGCCTCGCGCGTGCGGCGGTGGAACTCCGCCCCCGCGCGCTCGAGGCGGTCGTGCTGGCGGCGGATGCGACCGGCGGCGACCGCCGGGTCGAGGTCGAGCAGGATCGTCACGTCGGGCAGGAGGTCCTGCACGGCCCAGCGGGAGATGAGCTCGACCTCGTCCGCACCGAGCTCGCGCCCGCCCGCCTGGTAGGCGACCGACGAGTCGAGGTAGCGGTCCGTGACGACGATCGCGCCGCGCTCGAGCGCGGGGCGCACGAGGCTCGCGACGTGGTGCGCGCGGTCCGCGGCGTAGATGAGCGCCTCCGTGCGGGGGTCCATGTCCTGCCCGTGGAGCACCGCGGCGCGCAGCTCCTTGCCGAGCTCCGTGCCGCCCGGCTCGCGCGTCAGCACGACCTCGCGCCCCGTGAGCTCGCCGAGCCACTGCCCGAGCAGGCGCGCCTGCGTCGACTTGCCGACGCCGTCGCCGCCCTCGAAGGAGATGAAGTACCCGGGTGCGCTCACGGCGACCACCCTAGTCGCGACGTCGGACACGGGCCGGTCCCCCGGCCGCCGGTCGTGCGGGACGGCCGCAGGCGCCGGACGCGCGGGATAGCCTCGGGCCATGCCCGATCCCGTGACCACCCCCGCGACGGACCCCGCGCCCGCTCCTCTGCCCACCCCCGGCGTCGCGTTCGCCGGGCGGACGTTCGACGCCGTGCTGTTCGACATGGACGGCACCCTCATCGACTCGGTCCCGGCGGTGGACCGGAACTGGCGTCGCTGGGCCGCGGAGCACGGGCTGCCCGACGCCGAGGACTTCCAGATCCAGCACGGCACCCCCGCGCGCACGCTCATCGCGACGCTCCTGCCGGCCGACCAGGTCGAGCCCGCGTACGACCGCATCCACGAGCTGGAGCTCGAGGACAACGAGGGCGTGACGATCCTGCCGGGGACGCGCGACGCGCTCGCCGCCCTGCCCCCGGAGCGGCAGGCGATCGTCACGTCGTGCACCCGCCCCCTCGCGGCGGCGCGCATGGCCGCGTCGGGCCTCGTCGCGCCGTCGGTGGTCGTCACCGCGGACGACGTCGCCCACGGCAAGCCCGACCCGGACCCGTTCCTCCTCGGCGCGGAGCGCCTGGGCGTGGACCCGGCGCGGTGCCTCGTCGTCGAGGACGCCCCGGCCGGGGTCGCGTCCGCCCGCGCCGCGGGGTGCGCCGTGCTCGTCGTGACGGGCACGCACACGGCCGACGAGCTGGCGTCCGCGTCCCCTGCACCCGACGCGCTGGCGGCGGGTCTGGCGGCGGTGCGCTTCGCCGCAGGCCCGGACGGCATCCGGATCACGGACGCCTGACCACCCCGCCGACCCTGCGGTCGTCTCCCGTCCTCCTCCCCTGACGGGCCAACCCCCCTGCTCGGCGGGCTGCAGCGGGCTGATACTCAGTAGACGGACGCTCGCTGGGCGGCCGCGACGACCTTCGACGCGGCGGCGTGGATCTCCGCCAGCTCGTCGAGGGTGAGGCCCGTGGCGGCGACGATCGCGGGCGGGATGCGCTCCGCGTCACGACGCCGCGCCCGCCCCTCGGGCGTGAGCGTCACGCGGACCTGGCGGCCGTCGTCGGGCGAGCGAGAACGGCGCACGTAGCCGAGGCTCTCGAGCCGCTTGAGGAGCGGCGAGAGCGTCCCGGCGTCGAGGTGCAGCCGCGCCGCGAGGTCGCCGACGGTCGACGTCGTGCCTGCCGCGTCGTCCTGCCACAGCGCGAGCAGCACGAGGTACTGCGGGTGGGTGATGCCCAGGGGCTCGAGCAGCGGCCGGTACAGGGCGACCATGCCGCGCGCGCCCGCCGAGAGCGCGAAGCAGACCTGCGCCTCGAGCGCGAGCGGGTCCGCGAACAGCGTCGCCGCGCCCGGTGCGGACGCCCCGCCGTTCTCCTCGCTCGTCATGGCGCCATGCTACCGAGGATCGCGCTATTCTTGGTACGCCAATCATTGGTGCACCAACCATCAGCGGACGAGCACCAGCCACCGGCCCCCGGGCCGGCGACGCGACACCAGCGGAGGACACCGTGGCGCGCAAGAACGACAAGCGCACGCTCGGCATGCGCATCACCGAGGGCTTCCTGCCGATCTTCGGCCCGGCACAGCTGGGGCGACAGGAGGCCGACGGCCGCGGCGTGTCCGACGCCGAGCGCGAGCGCGACCAGGAGCTGCGCACCCGCTTCGAGCGGGTCACCGGCCCCGACGGCCGCAGCTACGTCGTCGAGCACACCGACTGACGCGACGCCCGCCCGCGGGCGTCACTCCCCGGGGTAGACGACCCCGACCTGGCGACGCACCTCGTCGAGCGTGCGCATGACCTCGAGCGTCGAGTCCCACGACATGCGCGGGCTCTGCGTCTCGCCCGCGGCGACGCGGCGCGCGACCTCGGCGGCCTGGTACTGCTTGCCCTCGCCGGAGAAGCCGTCGTAGTACCAGGACGCGCCGTCGTGCCGGACGACCCGGAACGACGTCGGCGCGTAGAACGTGCCCTCGACCTCGATGCGGCCCGCCGTGCCCGAGATCACCGCCGTGTTCGCGGTGCGCGACCACAGCGTGGTCGAGAGCGTCGCCTGCGTGTCGCCGTAGCCGAGCACGATGCTCACCTGCCCGTCCACGCCCGTCTCCGTGAGTGCACCGACGGCCGTCACGGTCGACGGCGCGCCCAGCAGGTCGTGCGCGAACGACACCGGGTAGACGCCCAGGTCGAGCAGCGCGCCGCCCGCCAGCTCCGGCGCGTAGAGCCGGTGCTCGGGGTCGAACGGGAACCACTGGCCGTGGTCCGCGCTGAGGTTCACGACGTCGCCGATCTCGCCGCGCGCGATCACGCCGCGCAGCGCGGCGACGTGCGGCAGGAACCGCGTCCACATGGCTTCCATGACGAACACGCCCGCCTCGCGCGCGGCGTCGAGCACCTCGACCGCCTCGGCCTCGTTGCGCGTGAACGCCTTCTCGACGAGGACGTGCTTGCCCGCGCGGATCGCGAGCAGGGCGTGCTCGTGGTGGTGCGAGTGCGGCGTCGCGACGTACACGACGTCCACCTGCGGGTCCTCGACGAGCTCGTCGTAGCCGTGGTGCGTCGTGGGGACGCCGTGCGCGGTCGCGAAGCGCTCGGCGCGCACGCGGTCGCGCGAGCCGACCGAGGCGACGCGACCCTGCGTGTACAGGCGCACCGCCTCCGCGAACGACGACGCGATGCCGCCCGCGCCGAGGATGCCCCAGCGGATCGGGGGCGCGCTGCGCGGGTCGGGGACCGTGCCCGTCACCTCGGCGGACAGGTCGGGGAACGGGTGGACGCCGGTGGCGGCCGGGGTCTCGTCGGGGTGCGCGGCGGGCGGCGGGGCGACGGTGCTCATGCGGCCCACGCTATCGCCCTGCGCGGGCCTCGCCGCCGCTCGTCCACAGGCCGCGCGTCGGGCGCGCGAGCCACCCTCCCCCGCACGGGTGGTGCGCGCCGCCGCGCGGCACGTCACGATGGGGGCATGACGACCCCCGCGCCCCGGACCGGCACGCCGACCGACGCCGGACCCGAGCCCGAGGCACGGGCGAGCGCGCGCGACCTCGTCAAGGTCTACGGATCCGGCCCGACGGCCGTCCGCGCGCTCGACGGCGTCGACGTCGACTTCGCGCGCGGCCGGCTCACGGCGATCATGGGGCCGTCCGGGTCCGGCAAGTCGACGCTCATGCACTGCCTCGCCGGGCTGGACTCCCCGACCTCCGGCAGCGTGGTGATCGACGGGCAGGAGATCAGCCGGATGTCGCAGCGGCGGCTCACGGCTCTGCGCCGCACGCGCGTCGGGTTCGTCTTCCAGGCGTACAACCTCGTCCCGACGCTCACGGCCGCGGAGAACATCACGCTCCCGCTCGACATCGCGCGCACCCGCGTGGACCGCGACTGGTTCGACGAGGTGACGACCGCCGTCGGGCTCACCGACCGCCTGCACCACCGCCCCTCCGAGCTGTCCGGTGGGCAGCAGCAGCGCGTGGCGTGCGCGCGGGCGCTCGTGTCGCGGCCCTCGATCGTGTTCGCCGACGAGCCGACCGGCAACCTCGACTCGCGCTCCGCGGGCGAGGTCCTCACGTTCCTGCGCCGCTCCGTCGACGAGCTCGACCAGACGGTCGTCATGGTCACGCACGACCCGCGCGCGGCGTCGTACGCGCACCGCGTCGTCTTCCTCGCGGACGGGCGCCTCGCGGGCGAGCTGCACGACCCCACGCAGCAGGACATCCTCGACGCGCTCGCGCTCGCCGCGGACGACGGCGCATGATCCGCGTCGCGCTGCGGGGCGTGCGCGCGCACGTCGTGCGGTTCGTCCTGTCGGTGCTCGCCGTGACGCTCGGCGTCGCGTTCGTCGTCGGCACGTTCGCGTTCCGCGGCATGCTCTCCTCCACGTTCGACGACATCATCGCGACGACGCTCACGGCCGACGTCTACGTGCGCGGCGCGCAGGAGGTCGAGAGCGACGCGTCCGGGCCCGGTGGCGGCGGCGCCGCCGGCGGGGGCGGGTTCGCGGGCGACCGCACGCTCGTCCCGGCCGACCTCGCGACGGAGGTCGAGGGGGTCGACGGCGTCGAGCGGGCCGTGGCGGACGTGTCCGGCCCCGTCGTGCTCGTCGCGGCCGACGGCACCGCCGTCGTGACCACGGGCCCGCCGAGCACGGCGTTCTCCGTCGACCCGGAGGACCCGAGCCTCACGTTGCTCGACGGCGCGTGGCCCGGCCCGGGCGAGATCGTCCTGGAGCAGAGCGCGGCCGAGACCGCTGACCTCGCCACGGGCGACGAGACCACGGTCGTGCTCGGCGGGGAGCCGCGCCCCGTGACCGTGTCCGGCGTGTTCGGCATCGAGGCCGCCGCCGCGGGTGCGGTCCTCGTCGGGATCGACGGCGACACGGCGCGCGAGGTCTACGCGCCCGACGGGCTGGTGCCCCAGATCGCGGTCTGGGCGGACGCGAGCGGACCGGTGGACGAGGACGCCCTCGCGGACCGCGTCGCGTCGGTCCTCCCGTCCGGCGCGGAGGCCGTCACGGGCGAGCAGGCGCGCGCCGAGGCGAGCGAGGCGGTCGAGGAGGTGCTCGGGTTCGTCGAGACCTTCCTGCTCGTGTTCGCCGCCATCGCGCTGTTCGTCGGCGCGTTCATCATCGCCAACACGTTCGCGATGTCGGTGCGCGAGCGCCTGCGCGAGCTCGCGCTCCTGCGCGCGCTCGGCGCGTCGCCGGGCCAGGTGTTCGCGTCGGTCCTCGTCCAGGCGCTCGTCGTCGGGCTCGTGGGTGGTGGGCTCGGCGTGCTCGCCGGGGCCGGGCTGGTGCGGGTCATCCGGTGGGGGCTCGCGCTCGCCGGCTTCGAGTTCTCCGGCCGGGTCCCGCTCGGGACCTCGCAGGTCGTGGCCGCCGTCGCGCTCGGGGCGGTCGTCAGCGTCCTCGCGGCCGTGCTGCCCGCGCGGCGGGCCGCCGCGATCCCGCCCGTGCAGGCGATGCGCGACGACGTCGCGCCCGACCGCGGCACCGGGCTGCGGGCGGTGGGCGGGGTGGTCGTCGTCGCGGCGGGCGCCGGTGTGCTGTGGCTCGCCGCGTACCTGGGGTCCTCCGTCGTGGACGCGCCGACCGGCTGGGCCTGGGTCGACGACCTGAGCCCCCGCCTGCTCCTCGGCGTCGGGGCCGGGCTCGTGCTCGTGGGCGTGCTCGTCGGGTCGCCGGCCGTCGCGCGCGGCGTGCTCGCGGTGCTCGCGTGGCCTCTCGTCGTCGCGCTGCGCCCGCTCGGCCGCCTCGCGCGCGGCAACGTCACGCGCAACCCCCGCCGCACCGCGAGCACCGCGGGAGCCCTGCTCATCGGCATGGCGCTCGTCTCGGTCACGGGCGTCATCGCCGCCTCGACCCAGGCGTCGGTGCGGAGCATCGTCGAGAACGAGGTGCGGGCCGACCTGGTGGTCGACTCCGCGACGCTCGTCGTGCCCGAGGGCGCGGTCGAGGCCGTCACCGCGACGCCGGGCGCCGCGGTCGTGGACACGGTGCGGCTCGGGTCGGCGTCGGTCGCCACGGTCGGCGGCACGGACGACGGACCGCGCGGGACCGACGTCGCGGGCGTGCCCGCCGGGTTCTTCGACACCGCGCTCGAACCCGTGACGCTCGCCGGGGACCCGACGGCCACGCTCGAGGACGGGGACGTCGTCGTGCACCGGCGCACCGCGCGCGAGCGCGGCTGGGAGGTGGGCGACACGCTGCGGCTCGGCGAGGGCGACTCCGCCGTCGAGGCGCGCGTGGGCGCGGTGATCGACAGCCAGCTCGTGGGGACCGGCGTCCTGGTGCGCGACGACGTGTTCGACGCCGTCGTTCCGGCCGCCCAGGCGAGCGTGCGGATCGTCTACGTGTCGGCGGCCGACGGCGCGAGCCCGGCCGACGTCGAGGAGCTGCGCACCGCCCTGACGTCGGCGGTCGAGCCGTTCCTCGTCGTCACGGTGCTCGACCGGGAGCAGACCGCGTCCGCGTTCGCCGACCAGGTGAACCAGGTGCTCGTCATCCTCTACGCCCTGCTCGCGCTGTCGATCGTCATCGCGCTGCTCGGCATCGTCAACACGCTCGCGCTGTCGATCATCGAGCGCACGCGCGAGATCGGGCTGCTGCGCGCCGTCGGTCTGGGACGCCTCCAGCTCGCTGGGGTCATCGCGATCGAGTCGGTGCTCACCGCCGTCTACGGGACGGTGCTCGGCGTCGCGACGGGCATCGGCATCGGCGCCGCCCTCCCGGGCGTGCTCGCCGACGAGGGGCTGAGCACGCTCGCCGTGCCGTGGGGCCAGGTGCTCGCGATCCTCGGCGTCGCGGTCGTCATCGGGCTCGTCGCGAGCGTCTGGCCCGCGATCCGCGCCGCCCGCCTCCCGGTCCTCGACGCGGTGACCGTCGACTGACACCCCGTCTCCCGCTGAGTGCGTGAATTCGTCGCGTCCCGGAGGCCCCGGCGCGACTGTTTCACGCACTCACGGGACCGGGAGGGGGGCCGGGGCCGGGGTGCGGTAGCGGCGCAGCGGGGCGTTGCGCCACGCGACGAGCCCGACGACGGCGCTCGCCACCAGCCCGCCCGCCACCAGCGCGACGGGCGCCGACGTCAGCGACGCGAGCACTCCCCCGCGGAAGTTCCCGACCTCCGGGCCGGCGACGCCCACCACGTGCTCGACCGAGGACACGCGGCCGCGGAACTCGTCGGGCGTCTCGAGCTGCACCAGCGCGCCGCGCGTCACGACCGAGACGGTGTCCGCCGCACCGGCGACCGCCAGGCACGCGAGGGCGAGCCACAGCGGCCCCGCGAGCCCGAACCCGGCGAGCGCGACGCCCCACGTCGCCGCCGCGGCGAGCTGCAGCGCGCCCGAGCGCGTCGCCCGCGTCACGGCCCCGGAGAGCAGGCCCGCGCCGATCCCTCCCACCGCGACCGCCGAGAGGAACAGGCCGAGGGTGCGGGGGTCGCCGTCGAACCGGATCTCGTTGACGAGCGGGAACAGCGAGATCGGCATGGCGAGCACGGTCGCCGCGACGTCCGTCGCGAACGCGCCGCGCAGCGTCGGCTTGCGCCACACGATCCACCACCCGCCCGCGGCCGCCCGACGGCGCGGCGCGGGCCCGGGCGGTGCGGCGGCCGGGCCCGTCGTGGCCGAGGGACCGACGGGGATCGGGGGCAGGGGCGGGAGGCGCACGAGCCCGAGCAGCGCGACGACGGCGGCCACCGCCTGGAGGCCGTAGGCCGCGGGCAGGTCCCAGCGCGCCAGGACCAGGCCGGCGAGCGCGGGCCCGACCAGCATGGCCACCTGGAACGCGAGGTTCTGCAGCGCGAGACCCGCGGCGACCTGGTCGGGCGGCAGCAGCCGGGGCGGCACCGTCCGGCGCGCCGGCGAGCCGAGCGCGTTGCACGCCGCGCCGGCGGCGACGAGCCCGAGCAGGAGCCACACCGACCGGTTCCCCGCGAGCGCCTGCGCGGCCAGACCAGCAGCGGAGAGCACCTGCCCGACCGCGGCGAGGCGCATGAGGGTGCGCCGGTCGTGGACGTCGGCGAGGTGCCCGCCCACCAGGCCGAGCGTCAGGAGCGGGACCGCCGTGGCCAGGCCGATCGTGCCCGTCCACAGCGGGCTGCGGGTGAGCTCCCAGACCTGGAGCAGCACCGCGACGTTCGCGATCTGGAACCCGAGGCCGCCCACGGCGGACCCGGCCCACAGGTCCCGATACGCGCGGCTCGCGCGCAACGGCCGCAGGTCGAGGACGTGGTCGCGCACCTCAGCGCTCCCGCGGCGTCGGGTGGCCGGCCGCGTCGAGGCGCTCGACGAGCCGCTCGCGCAGCGAGCGACGGGCGAGCACGCGCTCCAGCTCGACGACGACCGCGCTCAGGGCGTGCGGCAGCTCGTCGTCGATCTCGGCGACGGACTCCTCGGTCGCCCGCCACTCCGCCTCGAGGAGCGGGACGAGCTCGCGCGACCGCGCCGTGAGCGCGACGCGGCGCGTGCGGGCGTCCGCGCCCGGCGCGGTCTCGACGAGGCCCTCGCGCCGCATCGCGGTGACCGTCTGGCTCATCGCCGAGTGCGTGCGGCCGAGCGAGGCGGCGAGCTCTCGGATGGTCAGGGGGCCGGTGTGCGCGAGCCGGATGAGCGGGTAGACGAACCGCGGGCGCACCCCCACGATCCCGCGGTCGGCGTAGACGGTCTCGATCTCGTCGTCGAGGCGTCGGAGCACGGCGTGCAGGGAGTCCCACCGGCCGGGGACCGTGGTCGGGTCCAAAGAAGTCATAGCACTGTTATAACAGCACTCATGCGATCGTCGGTTGGCTGCCCGAGAACGACTAGGTTGCCTCCCTAACTAGATAGCCGTACTGTCTAGCCCATGACGTTCGACGAGCGGCTCGACCGCGAGCTCCTGCGCGGCGTGCTGCCGCTGTGCGTGCTCGCGGTCGTCGCGACCCACGGCCCCACCTACGGCTACGCGATCACGCGGTCGCTCGCCGACGCGGGCCTCGGCACCGTGAAGGGCGGCACGCTCTACCCGCTCCTGCAGCGGCTGGAGGACGACGGCCTCGTCACGACCTCCTGGCACCAGGGCGAGCGCGGGCCGAGCCGTCGGTACTACGCCGTCACGGACCAGGGTCGCGTCGCACTCACCGCCGCGACCTCCCGCTGGGACGCCGTGACGACGGCGGCGACCACCCTCGTCGCCGGCGCGTCCGGCGCGCCCTCGCCGGACGGCGCGATCCCGGCCGACGCACCCCCTCCCGATCCCACCCCGACAAGGACCCCCCGATGAGCGACACGACCCGCTACACGATCGAGCGCCGCCACGCGCCGCACGTCGACCCGCGCTGGGCCGAGGCGCTCCTGCTGGAGCTGCGGCTCCAGGGCGTCGCCGGAGCGCGCATCGGCGCGGTGCTCGCCGAGGTGGACGCGCACGTCGTCGACTCCGGCGAGACCGCGCAGGAGGCGTTCGGCGACCCTGTGGCGTACGCGCGCTCGCTCGACCTGCCCGAGGACCCCGCGCAGTCGAGCTCCTCGATCGGGCGGACGGTCGCCGCCTCCGCCGTGCAGACGGTCGGGATGCTCGGCGTGCTGTGGTCGCTGCGACCCGCCCTCGACGGCGGCGCCCTCGTCGTCCCGGCCGGGATGCTGCTCGTCCTCGTCGCCGCGCTCGCAGGCTTCGTCGGGCTGTGGCGCGCCGGCGACCGGCTGCTGCGTGCCGCGCTCGCCCACCCCGTGCTGACCGTCCTCGGGAACATGGTCGTGACGGCTGCCCTCGTGGCCGTCGCGGTCACGCTGCGCTCCCCGGTCGCGAGCCTCCCCGCGGTCCCGGTCCTGGTCGCGGCCGCCGTCGCGCTCGTCGTGGGGACCGTCTGGGGCCTGCGCGAGCAGGGCTCGGGCGACCCCGTCGTCGACCCTCTCGACGACGCACCGCAAGCCCGCACCGACCGCACCGGGCGCTGGGGCGTGCTGCTCCTGCCCGCGGTGACGCTGGTGCTCGGGACGGTCACGGTGCTCGTCCGCTGAGCCCGGAGGGGACCTAGGTCACGCGACCCGGCGTCCCGGTGGTGGTCGCCGGGGACGCGTGACACGGTGGGGATGGCCGGCGGGCACCGGCCTCGCACGGCTGCGGCGCGCCCGACGGCGACCCACCGACCCCACAGGAGGCCACGATGTCCGAGGTTCCCGTCCGCACGCTCATCAGCCCGCTGCGCTACGTCCAGGCCCGCGGTGCGCTCACGCGGCTCGGCGAGTTCGTCCGACCGATCGGCACGAAGCCGCTGCTCGTCGCCGACGACGTCGTGTGGGGCATCGTCCAGGACACCGTCGCGGTGTCCTTCCAGGAGCAGGACCTCCCCCGCCACCGCACCGGGTTCGGCACCTACGCCACCGCCGCGGAGGTCGACCGGCTCGCGCGCGAGATCGACGAGCTCGGCGCCGACGTGGTCGTCGGCATCGGCGGCGGCTCGACCATCGACGCGGTGAAGGCTGCGGGCCACCTGCGCGGCATCCGCTGGGTGTCCGTGCCGACCGTCGCGTCCACCGACGCCCCGTGCTCCGCCCTGTCCGTGATCTACACCGAGGACGGCGCGTTCGAGGAGTACCGGTTCTTCCCGCACAACCCGGACCTCGTGCTCGTCGACACGGGCCTCGTCGCGAACGCGCCCGTCAAGTTCCTCGTCGCCGGCGTCGGCGACGCGCTCGCGACGTGGATCGAGGCGCGCGCCGTCGCCGAGGCGAACGCGTCGACCATGGCCGGCGGCCTCCCCCTCGTCACGGGCACGGCGCTCGCGCAGCTCTCGTGGGACATCCTCTGGGAGAACGCGCTGCCCGCGATCGACGCGGTGAAGGACCACCTCGTGACGCCCGCGGTCGAGAAGGTCGTCGAGGCGAACACGCTGCTGTCCGGGCTGGGCTTCGAGTCCGGCGGCCTCGCCGCGGCGCACGCGATCCACAACGGCCTCACCGCCGCGCCCCAGACGCACGGCCTCACGCACGGCCAGAAGGTGAACATCGGCTCCGTGACGCAGCTCGTCCTGGAGGGCGCGCCGACCGAGGAGATCGAGGAGTTCGTGCGCTTCACCACGCGCGTCGGCCTGCCGAACACGCTCACCGAGATCGGCCTGACCGCCGACGACGTGCACGACCTCACGCGCGTCGCGGAGGCCGCCACCGCGGAGGGCGAGACGATCCACGCCATGCCGTTCCCCGTGCGCGTGCCGGAGCTCGTCGACGCCCTGCGCTCCATCGAGGGCTTCTCCCGCCGCGTCCGCGCCGAGGCGGGCCTCCCCGAGCCGGTCAAGCACACCGCGCACTGACCGTTCCCACCGCCCCGGGCCCCGCCGTCGCCGGAGGGGCCCGGCCCGGGATGGGCCGACCAGGCGGTCCCACCCCCTCGAGCAGGTCGACCTGGCGCGTCCGGCAGCCCGGACGCGCCACGATCACCTGGTCGGCCGACGGCTGACGGGGCTGACCGCGGCTACTTCTTGGCGGCCGTCTTCTTGGCAGGGGCCTTCTTCGCGGCCGGCTTGCGGGCCGTGGTGCGCTTCTTCGCCGGGCCCTGCGCGCGCTTCTCCGCGAGGAGCTCGATCGCCTGCTCGGGCGTGATCGACTCGGGCGTGACGTCGCGGGGCAGGGTGCGGTTCGTCTCGCCGTCGGTGACGTACGCGCCGAACCGGCCGTCCTTGACGACGATCGGCTTGCCGCTGTTCGGGTCGTCACCGAGCTCGCGCAACGGCGGCGTCGCGGCACGCTGGCCGCGCCCGCGCTTGGGCTGCTTGTACAGCTCGAGCGCCTCGTCGAGGGTGACGGTGAACATCGACTCCTCGTCGGGCAGCGACCGCGAGTCGGTGCCCTTCTTGAGGTACGGGCCGTAGCGGCCGTTCTGCGCGGTGATCTCCTCGCCGGACTCCGGGTCCGTCCCCACGACGCGCGGCAGCGACAGCAGGCGCAGCGCGTCGTCGATCGTGATCGTGTCGAGCGACTGCGTCTTGAGCAGCGACGCCGTGCGCGGCTTGGGCTGCGCGGCCTTCGCCTTCTTCTGCGCGGCGGCCGAGAGGCTCGTGTCGATCGGCGGGAGGTCGAGCACCTCGGTCACGTACGGGCCGTAGCGGCCGGCCTTCGCGATGATCTCGTTGCCGGACACCGGGTCGGTGCCGAGCACCTTGCCGTCGTCGGCGCCCGCGGCGAGCAGCTCGCGCGCCTTGGCGACGGTCAGCTCGTCGGGGGCGACGTCGTCGGGCACGGACGCGCGCGGCGGGTTCTCGCCCTCCTTGACGGGGACGGAGAGGTCCTCCACGTAGGGCCCGTAGCGCCCGACGCGGAGCTGGATGCCCTCGCCGATCGGCACCGAGTTGATGCCGCGCGCGTCGATGTCGCCGAGGTTCGCGACGAGGTCGCGCAGGCCCTCGGCGTCCTCGCCCTTCGCGGCGTCGCCGAAGTAGAACTCGGTGAGCCACGCGACGCGGTCGCGGCGACCGGCGGCGATCTCGTCGAGATCGGCCTCCATGCGCGCGGTGAAGTCGTAGTCGACGAGCCGGTCGAAGTGCTCCTCGAGCAGCCGCACGACGGCGAACGCGAGCCAGCTCGGCACGAGCGCCTGCCCGCGCGAGAGCACGTACCCGCGGTCCTGGATCGTCGAGATCGTCGAGGCGTACGTCGACGGCCGCCCGATCCCGAGCTCCTCGAGCGCCTTGACGAGGCTGGCCTCGGTGTACCGGGGCGGCGCGGACGTGGAGTGCCCGTCGGCGGTGAGGTCGTCGGCGCGCAGGGCGTCGCCCTCGCTCATCTGCGGCAGGCGCGCCTCGTCACCGCCCTTGGCCCCGACGACGGGCGCGTCCTCGGCGTAGCGGTCGACGTCCGAGCTCTCCTCGTACGCGGCGAGGAAGCCGCGGAACGTGATGACGGTGCCCGACGCGGCGAACACCGCGTCGCGGCCCGCGACGTCGCCCGCGGCGGCCGAGAGGGTCGCGCCGAGGCGGACGGACGCCGTCGACCCCTTCGCGTCCGCCATCTGCGACGCGACGGTGCGCTTCCACACGAGCTCGTAGAGCTTGAACTGGTCGTCGCTCAGCTCGCGCTTGACCTGCGCGGGCGTGCGGAACGAGTCGCCCGCGGGGCGGATCGCCTCGTGCGCCTCCTGCGCGCCCTGGTTCTTCGCGGCGTAGACGCGCGGCTTCTCCGGGACGAACTCGGGGCCGTACAGCTCGGCCGCCTGGCGGCGGGCCGCCGTCGTGGCCTCGGCCGACAGCGACGGCGAGTCCGTACGCATGTAGGTGATGTAGCCGTTCTCGTACAGCGACTGCGCGGTGCGCATGGCCTGGCGCGACGACATGCGCAGCTTGCGGCTCGCCTCCTGCTGGAGGGTCGACGTCGTGAACGGCGCCGCGGGACGGCGCGTGTACGGCTTGGTCTCGAGCGAGCGCACCGCGAACGCCGCGTCCGCGAGGCCGGTCACGACGGCGCGCGCCGTCGTCTCGTCGAGGTGCGCGACGCCGTCGCGCGCCGCCGCAGGCTTGAGCTGCCCGCGGTCGTCGAAGTCGCGGCCCGAGGCGACGCGCGCGTCGCCGAGCTGCACGAGCCGGGCGCCGAAGGCCTTGCCCGCGTCCGGTGCCGACGCGTCCGCGTGCTCGAAGGTGCCCGTGACGTCCCAGTACTCGGCGGGGACGAACGCCATGCGCTCGCGCTCGCGCTCGACGACGAGGCGCGTCGCGACCGACTGCACGCGGCCGGCCGAGAGCCCCTGGGCGATCTTGCGCCACAGCACGGGCGAGACCTCGTAGCCGTAGAGGCGGTCGAGGATGCGGCGGGTCTCCTGCGCGTCGACGAGGTGCTCGTCGAGGTCGCGCGTGTTCTGCAGCGCCCGCTGGATGGCCTCGCGCGTGATCTCGTGGAAGACCATGCGCTTGACCGGGACCTTGGGCTTGAGCGCCTCGAGGAGGTGCCACGCGATGGCCTCGCCCTCGCGGTCCTCATCGGTCGCGAGGTAGAGCTCGTCGGCGTCCTTGAGCGCGCGCTTGAGCTCGGCGACCTTCTTCTTCTTGTCCGCGTAGACCTCGTAGTACGGGTCGAAGCCGTGGTCGACGTCGACCGCGAACTTCCCGTACGGGCCCTTCTTCATGTCCGCGGGCAGCTCGGACGGCTGCGGCAGGTCGCGGATGTGCCCGACGCTCGCCTCGACCTCGTAGTCGTCGCCGAGGTAGCCCTGGATCTTGCGAGCCTTGGCGGGCGACTCGACGATCACGAGCTTGCGTGGCATCCGATCCTGCTTTCGTCCGTGCGTACGTGTCCGTGGCGGGCGCTCCCTGCCCGACGGCGGCGGGCCCCGCCGGGGCCCCGGCGACCCGGACGACCGTCCGGTCGCCCGCCGTGGCAGCCTACGACGTTACTCCCGTCGCGCCAGCCGCACGCACCCTACCCCCGAACGGGACGACGGTCGGGGCGGGCTGTGGACTGACGGACGAGGAGCAGGACCGCGAACGCCGCGGCCGTCACCGCCAGCACGCCCGCGACGCCGCCCGCGTAGGCCGTCATCTCCTGCGCCGCCGTCGTGCCCCACGTCGCGGGCGTCGCGCGCAGCGCGAGCAGCGCCCCGACGCCCGCCGCGGCTGCGCCGAGCAGGAGGAGCACCGCCGTGACGGTGGAGCCGGGCGTGGGCCCGGCGCCCGGGTCGAGCGACGACCTCGGCGTGAAGACGCACACGAGCGCGGCCCACGCGAGGACGACGAGGACGGCGGCGACGACGTCGCTCGGGCGGTGCCACTGGCCGACCAGGGTCGAGACCCCGGTGGCCGCGGTGTACGCGCCCCCGAGGACGGCGACCAGCGCCCGGGCGCCGCGCGGCACGACGAGCAGCAGCGCGGCCGCGACCGACCCCGCGACGGTGGTGTGGCCGCTGGGCAGCGAGTTCTCCCAGTGCCAGCCGCCGATGAGCTCCTCGCGGCCGAGGAGGGAGTGCTTGACGAGCTGCGTCGTGACGTTCGCGCCGACGACGAGGAACGCGACCTGCACCGCGAGCCCCCAGCGGCGGCGCAGGAGCGCGATGCCCATCGCGGCGCCCAGGCCGCCGACCACGAACGCGACCGAGACCGTGTCGAGCACGGGTTCGGCGACCGCCCAGAGCTCTCCCTGGCCGGTCACGGCGCCGTCGAACGCGGCCCGCTCGAGCATCTGCCCGGCGAACGTGTCCACGAAGAACCGCCACACGAGCCACGCCCCCGCGACCGCGAGCAGCGCGACGACGGCCGCGACCACGCGCGAGCCGGTGCTCGGTCCGTCGGGACCCGGGACGGCGTGCGCGTGCGGCGCCCGGCGCGGCGCCGGGGCGGAGGGACCGCCCGCGGCGGCCTGCGGGACGGGCGGGTACGGGTTCCCGGCGGAAGGCGCTGCGGCGGGCGGCGGCGCGGCCGCCGGTCCGGGCGTGGGCGGCATCGGCTGCGTCGCCGGGAGCGGCCGCGTACCCGCCCCGCCGCTGGTCGGCAGCGGCCGGGTCGGGGCGTGGTCGGAAGGCATCCCACCACCGTAGAGGACGCGTGTGCGCATTCGGGGAAGACGGCGGGAAGAGCTGCGGGCGCTGCCCCGGACCGGTCCGGGGCAGCGCCCGCCCGTCCGGGCCGAGTGGCCCGGGCACGGCGTCACGGGCCGCCAGTAGGGTGACGGCATGACCGACGCCTCCTCCGCGCCGAGCGACTCGCCGTCCTCCCGGAGCCCGCGGCCCCGGCGCCCGCGCCCCGGGACCGCCGAGCGGAGGGAGGAGATCCTGCGCGCGGCGATGCGCGTCTTCGGGTCGCGGGGCTACCACCAGGGGTCGCTCGCCGAGGTCGCCGAGCAGGTGGGCATCACGCACGCCGGCGTGCTGCACCACTTCGGGTCCAAGGAGCGCCTGCTCACCGAGGTCCTCGCGTCCCGCGACCGCGACGGCGTCGCGCACCTGGAGGGGCAGCACATGCCGGGCGGGCTCGACCTGTTCCGGCACCTCGTCGCGACCGCCGCCGCGAACGCCGAGCGCCCCGGGATCGTGCAGACCTACACGGTTCTCGCCGGCGAGGCCGTCACGGACGACCATCCCGCCCGCGCGTGGGTCACCGCGCGCTTCGCCGGGCTGCGCGCCGACGTCGCCGGTGCGCTCCGCGAGGTCGTCGAGGAGCGGCGGGCCGCGGGCGACGAGACGGCCGCCGTGCCGGACGACCGTGCGCTCGACCTCGCCGCCTCGACGATCATCGCCGCGATGGACGGCCTCCAGACCCAGTGGCTCCTCGACCCCGCCGCCGTCGACCTCGCGGAGGCGACCGCGTTCGCGATCGAGGCCGTCCTCGCCGCGACCCTGGCGGGCGCCCGCCGCCCCCGCCCGCTCGCCTGACGCGCTACGTCGCCACGCTCTCTGGCACGGGATCGGGCACCGGCTCGGCCGCGGGCTCGGCACCGCCGTCCGACGGCGCGGCGTCGCCCTCCCGGCGGCCCTCGCGGTACGCGGCGATGGACAGCGTCCGCAGGCGCGACGACCGGCCGGTGGGGTTGTCGACGAACCCGACGGCCGAGATGTAGGGCTCGATGACGTGGATCTTCTGCAGCGGCGTGACGATGAGCAGCTGCAGCCCGAGGCGGCGGAACAGCTCGAGCGCGAAGCGCGTCGACTCGTCCGACCCCCGCCCGAACGCCTCGTCGATGACGACGAACCGGAACGCCGTCGACCGCACCGCGCCCCAGTCGAGCTTGAACTGGTAGGCGAGCGACGCCGCGAGCACGGTGTACGCGAGCTTCTCCTTCTGGCCGCCGGACTTGCCGCCGGAGTCGGAGTAGTGCTCGTGCTCGGAGTCGTCGGCGCGGGACCGCTCGGACGCGGAGAGCACGAACCAGTTGCGCACGTCGGTCACGCGGCGGCGCCACGCCTCGTCGAGGTCCGTCATGCCCTCGCGGCCGCGGAACCGCTCGACGAGCGCCTTGACCCGCAGGAACCGGTCCTCCGAGTACGACAGCGCGCCGTCGGCGAGCGACCCGTCGCCCTCGGCGAGCGCGCGGTCGTCCTCGGCGAGGATCCCGTCGCCGTCGGTGCACGCGCGCAGGTCCTGCTGGAACTCGCGCACCTCGAGGTTGGGCGTGCGCGACATCTCCAGACGGATGTACCGGCCCGGGTTGTAGTCGATCGCGCGGAGCGAGTCGTTGATCGTGTCGATCCGGTCGCGGATGACGTCGGCCTGCTTGGCGAGCTCGGCCGCGAAACCCGCGATGTCGCGGATCGCGTTCGTGTTGAGGTACGCCTTGAAGTCGGCCTCGAACCGCGGGAGGTCGTCGCGCACGAGCCGGTCGTGGATCTCGCGGTAGCCGTCGGCCGACCGCACGTCCGCGTCGAGCTCCGCCGTCTCGACCGGGTACGCCGACCGGAACGAGGCCATCTGCCCCGCGATCCGCGTCCCGAGGTCCGCGCGCTCGCGCTGCGCCTGCTCGGCCTCGGCGGTGAGCCGCGAGCGCACCGCGTTCTCGACCGCGTCGAGGTCGGCCGCGCGCGTCGGGCCGTCGGCGGCGCCGCCCGGGCCCGTCGCGCCGAACCCCGCGAGCTCCCGGTCGAACTCCGCGGCGAGGGCCGCCGTCGTCTCCTCGTCGAGCGTGTCGCCCGCGCCGTCGAGCACGGCGCGCGCCCGCTCCCGCGCCGTCCGCGCCTCGTCGAGCGCGTGCCGGTCGGCGCCGAGCGTCGCGACGACGCGGTCGCGCTCCGCCTCGAGCTCCGCCTGGCGGCGCGCGTTGTCGTCGAGGAGCGCCGCGAGGCGGCCGAGCTCGTCGCTCGCCTGCTCGAGCCGCCGCTTCTCCTCGGCGAGCTCGGCGATGCGCGCCGTCTCGGCCCCGCGGTCGAGCTCGTCCCAGTCGCGGTAGACGTCGAGCCGCCCGAGCGCGGCGGAACGGGCCTGGAGCGCCTCGCGCGTGGCGGCCGCCTCGTCCCGACGCCGTGCGAGCGCGTCGCGACGCGCCGTGACCTCGGCGGCCTGCTCGAGCAGCGCGTCGATCTTCGCCTGGGTCGACCAGCCCAGCACGTAGCCCCGGCGGTCGTCGACCGCGCGCGTGTCGTTCTTCTCGTGGTGGTCGGGCGAGTGCTTGACCTGGCCGGCCCGCGTGATCGCGCGCGGGAGCCGGCGGAACGCGTCGAGGTCCGGCGCGCACGCGTGGTCGGCGCGGCGCTCGAGCTCGGCCTCGACCCACGCCGTGAGGGTCGGCGCGTCGTCGAGACGCCGCACGTCGAGCAGGTCGGCGAGGAGCGGGACGCCGTCCTCGCGCGGCGCCGGCCGGGCGGCGGGGACGCGCTCGGGCACCCGGTGGTAGACGAGCCGCAGCCCGAGGTGCTCACGGTCGACCCACGCGGACACCGCGTCGTAGTGCACCGCCGGCACGAGGAGCGAGAGCGCGAAGCCGCGCAGCACGCGCTCGGCCGCACCCTCCCAGTCGGCGTGCTCGGGGCGGACGGCGAGCAGCTCGCCCACGAAGGGGACGTCGCCCGGCGCGAGCCCGACGCCGTCGCACAGCCGGTCCCGGACCTCCAGGTGAGTGCGCGGCAGGTTGGACCGGCGGTCGGCGAGGCTCGCGAGCTCGGCCTTGACGTCGGCGGTCTCCTGCTCGACGGCGCGCACCTGCGCCGCGACCTCGCTCACCTGCTCCTCGGCCCGGGCGAGGTCGTCGCGCACGCGCACGGCGGCGTCGTCGGCGGCGCGACGGAGCGCCGCGAACGCCTCGGCGTCGACGAGCGCGGCGGCCACCGCGCCCGCCGTGGCGCCCTGCCCCGGCCCCGCCGGGACGGGGTCCCCCGCCGCGGCGTCGGCGCCGTCCGGGGCGCCGAGCGTCAGGCCGGCCGCCGCCGCGTAGCCGGCGAGCTGGGCGACGCGGCGCTCGCGCGCGGCGCGCTCGACCTCGCGGCGCGCGACCTCGCCCTCGATCGCGGCGAGCCGGTCGCCGCCGTGGCCCGCGCGCTCGAGCTCGAGCCGCTGGCGCTCGGCGCCGAGCAGCCCCAGCTCGTCGACGACGCGGCGGCGGCGGGCCTCGCCGTCGGCCACGCGCTCGTCGAGGGCGGCGGTGAGACCGTCGAGGTCTGCCACGCGGCGCGACGCGGTGAACGCGCGCAGGGCGTCGCGGCGCGCGACGAGCGCCTCGGCCCGCTCCCCGAGCGCGTCGTGCGCGTCGCAGTCCGCGAGCAGGGGCGCGAGCCGCTCGATCTGCGCGGTCGCCCGCACGACGGCGTCGTGGGCGCTCGTCAGGTCGTCGAAGTGCGCGACGAGCCGGTCCGTCCAGCGGTCGGCGTCGAACGGCTCGAGCATGTGCTCGCGCACGAACTCGCCGAGGTCGCCGACCGACTTCATCGACACCGTCTGGTGGAACAGGTCCATCGCCTGCTCCGACGGGATGCCGAGCAGGCGGCGGAAGTCCCGCCCGTAGTCGGGGAAGTGGTCGCGCACCTGTGCGCCGGACTCGCGCAGGCGGCGGCGCAGCGCCGTGACGTCGCCGCCGAAGCCCGCGAAGTCCTCGGTGATCGTCAGCGGGCGGTCCGCCGTGACGAAGAAGCGGTCCGGCTGGCCCGCCTGGCCCGGGGCGAGCCAGAACACCTGCGCGAGCGTGACCTCCTGGTCGAACCCGCGGTTCGAGAACCGCCCCAGCACGACCGAGTACGTGCCGCGCTCGCGCAGGCCCACGTGGCGCGTCGTGCCCGTCGCCTCGTCGCGCTCGGACTTGTAGTGCCCCGCGACGTACGAGCGCAGCGACCGTTCGCGCGCCCCCGCCCCGGCGGCCTTGTTGTACGAGATCCGGTGCGACGGCACGAGCAGCGTCGTCACCGCGTCGACGATGGTCGACTTGCCCGAGCCGATGTCGCCGGTCAGCAGCGCGTTGCGGCCGTCGAGGTCGAACGCCCACACGCGCTGGTCGAACGTGCCCCAGTTGAGCACCTCGAGCCGTTCGAGCCGGAACCCGGCGCGCGCGTCGAGGTCGGCCGCCGGGTCGTGCAGCTCGACCGCGCTGAACAGGCCCTCCATCACGCCACCGTCCTCGTCGTCGTCGCCGTGCCCGTCGCCGGGCCAGTCCCCGCGCCCGCCGCCCCCGTGCGCGTCCCCGCCCCCGGGCCACCGCCCTCGGCGGCGAGCTCCAGGTACTGCGCGAGGCGCGCGTCGAAGTCCGCGAGCCACTGCGCGTCGACGAACGCCTTGAGGATGCGGCGCACCTCGTACCGCCGGGTCTCGGCGTCGGCCGGGTCACCGGGGTCCCCCGCCGCGGCGGCGTCGGGCCCGTCCGGGTCCGGGCGCCCCGCCGGGCGCAGGAAGCCGAGCTCCACGACGCGCCGCACGAGCGCGTCCACCCGGTCCACGAGCCGCGCCTCGTTCGCCGCGGCGCCCGCGTCCTGGGTGAGGAAGACCCGCAGCAGGTCGACGATCTCCGAGCGCGTGAGCACGAGGCGCGTCTCGCCGCCCTCCGAGTCCGCCTGCGCGAGCCGCTTGCGCAGCAGGGCGAGCAGCAGGCTGACGTCGAACGGCAGCTCGCGGCGCGGGATCAGCCGCGGCACGCGCTCGTCGCGCTCGTGCTCGGGCTGGGAGCGCAGGTAGGCGTAGCCGTCGCCCTCGTCGACGACGACCTGCAGCCCGAGCATCGCGACGGCGTCGCGCACCTGCGCCTCGCGGGCGAGCAGGTCGCGCCACAGCGCCTCGCCGGACTCGCGGTAGACGACGCCCTTGAGCAGCGACGTCACGACGACGGACAGCTCCGGGTCGCGCGCGGTGCGGGTCGTGCTCACGGGGTCTCCTCCGGGACGGCGTCGGGTCGTGCGTCGGGTCGTGCGTCGAGCACGGCGGGGTGCGGGGCGGGGGGCCCGCCGGGCGGGGAGCCGCTCGTCCGCCGCGCGTACGTGACGCGGGGCAGGCGCGCGACGCGCACCACCGGGTCCGGCGCGCCGTCCTCGGCGACGGGCCCCGCCGGGGCCTCGCCTTCCCAGCGCACCTCGTCGGTGCGCTCGTCGTCGTGCACGACGACGAACCGCGGGTCCTCGAGCGACAGGTACGTCACGAGCTCGGCCAGCCCGTGCTCGAGCGGCGCGTCGGCGAGCAGGTCCGCGAGCGCGACCTCCCCCGGGCCGCCGGGCCGCGAGAGCGTCGCGCGGACCGTGCGCGCGAGGCGCTCCGGGTCGACGTGCACCTGGTCGTACAGCGCGTCGACCTCGAAGTCGTCGTCGCCGACCTCGACGTGGTCGGAGTCCAGGCGGGCCGTGGGCCGCGGCGTGAAGAGCGGCCGCTCCGTCGGCAGCACGACCTCGGGGGCGACGGCGTCGACCGGCATCCCCGGCGGGGCGCCGGCGCGGCCTGCCGCGCGGGCGACGTCGCGCGCGGCGAGCGCCTTCGCCTCGACGCCGCGCAGGATGTCCATGACCCGCCGGTTCTCGAGCCAGACCTGGTCGTCGAGGAAGCGGCGGAGCTGCTCGGAGAGGGTCCGCACGGTCGCCTGGGTGCGCTCGCCGGCGTCGAGCCAGTCGTAGTGGACGCGGCGCAGGCGGCGGTGCTCCTGCTCCCGGGCCGCGGCCTGCGCGGCGGCGTCCACGGCCGGGCCGGGCGTCCCGGGGGCCGGCCGGACGACGTCGGGCGCGATCGCGTCGAGTGACTGCACGCGCTCGACGAGCGCGGCGAACTCCTCCTGGCGACGCCGGTCGAGGAGGAAGTCGTAGAACGCGTGGAACGACCGCCCCTGGTCCGACTCCGCGATGGCCGTGCGCGACCGCACGACCTCCTCGAGCAGCTCGCCCTTCGCGCCGTCCCAGCCCGTGATGCGCTCGCGCAGCTCCCGGTCGAGGGAGCGGAAGTTCGCCTCGACCTCGCGGAAGTCGGAGAGCAGGTCGGCCGCCGTCTGGGTGAGCTGCTGGTAGCGGTCGCGCTGCGCCGCCGCGTCGAGGACGGCGACGCGCCCCGCGCGGACCTGGGCGATCTCGTCGTCGATCGCGGCACGGCGCTCCTCGAGCTCGCGCAGGCGCTCCGCCGGGTCCGTCTGCGTGCCGACGGCGAGCTGGCGCAGCAGCTCGAAGACGGTGTTGAGCCGCGACTCGGTGCCGACGAACCCGCGCCCGCGCAGCGACGCGACCCAGCGCACGGCCTGCTCGACGGCGGGCGTCGCGTCGTAGTGCGGCTCCGCCGAGCCGGGCGGGTACCAGGCGCGCAGCCAGCCCTGGTCCGGGTGCGTCCAGTGGTCCACGTACGCCTGCGGGGCGCGCGGGTACCGCGGCTCCGTGCCGGAGGCGCGCGCGGCCCGGCCGTCGACGGCCCACAGGTGGTCGTCGAGGCGCGCGACGAGCTCGCTCTCCGGGATGGCGCGCACGTTGTCCTCGACGAACAGCGTGCCGAGGAACGAGAGCACGAGCGGCGCCGTGTCCGCGCGCAGGAGCCGCCACGCCGCGCTCGACCGTCGCAGGGAGTCGACGTCGTCGTGCTGCACGCAGGTCCTCTCGGGCGGGGCGGGTCGGTGCCCGGCGCGGCGGCCAGGGCGCGCCACGCGAGGGGGCGCCCCCAGATCTTAGGGCGGACCGCCCGCACCGCCCCCACGACCCACCGCGAGGCTGCCCTCCCGACGGGCTCGGCGGGCGTCCGACCGGTCGCCCGGGACCGCCCGAGAAGCGCCCCGGATCCGGGACCATGGTCCCTGTCGGCCCCGCGGCGCACGTTCGTACGCTGGGTGCGGCGCCGGGCCGGCAGCGCGCCCACCCTGCCGGCCGGCGCCACCTTCTGCCCCGCCCGCCGGACCTCTCCGGCGGGGCCCCGCGGACCCGAGGACCGCCCGTGACCGGAACGACCACCGCGCTCGCGGACGACGCCCGCTCGCCCGGCCCGACGGCGTCGGGCCCGACGCCGGACGCGGGCTTCGACCCCTTCGCCCGGCCCACCGGCTGGACCCACTCCCGTGGCGTGCTCTTCGGCGAGATGCTGCTGTTCGGGCTGCTGAGCCTCACCGCGGCGTTCGTGCTGTCGTACGACGCGGTCCTCCTCGCCGGGGACCCCGGCGCGGTGCTGTCGTGCGACGTCAACACCGTGCTGTCGTGCGGGACGGTCGCGCAGTCGTGGCAGGCGCAGGTGTTCGGCTTCCCCAACGCGTTCCTCGGGCTGATCGCGGAGCCGATCGTCATCACGACGGCGGTCGCGGCGCTCGGCGGGACCCGCTTCCCCCGGTGGTTCCTCTTCGCCGCGCAGTGCGTCTACCTGCTCGGGGTCGTGTTCGCGTACTGGCTCTTCTACCAGTCGATGTTCGTCATCGGGGCGCTGTGCCCGTGGTGCCTGCTCATCACGGTCTCCACGACGCTCGTGTTCGCGTCGCTCCTGCACTGGAACGTCCTGGAGGACAACCTCTACCTGCCGCGCGGCGCCCAGGCGCGCCTGCTCGGGTTCGTGCGGTCGGGCGCGTACGGCTACCTCGTCGCGGCGTGGCTCGTGGGCCTCGCCGCCCTCGTGCTGCTCAAGTACGGCCCGGCGCTGCTGGCCTGACGGCCCACGCGGCCGAGCACGAGGCTGCTCCAGGGAAGCGGACGGGAACGACGGCGACCTCGTGCTCGGCGCGCGGCGGGCGGGTCAGGGCGTCGTCGCCCCCAGCGTGTAGGCGCCCGAGCCGGAGTACGCCTGGACGACGAACCGGTAGTAGCCCGCGGCCCCCGAGTAGGAGACGGACTCGTTCGCGCCCGGAGAGGTCGACTGCGCGACCGTCGTCCACGTCGACCCGTTCCAGCGCTGGAGGAAGAGGTCGAAGTCGGCACCGCTCGGACCGCTCACGCACGCGCGGTGCGTCCCGGCGGCCCCGGCCGTGTAGTACGACCCGTCGGGCTGGACCGCCGTCGTGCCCGCGGCGAGCGACCCGGAGTACGTGCGGGCGTAGCCGCTGCAGCCCGTCGGCGGCTGCGGCGTGCCGCCCCCGCCGTCGCTCGTGAGGAGCGTCAGGCCGTACGCCGAGAGGATCTCGCCCACCGGCTGGAAGTACGTCGTCCCGCCGGAGCTGCAGTTCCCGGACCCGCCGGACGTGACGCCCTGCGCCTGGTTGCCCGCGAGGAGCGAGCCGCCGGAGTCACCGGGCTCGGCGCACACCGTCGTGCGGATGAGGCCGGTGACGGTCCCCTGCGGGTAGGTGACGGACGCGTTGTACGCCTGGACGGTGCCGCAGTGCCAGCCGGTGGTCGAGCCCGAGCGGCAGACGGAGGCCCCGACCGGCGCCTGCGTCGCGCCCGCGACCGCGACGCGGCCCCCGGCGTAGTTGTTCACCGCGCCGACGGGCGTGTTGCCCGCGTCGACCTGGACCCACGCGTAGTCGTTGCCCGGGAAGCTCGACCCGCGGAACGTGCCCGCCGGCCCGGACGTGCGCGCACCGGTCGAGCCGCAGTGCCCGGCGGTGACGAACCCGCCCTGGACCGCGAACCCGACCGAGCACCGGCTGCCGCCGCCGATCGTGTACGCGTTGCCGCCCACGACGTCGATCAGCGGCCGCGGGGACTCCGTCGTCTCCTCGTACGCGACCGCGTCGGCGGGCACGCCCGCGGCGGCGACCTGGGCGGCGACGTCGGCCTGGCCGCCCTCGCGCACCGAGACGACGACGCGGTTGCGCGTCACGTCGACGTACCAGCCCGGCAGCGCCGCCGGGTCGTCGGCGAGCGCGCCGTCGAGCGTCGCGCGCCAGGTCTCGAGGTCGGCGAGCGTGTGGTCGACGTCGACCGCGGTGGCGCCCTCGGCGCGCACCGTGCGCGCGTCGGCGGCGTCGGTGACGCCGACGTAGAGGACGTTCGCGGCGTCGTCGACCCACGCGCCCGCGTAGTCGGCGCCGAGGCGCTGCTCGAGCGCGGCCTCGGTGCCCGCCGCGTCGGACTGGAAGGCGAGGCGCGTCCGTGCGTCCCGCGCGCTGAGGCCCAGGTCGCGCTCCAGCGCGCGCTCCAGGCCGGGGACCGTCTTGGGGACCGCGCGCACCGTCGCGCGCTGGTCGTCGGGTGCGGGCGTGGCGGCGACGGCGTGCGTCGCGGCCCCGCCCGCCAGGAGCGTCGCCGCGGCGGTGACCGCGGCGAGCCTCCTGCGGAGTGGTCGTGTCATGTCGTCCATTCCCTTCGCCGGGCCCGGGTGGCCCGGTCGAGGCCACGCTAGGGACGCGTCCAGGGCGCGCCCAGATCACGATCAGGTCATACGCGGGCGCTATGTGCGGGCTCGCCCCTACGCGGTCTCCACCGGGTGCTCGGCGCGCCACCGCCGGTAGCGGGGCGAGCGCTGCACGGCGTCGCGGTGCGCGCCCGTCGCGGCCCGCAGGACCGCGTCGACCGGGAGGCGGTCGACGGCGTCGCGCCGCCACCCCACGTGGTGCGTCCAGCGCAGCGGGGCGCCCTCGAGCGCGACGGTCCGCACGCCGGGGGCGTCGAGGAGCACGGGCTGGACGAGCGCGACGGCGTGCCCGCCGCGCACCTGGTCGATGCACGACGTGCGGTCCGACTCCCCCATCGCGCGCGGCGTGAAGCCCGCCCGCGCGCACGCCCCCACGAAGCAGCGCTCGAAGCACCCGCTCCCGGGGGCCGTGAGCCACAGCGCGTCGGCGAGCTCGCCCAGCCCGACGGCGTCGCGCCCGGCGACGGGGTGGTACTCGTCGACGAGCACGAACACCGGGTCGGTGGACACCGCCGTCCACACCAGGCCCCCGGCGGCGGGCGGGGACGCGTCGCCGCACATCCCGACGAGCGCGACGTCGAGCGTGCCGCTCGCGAGCCGGTCCGCGGTCTCCTCGACGGACCACGACGTCGCCGTCGTGACGAGCAGGTCGTCGACCCCCAGCGCTCCGGGCAGCGCGGTGTGCAGCCGGCTCGCGAACAGGCCGCCGATCGCGGAGCTCACCGTCCCCACGTGCACGCGGCCGACCGTGCCGTGCTCGCTCGTGAGCCGCCGGGCGTCGTCGACCAGCGCGGACATGGCGGGCAGCACGACGCGCGCGTGCCGCAGCACGAGCTCGCCGAGCTCCGTGGGGCGCGCGCCCTGCCGGTCGCGCGTGAAGACGCACCCGCCGAGCGTACGGTCGATCCGGTTGAGCTGGGCGGTGAGGGCGGGCTGCGCGAGGCCCAGCGACGCCGCCGCCTTGGTCACGCTGCCCGTCTCGGCCACCGTCACGATCATGCGCAGGTGCCGCACCTCGAGGTCCATGCCGCCCCAACGTATCGGTGCGGCCGGGGCGTGTCGCGCGCGTCAGCCCACGGGTGCGAGGAAGCCGTCGCGCACGAGCCCGCGCACGTCGGGCAGGAGCTCGCCCGCGAGGTCCTCGGCGCCGACCTCGAACAGCGCGGCGATCGCTCCCACGAGCTGGCCGACCGTCAGCTCGCCGTCGCTCGCGCCGACGAGCGCGGCGAGCCCCGTCGTCGCCCGCACGGCGCGGCCCAGACCGTCGCCCTGGCGCAGCAGGACGACCGTGGGGTCCGGCGCGCCGGGCGTGTGGAACCGCTCCTCCGTGACGTCGGGCGCGACGGCGAGCCGCTCGCCCGCGAGGGCCGCGTCGTCGCGCGCCGCGAGCCAGTCGTGCGCCGCGAGCGACGCCGCGAGGTGCGCGCCGAGCGGCTGGCGCACCGACCCGGTGTGCTCCTCGAGCCGCCGCAGCGTCGGGCGGGCGCCCGCGAGCGGACGGCGCAGCGTGACGATGCCGAAGCCGACGGCCTCCACGTCGCGCGCGGCGAAGTCGTCGAGCCACGCGCCGTACGCAGCCGCCCACGCCGCGGGCTCGCGCTCGGGGGTCGTGCCGCCGTCGCGGATCCAGGTCTCGGCGTACTCCGCGGGGTCGAGCACCTCGCGCTGGACCACCCAGCCGTCGAGGCCGGCCTCGTCGAGCCACGCGCCGACGCGCTCGTCCCACGGCACGCCGCGGCGGTGCTCCCAGTTGCCGAGGAGCTGGGCCACGCCGCCGGGCTCGAGCACGGCGCCGACCCCGGTCACGAGGTCGCGCACGAGGTCGTCGCCCGACCGGCCGCCGTCGCGGTACTCGTAGTCCGGGAGCGCACCACCGGCGGCGCGCGGGGTGATGACGAACGGCGGGTTCGACACGACGAGGTCGAACCGCTCGCCCGCGACCGGCTCCAGCATCGAGCCCTCGCGCAGCTCGACCCGCCCGGCCGGTGCGGCGCCTCCGGGCCTGGCCGCCGAGGAGTCGCCGGAGTCCTCGTCGAACGCGGCGTTGAAGGCAGCGTTGAACGCGGCGAAGCCGAGCGCCCGGCGCGAGATGTCCGTGCCGACGACAGCGCGCGCGTGCCGCGCGGCGTGCAGGGCCTGGATGCCGCAACCCGTCCCGAGGTCCAGCACGCGCCCGACCGGCGTCCGGACCGTCACCTGGGCGAGCGTCAGGGACGCGCCGCCCGCGCCGAGCACGTGGTCCGGGGCGAGCCGGCGGCCCGTCGCGAGCTCGCCCAGGTCCGACGACAGCCACCACGTGACGGGGCCCGCGGCGTCGGTCGCCGCGTACGGCCGCAGGTCGACGAGCGCGCGCACCGCGTCGTCGTCGCCCGCGCCCGCCGTCTCGACGAGGCCCAGCCGCCGTGCGCCGTCGACCCCCGTCCGCCCGAGCGCCGCGTCGAGGGCGCGCCGGGGCACGTCGTCGCCGAGGAGGAAGAGGGCGGCGAGAGCGGCCGTGGGGTCGGCCTCCTCCCGACCGCGGTCGCGCAGCGCGCGCCGCGCCGGGACGGCCTGCTCGCGGTGCAGCGCGGCGGACGCGACGGGACCGAGCACGCGCTCGACGCCGTCGACCGTGAAGTCCGCCGCCGCGAGGTCCTCGCGCAGCGTCGCCGCGGCGGCCGCGAGGTCGGCGGGGGCGAGGCCGGCGCCGGGCGGGACGGGGCCGGGCCCGTCCGCGACGGTGCGCGACGACGGGCTCGGGGTGCTGGAGGCGGGAGGCATGGCTCCATCCTCACCGATCCGCGCGCGGCTGCCGAGGGCCCGCGCCGCCCCGGACGCGACGGACCCCCGGCTCGCCGAGGCGTGCCGAGGGTCCGTGGGGGAGGTCGTCGTCAGCAGTTCTGCGTGCCGTAGACCGCGACGTTCTGCGCCGAGGTCTGGAAGGTCTCGTCCGTCATGAGCGACGTGATCGAGGAGATGTCCGCGTTCGCCGGGTCGGCGACCGCGGTCTCGAGCGTGTCCGTGAGCTGGCGGAAGACGCCCGTGACGTTGTCCCAGTCGGTGCTGATCTCGGCCGGGGCCTCGGCGGCCTCGAGCGACGCCGTGAACGTCTCGAACTGCGTCACGGCGGCGGCCGGGTCGCTCGTGTCGATCGAGCTCAGGGTCGTCTGGGCGTCGAGCAGGGCGTCGTAGGCGGTGCAGAAGTCGCCCGACGCCTCGGTGTCGGCGGACTCCTCCTCGGTGGGCTCCTCGGACGGGGTGGTCTCCTCCTCGGCCGACGTGCTGGTCTCCTCCGCCGGCGTGGTCTCCGAGTCGGTGCTCGCGTCGTCGCCGGAGCCACCGCAGGCGGCCAGGCCGAGCACGAGGAGGGCGCTCGTCGCGAGGGCGGTCGTGGTCTTGGTGATCGTCAGTCGGGTGCGCATGACGCCCATGGTTTCCCACGGACGCGCGTCGCGCGCCCTCAAAACGTCGAAGTGGGGACCGCTCCCCATGTGGCCATCGCCACGGGGTGAAGTTCCGGCGCGTGCCGGTCAGCGCGCGCAGCCGGCCCGGAAGTACTCGGTGACCGCCCGGGACGACGACGTGAGCGCCGCCGTGTCGATCCGGCGCCCCACACGGTCGATCGCCCGCGACAGCTCGCCCGTGTCCCGCGTGCCGGTGGCCTCGACCTCGTCCGCGATCATCGTGAGGTAGGTCGTGACGACGGCCCAGTCGCGCGCGACCGCCACGGGCGGGGTGGTCCCGGCGAGCGTGTCGCGGGCGGTGGTGAACCCCTCGACGAGGGCCTCGGGGTGGTCGACCGTGAGGTTGACCTGCGCCTTGGCCGCCGCGCCCCACGCGACCTCCGCCTCCCGGCACGCCGGGTCGACGGCGCCCGCCCCCGGGTCCGTGCCGTCGTCGGGCGCGGTGGGGTCCGACGTGTCGGGGTCCGTGCCGTCGGCGGGTGCCGCGCCGTCGTCCGCGCCGTCCCCGGCACCCGGGGACCACGCCGCGGGGGCGGCGGGCGGGGGCGGTGCGGCGGCGGGTGCTGCGCCCGGGAGGGCAACGACGTCGAACGCCCCGCTCGCGACGACGGCGAGGCACAGCCCGGCGACGACGGCGAGGACCGCGGCGTGGGCCACGGCGCGCACCGGTGATTGCATGGCCCCTATGATGACGCCTCCCGCGGGCGCGAAGAACCCCGCGGGCCTGGTCGGCCGGCGGGGTCCTCGGGGTCGCCGCGGCGTCAGCCCATCGTGTTGACGATGAGGCCGATGTGGGTGAAGAAGTTCATCGCGCCGAACAGCAGGAACGCGACGCCGGACAGGCCCCAGGCCCACCCGATGACGACCCGCACGACGCGCCGCCCGGAGCGGACCGCGAACGGGAAGAGGATCGCGCCGACGCCCACGAGCGCGATGAGCCCGGACATGAAGATCGCCTCGACGAGCGGGTAGGCGGCGAACGCGCCGGAGATCGGCTCCTCCGGCGGCGCGGCGAAGAGCTGGTACGTCACGCCGGCGATCGCGATGGCGACGAGGCCGAGGCCCATGCCGAGCACGAACACCGACACGGGGCGCGCGACGGCCTGCAGGTGCTCGGTGGCGTCGGCCCGCTCGAGCGCGGCGCGGCCGCGCGTCCAGAGGTAGAACGCGGCGGCGAGGAGCAGCACGCCGAACGCGAGGCTCGTCTCGCCGAAGATGATGTTGTCGAACGGGAAGCCGCCCGCGGCGAGCGGCCACGTGAGCGTCATGTGCAGCCCGGTCGCCGTGAGGATCGTGCCCAGCACGCCGAACGCGAGCGACCAGCCCTCCACGACGATCTTCCCGGGCGCCCGCAGCAGCTCGCGGCCGAGCATGACCAGCAGGATCAGCCCGGCGCCGACGGCGACGGACATCACGGTGTTGTAGGTGGGCATCTGTGCCCAGTCGATGACGAGCCCCTCGGCGGCGACCATCCTTCTCCACTCCTCGTTCGTTCCACGGGCCGCGCTCGCGGTCCGAGGGCGATAACCATACGCACGTATAGGTTATTCCTCACTACGATGGCCGCGTGGACGACGCTGCGGGTGCCCGGGACCGGTCGGCGACGAGCGGCGCGCGGGGCGCGCGCACCACGGTGCAGGGGCGCAGCGCGGAGCGACAGCGCGCGATGGTCGACGCCGCCGCGCACCTGCTCATCGACCAGGGCTTCGCCGCCGTGACCCACCGGCAGGTCGCCCGCGCCGCGGGCGTGCCGCAGGGGTCGGCGTCGTACTACTTCCCGACGAGCGCCTCGCTCGTCGCCGCCGCCGTCGAGGCCGCGGAGGACGTGCGCGCGACGTCCGCGCAGGAGCACGCCGACACCCTCGCCCACCGGCGTCGCTCGAGCGCCGCGACGGCGCGCGAGCTCATCGAGACGCTGTACGCCCCGCACGTGGACGACTCGGTGGTCGACGTGCGCCTCGACCCCATGCTCACGGCCATGCGGGACCCGGCGCTGCGGCCGATCATGCGCGCGTCGCGCCCGCGCCTGCTTGCGGCTGCACGGACGGTGCTCGACGCGTCGGGCCACGGGCACGTGACCGACACCGACCTCGTCGCGCACGTCGTGGACGCGGCGCTTCTCTCGGGGGCCGCCGCGGAGGACGGCCACGTGCTCGACCACGCGACGCGGACCGTCGCCCGCTTCCTCGACCACTGGCACTGACGGCGCAAACTTACTGACCAGTTACTTGGTTTCCGGTAGAGTGACGGCGCCCGGTCCGCCGACGCCGTGCCCGCACCCGCGGCGCCGCCGGGTGCCGTCGCCGCCGCCGTGGAAGGACCGTCCTTGAGCACCCTGCCCTACCTCGACCCCGCCGTGCCCGTGGCCGACCGCGTCGAGGACCTCCTCGCCCGCATGACGCTGCCCGAGAAGGTCGGACAGATGCTCCAGCTCGACGCGCGCGACGGCGTCGGCCCCGCGGTGCTGGAGAAGCACGCGGGCTCGCTGCTGCACACGTCGCCGGAGAACGTCCTCGCCGCGCACGAGCTCACCGGGCGGACGCGGCTGCGCATCCCCCTGCTGATCGCCGAGGACTGCATCCACGGCCACTCGTTCTGGGTCGGCGCGACGATCTTCCCCACGCAGCTCGGCATGGCCGCGACGTGGGACCCCGCGCTCGTGGAGCAGGTCGCGCGCGCGACCGCGGTCGAGGTCGCCGCGACCGGCGTCCACTGGACCTTCTCCCCCGTGCTCTGCATCGCCCGCGACCTGCGCTGGGGCCGCGTCGACGAGACGTTCGGCGAGGACCCGTTCCTCATCGGCGAGCTCGCGTCCGCGATGGTCCGCGGCTACCAGGGCGACGGGCTGTCCGACCCGACGGGCGTCCTCGCTACGGCGAAGCACTTCGCGGGCTACTCCGAGACGCAGGGCGGGCGCGACGCGAGCGAGGCCGACATCTCGCAGCGCAAGCTCCGGTCCTGGTTCCTGCCCCCGTTCGAGCGGGTCGCGCGCGAGGGCTGCGCCACGTTCATGCTCGGCTACCAGTCCATGGACGGCGTGCCCGTCACCGTGAACGGCTGGCTGCTCGACGACGTCCTGCGCGGCGAGTGGGGGTACACCGGCACGCTCGTCACCGACTGGGACAACGTGGGCCGCATGGTCTGGGAGCAGCACATCCAGCCCGACTACGTGCACGCGTCCGCCGCGGCCGTGCGCGCCGGCAACGACATGGTCATGACGACTCCGCGTTTCTTCGAGGGCGCGCTCGAGGCGGTGGACCGCGGCCTCGTCGAGGAGGCGGCGATCGACGCCGCCGTCCGGCGCATCCTCACGCTCAAGTTCCGCCTCGGCCTGTTCGAGGACCCGCGTCGCCCGGACGTCGCGCGCCAGCAGGCGGTCATCGCGTCGGCCGAGCACGCCGCGGTGAACCTCGAGGTCGCGCGCCGCTCCCTCGTGCTCCTCGCCAACGACGGCACCCTCCCGTTCGCGGGCGGGCTCGACCACGACGCCGGGACGCCCGACGGCCGGGCCCTCGCCCCGGCCGGGGCGCCCGCCCGGAGGATCGCCGTCGTCGGCCCGAACGCGGACGACGACCACACGCAGCTCGGCGACTGGGCGGGCGCGTCGGGCCAGGCCGACTGGCTGCCCGACGGCCACCCGCGCGAGATGACGACGACCGTGCTCGACGGCTTCCGCGCGCTCGCCCCGGAGGGCTGGGCCGTGACCCACGCGCGCGGCGCCGACATCCTCACGCTCGCGCCCGACCCCGAGGGCGAGCTGTTCCCCGACGGGCAGCCGCGGCCGCAGGTCGTCGTCCCGGCCGCGCCCGACGACGCGCTGATCGCCGAGGCCGTCGCCGCCGCGCGCGACGCCGACCTCGCCGTCGCCGTGGTGGGCGACCGCATCGAGCTCGTGGGCGAGGGGCGCTCGACCGCGACGCTCGAGCTCGTCGGCGGCCAGGTCGCGCTGCTCGACGCCCTCGTCGCCACCGGCACCCCCGTGGTCGTGGTCGTCGTCGCGTCGAAGCCGCTCGTCCTGCCGCCGTCGGCGCACGCGGCGGCGGCGGTCGTCTGGGCGGCCAACCCCGGGATGCGCGGCGGCCAGGCCGTCGCCGAGCTCGTGCTCGGGCTGATCGAGCCCGAGGGCCGGCTCCCGATCTCGTTCGCACGCCACGCCGGCCAGCAGCCCACCCACTACAACGTGGTGCGCGGCCAGCACGGCGTCCGCTACGCCGACCTCACGCAGAGCCCCGCGTTCGCGTTCGGCGAGGGCCTGAGCTACACCACCGTCGAGTACGCCGACCTGCGGGTGCTCGGCACCGAGCACGGGCCCGACGACGTCGTGCGCGCCGAGGTCACGCTGACGAACACCGGGCCTCGTCCCGTGCGCGAGACCGTTCAGGTCTACGTGAGCGACACCGTCACGTCGGTGACGTGGGCCGAGAAGGAGCTCAAGGCCTACCGCAAGGTGGACCTCGCGCCGGGCGAGTCGGCGACCGTCGGCCTCGAGGTGCCCGTGGTGGACTGCACGCTCGTCGACGCGCGCGGGCGCCGCGTCGTCGAGCCGGGCGCGTTCGAGCTGCGCGTCGGACCGTCGTCGCGCGAGGACGCGCTCCTGCGCGCGTCGTTCACCGTCGCGGGCTAGTCCCGCGCACGACGGAGGGCGCCCGGGTCGACCCGGGCGCCCTCCGTCGTCTGCGGCGGCCGGGCCTCAGGCGCCCGTCGCGACGCGCTCCCGCTCGACGGCGGACTCCTCGCGGTCGACGCGCGCCGCACGCAGCCGCGACATGATCACGGCGCCGAACGCGATGGCGGCCGCGACGACCGCGATCGCGATGCGCAGGACGTGGTTCGCGTCCTCGGGCACGCTCATGAGCACGACCGCGGGCGCGATGAGCACCGACACGAGGTTCATCACCTTGATGAGCGGGTTGATCGCCGGGCCGGCGGTGTCCTTGAACGGGTCGCCGACCGTGTCGCCGATGACCGTCGCGGCGTGCGCCTCCGAGCCCTTGCCCCCGTACGCGCCGTCCTCGACGATCTTCTTCGCGTTGTCCCACGCGCCGCCCGAGTTGGCGAGGAACACGGCCATGAGCACGCCCGCGCCGATCGCACCGGCGAGGAAGCCGGCCAGCGGCCCGACGCCCAGGCCGAAGCCGACGGCGATGGGCGCGAACGCGGCGAGCAGACCGGGGGTCGCGAGCTCGCGCAGCGAGTCGCGCGTGCAGATGTCGACGACCCGGCCGTACTCGGGACGCTCCTGGAACGTCATGATCCCGGGGTGCTCGCGGAACTGGCGGCGCACCTCGAACACGATCGCGCCCGCGGCCCGGGTCACCGCGTCGATCGCGAGACCTGAGAAGAGGAACACCGTCGCGGCACCGAGGATCACGCCCACGAGCGTGATGGGCGAGATGATCTGGTAGTCGAGCATCGCCGTGACGAGACCGCTCCCGACGCCCTGCACGTCCGCGAGCGCGTGACTCACGGCGTCGGCGTACGACCCGAACAGGGCGGTCGCCGCGAGGACGGCCGTCGTGATCGCGATGCCCTTGGTGATCGCCTTCGTCGTGTTGCCCACCGCGTCGAGGTCCGTGAGGATCTGCGCGGCCTCTGCGTCGCCGTCGCCCGACTCGCCGACCGACATCTCGTAGATGCCCTGGGCGTTGTCGGAGACGGGACCGAACGTGTCCATCGCGACGATGACGCCGACCGTCGTCAGCAGGCCGCACCCGGCGAGGGCGACGAGGAACAGCGCGAGCCACACCGACCCGCCCGCGAGGAGGAACAGCCCGCAGATCGCCGCGGCGATCACGCCCGCCGTGTACACGGCCGACTCGAACCCGACCCCGATGCCCGACAGCACGACCGTCGCCGCGCCCGTGCGCGAGGTGGCCGCCACGTGCAGGGTGGGCTTCGACGTCGTGCCGGTGAAGTAGCCCGTGATCCACAGGATGATGCCCGCGAGGACGATCCCGATGACGACGGCGAGGCTCGCGACGACGCGCGGGTCGGCCGCGATCCCGGACAGGTCGCCGAGGTCGGCCGTGCCGTCGAGCGCGGCGAACGACGACGGCAGGTAGACGAACGCGGCGACGGCGGCGAGCACCGCGCCGATGAGCGCCGAGAGGTAGAACCCGCGGTAGATGGCCTTGAGGCCGTTCTCCTGGCCGCGCACGCGCGTGATGAACACGCCGAGCACCGCGACGAGCGCGCCCAGCGCCGTCACGACGAGCGGGAACACCAGGCCCTCCTCGCCCATCGCCGCCTTGCCGAGGATGAGCGCCGCCACGAGCGTCACCGCGTACGACTCGAACAGGTCGGCCGCCATGCCCGCGCAGTCGCCGACGTTGTCGCCCACGTTGTCCGCGATGGTCGCGGCGTTGCGCGGGTCGTCCTCGGGGATGCCCTGCTCGACCTTGCCGACGAGGTCCGCGCCGACGTCCGCCGCCTTGGTGAAGATGCCGCCGCCGACGCGCATGAACATCGCGAGCAGCGCGGCGCCGAACCCGAAGCCCTCGAGCACCGCCGGGGCGTCGCCCTTGTAGACGAGCACGACGCCCGCGGCGCCGAGCAGGCCGAGGCCGACGACCGACATGCCGACGACGCCGCCCGTCCGGAACGCGATGCGCGCGCCCTCCGAGCGTCCGCCCGGCCGGGTCGCGGCCGACGCGACGCGCACGTTCGCGCGCACCGCGAGCCACATCCCGAGGTAGCCGATCGCGGCCGAGAACCCGGCGCCCACGAGGAACGCGACCGAGCGCCCCACGCGGATGCCGCCGTCGCCCGGCAGCAGGAACAGGAGGCCGAAGACGATCGCCGCGAACAGCGCGAGCGTGCGGAACTGGCGGCTCAGGTACGCGCCGGCACCCTCCTGCACGGCCTGGGCGATGTCCTGCATCTTCGCCGTGCCCTCGTCCGCGGCGAGGACCTGTCTGCGCAGCACGACCGCGAAGGCGAGGGCCACGAGGGCGATCGCCGCGATGACCGCGACGATGGTGAGACTTTCCGTACCGAGCGTGAGCATCCGTCCTCCTTGACGAACCGCGCGACCGTCGCGCCGGTCCCCTGCCGGAGCGATGGGGGTGAGTCTACGCACGTGTGTCGTACGTCACGACCACTCGTGCAGGACGTCACGAGCGCGTCTTTCGCCCGACTCCGGCGAGCGGTCGGGTGAAAGTCAGGATGTGGCCCCAACCGAACTCTCGCGGCGGGCGTTGAGAGGGGCGACGGTGTTCACGACAGGCAGGAGGCATGCGCGATGGCGCGTTGGGAAACGGTGCTGGACGAGATCGTCCGCACCCGGCGGAGGGCGCTCGTGGGGTACGCCTTCCTGCTCACGGGGCACGCCGCAGAGGCGGAGGACCTCGTCCAGGAAGCTCTGTTCCGGACCTTTCGCCGCGGGCGGGCGGCGACGGACTTCCAGCTCGCCGAGAGCTACGTCCGCCGGACGATCCTCACGGCATACGTCGACGGGACCCGCCGTCGCAAGCGGTGGGACGGCGTGCGCCACCTCCTCGGCCCGCGCCCCGAGGTGGACGGGCCGGCCCTTCCCGAGGTGCGCCTCGACATCCTGGAGGCGCTGACCACGCTCTCGCCGCGGGAGCGCGCGTGCGTCGTCCTGCGGTACTTCAGCGACCTGCCCGTCCGCGACGTCGCCGCGCAGCTCGGGATCACCGAAGGGACCGCCAAGCGGTACCTCAGCGACGCGACCACCAAGCTCGCGGCCCGGCTCGGGCCGGTCCGAGCGACCGACGACGACGACCTGACCGTGAAGAACCTGCGAGGTGCGCGATGAACCGGCCCATCACCGACGAGCCCTTCGACCTCGAGCGGGCGCTGCGCTCCGCCGCGGACGCGGTGCAGCCCACGACCGACGACGCGGTCGCCGGTCAGCGCCTGCACAGCGCGGTACGGCGTGTCCGCCGCCGCCGCGCCGGGCTCGTCGTCGGCACCGCCGCCGTGTTGACGGTCGCCGTCGTGGGCGTCGGCGCGAGCGCCCTGCTCGACGACGATCCGCGCCCCGTCATGCCCGCTCCGGCGCCGAGCCCGGAGCCCACGCCGAGCCCGACACCCACGCACCGGGCCACGTTCCCCTCGCCCGTCACGACCGACGCGCTCCAGTGCGGCGCGCCCGCACCGGCGGCGACGGGCACGGACCTGCTCGCGACGGCGTCGGTCGCCCCGGCCGCGGTCTCCGTGACGTCCCCCGACCTCGTCGAGGTCACGGCCCGCGTCTCCGTCGACGCCAGCGCGCGGGTCAGCGCCCTGGACCCGGCCGGGCTCGTCGGGTACGTCGTCGTCCAGGACGGGCTCATCGCGTCGTCCCTGACGCCCTCGAACCTGGACGGGGCGCCGCAGGTCGATCTCGCCGAGGGCGACGTGCTCGACCTCGCCGCGTCGATCGACTCGTTCGCCTCCTGCGACCCCACCGGCGTCACGGATCACTCGCCGTCGCTCCCGCCGGGCGACTACGAGCTCGCGGTGGTCGTCCCCTGGCTCGTGTCGTCGTACGCTCTCGAGCACGACGGTGCCTGGGGCGAGCCCGTCACCTCCCCCGGCGGCGAACCGCTGTTTGACGGCTGGCTCGTGTCCGCGACAGTGCCGTTCACGGTCGCGCCCGATCCGTACATGGAGGCACCGCCGGCCACCGACCCGGTGCCCGGCGCGTTCCCCGGCCCGACGACGACGTTCCCCGCAGCGCTGTCGTACGAGGACCTCCGGTGCGGCATGCCCGCGCCGGCCCCGACGGGCGACGAGCTCCTCGCACGGCTCGAGACCGCGGAGGCTCTCTCGGTGGTGACCGGGACCGAAAGCACCCTGCCCGTGCGGCTCGCCGGGCTGCCCACGGCGCGCACCGAGACGGTCGACTTCCGCTGGGTCCGCGCGTACGTCGTCTCTCGGGACGGCGTGATCGTCAGCTCGACCGCACCGGCCACCGACTCCGAGGCGTACACGGTCCTCGAGCCGGGCGCGACCGAGCAGCTTGATCATGCTGTCGGGGCTACGGTGGCCTGCGAGTGGGGACTGCCCTCGGGGAACTCGCTCCCGCCCGGCGAATACACAGTGCAGGCGGTGCACCCCTGGGTCGTCACGTCGTACGCCCTCCAGCAGCTCGACGGCTCCTGGGGCGCCGAGACCACGGATGGCAGCCCCCACAAGGGCTGGCTCGTGTCCGCGCCGGTCCGGCTCACGATCTCCTGACCGCTCAGAGCACTGGGGAGAACCGCGCTCCGTCGACCGCTCGCGGTCGCCCCCCAACGGTTCCGGTCCGGCGGACGTCATGATCGGGCAGACGGGTCGAGGACGGCGAGGGAGCACGGGCGTGGCACGGTGGGACGACGAGCTGGGCGACCTGGTGGCCCGGCGTGGTCGTGCGCTGAACGGCTACGCCTACCTGTTGTGCGGCGACGCGCAGCAGGCGGAGGACCTCGTTCAGGATGCGCTCGTCAAGGTGTTCTCGCAGCTGCGCAGACCATTGAAGGGGCGGCCCGGCGCCGTCCGGACCGTCGACCTCGACGCGGACCCGCCGGGGCGGCCGGAGATCGTCAGCACCGAAGGGTACGTGCGCAGCGCGATCCTCACGCTCTACCTCGACGGCTACCGGCGACGACGGAGGTGGACGGGCGTGCGGCACCTCGTCGCGACGGACGACGCCGCGCGTGGTCCCGAGGCCCCGGCCACCGCGCGTGCTGACGTCGCCGCGGCTCTCGCCGGGCTGACACCACGACAGCGCGCGTGCGTCGTCCTGCGGTTTTTCGAGGACCTGACCGTGCCGCAGGTCGCGGCCGCCCTCGGCAGCGCCGAGGGCACCGTCAAGCGTCACCTGCACGACGCCATGGCGGCGATGCACGGCGCGCTGCACGACGACCGCGCCAACGCCCGACCCGCATCACCACCCCGCTGAGAGGCGAGCACGATGATCACGCACCACGCGCGCGACGACCGGGAGTCGCCCCCGCCCCCGGGAGACGGGGAGGCTCTCGCGCGCGCCTTGCGCACGATCGCCGATGACGCACCCGCAGCTTCGGCGGACGTCCCGGTCCGGCTCGACGCCGTCCGCTCCCGCGTGCGGCGGCGACGCTCGGCGAAGAGGACGGCGCTCGGCGCCGCGGCGTTCGGTGTCGTGGCCCTGCTCGCCCTCGGCGCGACGCAGCTCCCCGCGTGGGACACGCGCGGGCCGCTGCCTGCGGAGCCCCCGACGCCGGTCGCCGCCGCGTGCGGCACGACCGTGGACCTCGACCCCCTGCCGGAGGCTGGGCCCGACAGTCCCCCGTTCATCCCCGCCTACGCCGTGGCCCTCGACGGAGACACCCAGGTCGCCGCCGGGTCCCGCTGGAACGGCATGCTCCGCGTCACGAGCGGGTCCAGCCGCCCCGGCGACACGGTGCGGCTCGTCGACGTGGACCTCGTCGCCGCACGAGGGCTGGAGGTCGTCGGCGTTCCCGGCGAAGCGGTCGTCCCGTCCCAGGAGTCCGCCGAGGCGAACGGCACCTCCGGTCCCCGGGTCGGCGTGCACTTCGTCTCGTGCGAGTCCGGCGGCCCCCTCGCACCGGGCGCGTACGACGTGTACGCCCGGGCGACGCTCCTGCCCGGGACGGGCGAGATTCCCGTCCTCGCGGGGCCCGTCACTATCGAGGTGGCAGACCGTCGGGCGACGCTCGACGGCGTCGGCGGCCGGTCGCCCTGGCTTGCAGAGACACCCGCTTCGCGCGGGGATGTCGGCTGACGACCCGACGTCGCTCGCCGACACGACACTCACGGACACGGGAGACGAGAGGTTGTCGTCATCGCGGCGAGCGTCGGGCCGGCGGCGTCGGTGCGCGACGGGTCGATCACTCGCGGCGGTGACCCGCCCGACCGGCGCCCGTTACGGAGCGGTCGTGCCGAGCGCGAGGCGCGCGACGGCGTCGGGCCGGGTGAGCGGGTAGAGGTGGCCTTCCCCCGCGAGCCCGACCCGCGGGACCCCGAGCCGGTCCGACAGCTCGCGCTGCGCGCGCAGGAACCGGGCGCTCGCCCGCAGCCCGGTGACGAGCAGCGGCTCGGCGCCCGCGGGCAGACGGCGGCCGTCGTCGAGCAGGTCGCGCACGCGCGGCGCCTGCTCCCAGCTCGCGAACCACTGGTGGGCGAGCAGAGTCCACGCCTCGCGCGAGCCGTAGCGGGCGTGCGCGACGTCGTGCGGGAGGCGGTCCGGGGCGCGCGTGACGACCCGGACGCCCACGCGGCGCAGGTTCGCGCCCGTCACGGCGAGCCCGGTCGCGAGCACGCCCGCCGCCGCGGTGCCGGCCCGGGCCGTGACCCGTCCCGTGTGCAGGGCCGGGAGATGGGCCTCCCACGGGCTCGTCGGGTCGAGGAGCACGAGCCGGCGGACCTCGTCCGGGTGCCGCAGCGCCCACTCGATCGCGGTGAGTCCGCCGACGGAGTGCCCCACGAGGTCCACGGGCCGCGACCCGTCGACGCCCAGGCCCTCCCGCACCACGTCGACCGGTCCCGTCACGGGCACGCGCCACGCGTCGAGGACGCGGACGTCGTCGGTGCCGGACGCGGTGCCGAGGGCGCGCGCGAGCGGGGCGAAGTCCTCGGGCGTGAGCGCCAGGCCCGGCAGGACGACCCAGGTCATGCGGACTCCCTCTCTCGCGGTGCGCGACCACCCTACGGAGCGCTCCTGGGCGTGCGTAGGGTGGAGCCTGTGTCGACGCCCAGCACCCCCGTGACCGACCCGACCCTCCACGACCGCGCCCTCGCCCACGCGCACGATCTCGCGACGTTCGTCGAGGCGTCCCCGTCGTCGTACCACGCGGCGCACGAGGTCGCGCGCCGGCTCGAGGCCGTCGGCTTCGAGCGCCTGGACGAGACCGCGGCCTGGCCGTCGGTGACCGAGGGCGACGGGCCCGCGGGCGGGCGGTACGTCGTCGTGCGCGACGGCGCGGTGATCGCCTGGGCCGTGCCCGCGGGCGCGACGGCGACCACGCCGTTCGCGATCCTCGGCGCCCACACCGACTCGCCCGGCTTCAAGCTCAAGCCGCGCCCGAGCGTCGGCCGCGAGGGCTGGTGGCAGGCGGGCGTGGAGATCTACGGCGGCCCGCTGCTCAACTCGTGGCTCGACCGCGAGCTCGAGCTCGCCGGTCGCCTCGTCACGGCCGACGGCGAGGAGCACCTCGTGCGCACGGGCCCCCTGCTGCGCATCCCGCAGCTCGCGATCCACCTCGACCGCGCCGCGAACGACGGGCTCACGCTCGACAAGCAGCAGCACACGCAGCCCGTGTGGGGCCTCGCGTCGGCGTCGGGTCCGGCCGGGTCCGACGTCGCGGGCGCGCCGCACGGGACGAGCGGCGGGGACGTGCTCGCCGAGCTCGCGCACCACGCGGGCGTGCGGGCGAGCGAGGTCGCCGGGTACGACGTCGTGGTCGCCGACACCCAGTCGCCCCGCGTGTTCGGCGCGCACGACGCGTTCCTCGCGTCCGGGCGGCTCGACAACCTGCTGTCGGTGCACGCCGGTCTCGTCGCGCTGCTCGAGGTCGCGGGCACGCCCGACCGGCCCGTCGAGGGCGCTGCGATCCCCGTACTCGCCGCGTTCGACCACGAGGAGATCGGGTCGGAGTCGCGCTCCGGCGCGTCCGGCCCGTTCCTCGCGGACGTGCTCGACCGGGTCGCGGCCGGCCTCGGCGCGACGGAGGAGGAGCGGCACCGTCAGCTCGCGGGGTCGCTGTGCGTGTCGAGCGACGTCGGCCACTCGGTCCACCCGAACTATCCGGAGCGGCACGACCCCGCGAACCGGCCGCTCGCCGGCGGCGGGCCGATCCTCAAGATCAACGCGAACCAGCGCTACACGACCGACGCGCACGGCGCCGCGGCGTGGGCGCGCGCCTGCGCCCGGGCCGGGGTGCCGAGCCAGGAGTTCGTCTCGAAGAACACCGTGCCGTGCGGCTCGACCATCGGGCCGCTCACCGCGACCCGCCTCGGCATCCGCACGGTCGACGTCGGGGTCCCCATCCTCTCGATGCACTCCGCGCGCGAGCTCACCGCCGTCGTGGACCCGTGGTACCTCTCGCGCGCGGTGCTCAAGATCTTCCAAGGCTGAGGTCCGGGCCCACCCCACCGGCCGAGCAGGCGGTTCTGGTTCGTCCTGGGCGCGGGACGGACCAAGACCGCCTGGTCGGGCAGCCGCGATCGCCTGGTCGGGACCAGTCAGGGGCGCTCGGCGCGGGCGCGGACGCCGCGCAGCATCTTCTGCGTCATGAGGAAGCTCACCGGCTGTACCGCCTCGACGACCGCGCGGCCCGCGGCGCCCAGCGGCAGATACCGCTCGCGGACGAGCAGGCGCGACCGCGGGGTGCCGTCCGACCCCGGCGGCAGCGGTCGCACGACGAACGCCCACGAGAACCGGAACGGCATGGTGTCCGGCTGCCCTGGCCCCGGCGCGCCGAGCAGCACGAGGTGAGAGCCCGGCTCGAGCGCCGCCACCCGGAGGACGGCCTCGTCGGCCAGGTGGACGTCGTCGCCCACGGCGAGGCCCTGCCAGCGCTCCTCGATCGACTCCGCGCTGCGGATGCCCAGGCCGACCAGGTTCTCGAGCGCGTCGTAGGAGTAGAAGCCGCCGCGCCCCTGACCGAGCTGGACGAGCCACGGCCAGACGTCGGCCGGCGGCGCGCCGACCGTCACGGCCCGCGTCGCGACGACGGCGCGCGCGTCGGGGACGAGGTCGTCGCCGGGGAGCACGCACTCGTGCTCGCCCTCCCAGGTGCCCCACGTCTGGGTCATGCGCCGGGTGAGCAGGAGCGCCCCGGCGGCGAGCGCCGTCGTCGTCAGGACCCGGATCCCACGCCACGCTGCCATGCGTCGATCGTCGGCCGTGCGCCCCTCCCCGCGCGAGGGCCGGAGGTCCCGAGCACGGCCCTCGGCCGAACCGTGGGCCCGAGGTGGGACACTCGGAGACGTGCTGCACGCCCCCACCACCTCCCCGCGACCGACGAGCGCGACGCTGCTCGACGTGCTGCGCGCGGGCGGACGGCGCGACGAGCGGCTGCGGCACGTGCGCGAGCTGCCCGCGCGCCCCGGCACCCAGGGCGAGTGGCCCGCGTGGGCCGACGCGTCGCTCGTCGCCGGGTACCGCGCGCTCGGCGTGGAGCGCCCCTGGGAGCACCAGGTCGAGGCGGCCGACGCCGCGTGGTCGGGCCGGCACGTCGCGCTCGCGACCTCCACGGGCTCGGGCAAGTCGCTCGCGTTCTGGCTCCCGGCGCTCACGGCCGTGCGCGCCGACGCCGCGACGCGCGTGCTCGACCCCGGCCGCATCGAGTCGGTCGCACGGCGCGGCGCCGTGCTCTACCTCTCGCCCACGAAGGCGCTCGCGGCCGACCAGCTCTCCGGGCTCCAGCGCCTCCTCGACGCCGCCGGGACGCGCGACGTGCGGGTCGCGACGTGCGACGGCGACACCGGGCAGGACGAGCGCCGGTGGGTGCGCGAGCACGCCGACGTCGTGCTCACCAACCCGGACTTCCTGCACTTCGCGCTCCTGCCGCACCACCGCGGCTGGACGCGGCTGCTGCGGGACCTGCGGTACGTCGTCGTGGACGAGGGGCACGCCTACCGGGGGGTGTTCGGCGCGCACGTCTCCCTCGTCCTGCGGCGCCTGCGCCGGCTCGCGGCGCACTACGCGCGCGAGGACGACCCGCCTCCGACGTTCGTCGTCGCGTCGGCGACGACCGCCGACCCGGCCACGAGCGCGGCGCGGCTCGTCGGCGTCGAGCCCGACGACGTCGTGACCGTCGCGCGCGACACCTCCCCCGCGGGGCGCAAGACGTTCGCCCTGTGGGAGCCGCCCGTCGTGGTGGGCTTCGAGGCGTCCGCGGACGACGGCCCCGCGGAGGGTCACGACGACGACCCGGCGGTCGCGACGCCCGCCGAGGGGCCGGAGCACCCGCGCCGCAGCGCCACCGCCGAGACGGCCGACCTGCTCGCCGACCTCGTCATCGCGGGCGCCCGCACGCTCGCGTTCACGCGCTCGCGCCGCGGCGCGGAGTCCGTCGCGGTCCAGACGCAGGACAGCGTGCGCGTCGTCGACCCCCGGCTCGTGCGCCGCGTCGCCGCCTACCGCGGCGGCTACCTGCCCGAGGAGCGGCGCGAGCTCGAGGACGCGGTGCGCACCGGCGACGTGCTCGGCCTCGCGACGACCAACGCGCTCGAGCTGGGCGTCGACATCTCGGGGCTCGACGCCGTCCTCATCGCCGGCTGGCCCGGCACCCGCATGTCGGTGTGGCAGCAGGCGGGCCGCGCCGGGAGGGCGGGCGCCGACGGCCTCGTCGCGTTCGTCGCCCGGGAGGACCCGCTCGACACGTTCCTCGTGCACCACCCCGAGGCGGTGTTCGACGCACCGCTCGAGGCGACCGTGTTCGACCCCGCGAACCCCTACGTCCTCGCGCCGCACCTGTGCGCGGCGGCGGCGGAGGTGCCGCTGCGGTCCGAGGACCTCGCCGCGTTCGGCACGCCCGACGTCGTGCGCGGCCTCCTCGACGTGCTCGTCGCGCGCGGCGCCCTGCGCCGCCGGGCGTCCGGCTGGTACTGGACGCACGCGCAGCCCGCGTCGGGCATGACCGACCTGCGCGGCTCCGGCGGCGCGCCCGTCCGGGTCGCCGAGGCACGCACCGGCCGGCTGCTCGGGACCGTCGACGCCGCCTCCGCGGACGGCTCCGTGCACGACGGCGCGGTGTACGTCCACCAGGGCCGCACCTACGTCGTCGAGCACCTCGACCTCGCGGACCACGTCGCGCTCGTGCGTCGGCAGGACGTCGACCACGGCACGTGGTCCCGGTCGACCACGTCCATCACGATCGTCGACGAGCCCACGGACGGGGACGTCGCGACGGGCCGCGAGGTCGTCGAGCGCAGCTGGGGCCCGGTCGGCTGGGGCTACGGCCCGGTCGACGTGTGCTCCCAGGTGGTGAGCTTCCAGCGACGCCGCCTCCTCGACATGCAGGTCCTCGGCACGGAGACCCTCGACCTTCCCGAGCGCACGCTGCCGACGATGGCGGTCTGGTGGACCGTCCCCGCCTCCGTGATCGAGGAGGCGGGCGTCGACGCCGACGAGCTGCCCGGTGCGCTGCACGCCGCCGAGCACGCGTCGATCGGTCTGCTCCCCCTCCTCGCGACGTGCGACCGCTGGGACCTCGGCGGCGTGTCGACCGCGCTGCACGCCGACACCGGCGAGGCCACCGTGTTCGTCCACGACGCCTACCCCGGCGGGGCCGGCTTCGCCGAGCGCGGTTTCGAGCTCGGCGCGACCTGGCTCCGCGCGACGCGCGACGCCATCGCCCGCTGCCCGTGCCACGACGGCTGCCCGGCGTGCGTGCAGTCGCCCAAGTGCGGGTCGTACAACGCCCCGCTCGAGAAGGCCGCCGCCGTCCGGCTGCTCGATGCCGTGCTGGCGCACGCCCCGGCCACGGCAGCTGAAGCCGACGCCGACACTGCGGGACGGACCGCAGGTCTCCCGCGATAGGGCACGGCACCTCCGCAAGGTCGAGGCCTGGTGCCGTCCGGTCGCTCCCGCCGCGCGAAGGGCCGCTCTCCCCAGGTCACGCTCCGCTCGCACGACCCGGCGGACCGCTGACCGTGCCGGTCGCGGACCCTCGTCGCGCCCTCGCCGGCCCGTGTCAGGAGCGCCGGCCTCTCGCGTGTGCCGAGCCGGAGCAGACGGTGGCGACCGTTCATCGCGCGCTCGCCGGGCCGGCCCGTGCGGCGGCGGTCGCGCGGCCGAGCGTGGCGCCGAGGAACGTCACGCCGGCTCTCGACTCGACGTCCACCCGGACGACCCCGGCGCCCTGCTCCGTGCACGCGACGACCACGGCCCGGTTGCGCGCCGCGGCCTCGCGCGCCCGGCCGCAGGGTTCCCACCCGTCGCGGACTGCCGTCGCCGCCGCGAGCGCCGCGAGGTCGGCTCCGGTCTGAGCGGTGCCACGCGCCGCCTGCGCCTGCGCGAGCCCGGCGAGCGCGAGCGCCAGCACGAGGACCGCCGCGACGACCCCGAGCACGAGCACCGTGCCTGCTCCGTGCTCGACGTCGAGATGGTCAGCCGCCGCCGGCCTCGCACCCGGTCGTCCGTCGGTCCCGGTCCCGGTCTCGGTCTCGGTCTCGGTCTCGGTCTCGGTCTCGGTCTCGGTCTCGGTCTCGGTGCACCGTCCCTCCGGAGGCCGCGCCGCGATCACGGCTCGGCCCATGCGACGGCCGCGCCGCTCGCGCGCAACGGCGACCCGGCGAGCCACCCGCCCACGACGGGCGTCGTGACGTGCACCTCGACCCACGGGTCGCCGCGCTGCACGCCGACCGTCGCGCCGGCTCCGGCGACCCGGAGCGCGGTCGCGCGCACGGTCGCGTCGTCCTCACCGATGGCCACCGCGCGGGCGGCGGCCCTCGCCGCGTCGGCGGAGCGCATCTGGGCGCCCGCCGCCGCGGCGAGGGTGAGGACCACGACGAGAACCAGGACGACCGCCGGCAGGGCGACCGCGAGCTCGGCCGTGACCGCACCGCGCTCGCCGCCCTCACGGACCCGACCCCTCGGCCGGCGGCTCTCCGCCCCGGCGTCCCGTCGCACGGGCTCAGCCCAGCGAGAGCGCGCTGCGCACGATGCCGAGCAGCATCTCGCGCACCTCGCCGCTCTTCAGCACGACGATGAGCAGCCCGGCGAAGCCCGCCGCCGCGACCGTCGCGATGGCGTACTCCGCCGTCGCGAGTCCCGCCTCGCCGTCCTGCCCCGTGCTCGTCCCCGTCAGGCGCGCGAGCGCGCGCCGCGGCTGTCGTGTCATCTCCGGCTCCCCTCGTGTGGCCCGCGTCGTGCGGGCGGTCGGGGAGACCCTGCCGGGACCTGCAGACCTGACGCACCCCACCGCGGGGCGTCAGTGGACGGGGCTCTCAAGACGACGACCTGTGCACGGCAGCGCGCCCTCCGCCCGCGTCGACGGGCCGAGCCACCAGCACTCCGTCGCACGATCAGCACCCAGTCGAAAGGTCGAGCCACCGGCAACCCGTCGTACGATCAGCACCCGTCGTCAGGTCGCGCGAGCAGCACCCCCGGCGACGGGTCGATAGACCAGCCCCAGCCAACCGGGGCGCGGTCAGCCCCAGGTGAGCGGGTCGAGCTCGAGGTGGAAGCGGAGCCTGCCCGGGTCGACCGGGGACCCGTAGCGCGGCGCGAGCGACTCCTCCAGGGCACGCGCGTGCTCCGGCCAGGTGTCCTGGGCGTTCGCCAGGAGGAGGGAGAGGTCCGCGTGCCGGTCGGCGACCCCGAGCCGCCCGACGTCGACGAACCCGCGGAGCTCCAGCGTCTCGGGGTCGAGCAGGACGTTGGGCAGGCACAGGTCGCCGTGGCAGACCACGAGGTCCGTCGCCTGCTGCTCCTGCCGCCACGGCAGCTCGGCGATGAGCTCCGCGAGGAGGTCCGCGGGGTCACGGGACTCCTGCTCCGGCCGCAGGAACTCCGGGTGCACGCGGCCGCCGTCGACCACGTCGCGGGCGAGGGCGACCATGGCGTCGAGGCTCCGGTCGAACGGGCAGTCGACCACGGGGAGGTCGTGGAGGGTCCGCGCCGCCGCGAGGACGCTCGTCCAGGCGCGGTCGACCTCGTCGGGGCGGACCGTGTCGGCGGGCACGCCCGGCACCGTGCGCGTCACGAGGACGGCCTGCTCCCCGGTGTCCTCCCACGCCAGCACCTCGGGGACGACGATCCCGCGCTCAGCCGCCCAGAGCGCGCGGTCCCGCTCGTCCGCCAGGTCGGCCGCCTGGTCCGGGCCCACGACCTTGGCGTGCCGTGCGCCGTCCGCGCTGACGAGCACGCGGGCCGAGGACTCGCCGCTCCCGACGTCCCGCCAGGCGTCGTCCCGGAGCGCAGCAGGCACATCGGAGACAGGGGACGGGTCCATGCGGCCACCGTAGCGACCCGACTCGACACCGGCCCCGGCCCCGGCCCCGGCCCCGGCCCGAAAACAACACCGACGCCCGCCTCTGCCTCCGGACCTCCGACGCCTATCCGGAGAGCAGACCCGCCCCGAGGGAGACGAGGACGGGCAGCAGCCCGACGAGCACGAACGCGGGCAGGAAGCACGCACCGAGCGGGAGCACGAGGTGCACGGCGAGCCGCGCCGCGGCAGCCTTGGCCGCTCCGGTCCGGTCCTGGCGCGACGCCCCGGCCGCCGCCCGCAGCGACGACGCCGGAGCAGCGCCGTGCAGCCACGCGGGCCGCAACGCGCGCTGCACGACCCCGAGCCGCGGCGGTGCACCCGCCCAGGCGCCATCCCACGACGCCCCGAGGAGGAGCGCCGCGCCGGCGGCGCGCAACCCCGCACCGTCGCGGCCCCCGACGCACGACCCGACGACGTCGAGCGCTCGCGGGATCGCCGCACCCGACCCGACGGCGGCCGCGAGCAGCTCGAGGAGCACCCCGGTCTCGATGCCGGGTTCGCGGTCGTCGCCCCGGCGCCGTCGGCCGCCCGGGCCGTCGGCGGGATCGTCGGGCTCGGGCGCTGCCCGCCCGACGGCGACGGCGCGCCGTCCGGCCTCCGTGCGCGCGGACCACCACGGCGCCACGCCCGCCAGGACGCAGAGCGCCACGAGGACGAGGGTCATCGGCTACCTCCTCCCCGGGCGGGCCGCGCCACACCCCGGGCGGTCACCGGTCGTCCCCCGCGGTGCGCGCCCGCTCGACGAGCCGAGCTGACCACGTGCGGCCCGCGACGAGCAGCAGGACCCCGAGGAGCACGCCTGCCGTCCCGAGGCCGCCGTCGGTCGCCGTGCCGAGCGGGTCGGCGCCCAGCACGTAGCCGAGCAGGACCCCGACGACCGGGAGCCAGAGCAGCACGCGGGCGGTCGCGCGCGGTCCGGCGAGCGCCGCCTCCCGCTCGGCCCGCGCCTCGGCGTCCGCGGCCACGGACGCGGCGACCTCGTCGAGCACGGTCGCGAGCGGCGCACCGAGCTCCGCGGCCAGCCGGCACGCCACGACGAGGGCACGCGCCGTCGCCGGGCCGCCGACGTGCGGCGCGAGGTCCGCGACCCGCGGGACACCCCCGCCGTCGACCCGGACGCCGACCGCACGACCCCACGCGACGCCCGGCGCGGCTCCGGACCGCAGGAGCGCCCCGACCTGCGTCACGACGACGCGCACGAGCTCGGGTACCGCCTGGGGTCGGGAGGGGCGGCGCAGGACCGGCCACCGCACGGACCGCGACGCCGACCGTCCGACGACCTGGCGCGCCGACCGGCCGCCCCGGGCCGTGGCGCACCAGACCGCGGCACCGACGAGGAGACCCACGACGACCGTCATGCGCGTACTCCCCTACCGCGCACCGTCCGCGCCGCACCGATGCCGAGGCCCCCGGCACGCCATCGCGTCATGCGGACCACCGCCCCACGAGCTCGTCCCACGCCGGTCCCGCGACCGGCCCCGCCGCGCCCGGCGACCCGCCGCCCGGCGACCCGCCTCCCGGCGACCCGCCTGCCGTCGACCCAAGGCCCGGCGACCCGCCGCGCGGCGACCCAGCGCCCGGCGGCACGACGGTCCCGTCCCACGACCCCGCGACGTCCACGCGCAGGGCGCCGCGCTCGTCCTGCCGCACGACGCCGAGCTGCGCGAGGACGCGCCGGGTCGTGCCCGCCGTGCGGACGCGGCGCAGGTGCAGCACGACATCGAGGCCAGCCGCGGCCTGCGCGGCGACGGCGGCCCGGTCCATCCCGGCGAGCGCTGCGAGCGCCTCCAGCCGGGCGGGGACCACCCCGACGTCGTTGGCGTGGATCGTCGCGAGGCCGCCGTCGTGGCCCGTGTTGAGCGCCATGAGCACCTCGCGGATCTCCGGCCCGCGGCACTCGCCGAGCACGATGCGGTCGGGCCGCATGCGCAGCGCGGCGCGCACGAGGTCGGCGAGGTCCACGCCGCCCGCGCCCTCGACGTTGGGACGCCTCGCGGTGAGCGGGACGACGTGGGGGTGGTCCGGGTCGAGCTCGCGCGCCTCCTCGACGCAGACGACCCGCTCGTCGGGCGGGACGAGCGCGAGGAGGGCGGCGAGGAGCGTCGTCTTGCCGGTGCCGGTGCCGCCGGAGACGAGGACGTTCGCGCGCCGCGCGACGAGGCCGCGCAGCACCGGCTCCCACGCGTGCGGGACGGTGCCGCCCGCCACGAGGTCGTCGAGCCGGAACGTCCGGGTCCGCAGGACGCGCAGCGAGACGACGGCCCCCGTCGCGCACACGGGCGCGACGACGGCGTGCAACCGGGTCCCGTCCGGAAGGCGGGCGTCGACGACGGGCGACGCGTCGTCGAGCCGCTGCCCGCCCGCCGCGGCGAGGCGCACCGCGAGCGCCCGCACGGCCTCGGGGCCGCCGAGCGCGACCTCGACCCGTTCGAGCCCGGCGCCGCGGTCGACCCACACGTCGTCGGGCCCGTTGACGAGCACGTCCGTCACGCCGGGCTCGTCGAGGTACCGCTGGAGGGGCCCGGCCCCGAAGATCTCCGCGTGGGCCGTCCGGGTCAGCTCGCGCAGCGCGGTCGTGCCGAGCACCCGGCCCGACGCCCGCAGCGCGTCCGCGACGGCCGCGTCGCCGAGCGCCTCGGTGGCGCCGCCCGGCTCGTCGCCCGACCGCACGAGGCGGTCCCGGACCCCGTCGAGCAGGGCGACCCGGCCGCGCTCGGCACGCGGCGGCACCTCTCCTCGGCTCTGCGCCCCGTCCGCGGCACCCCCGTCACGACCACGCCCACCGCGCGGCGCACGCGCCTCCCGACCGCTCACCGGGCGGGCCCGAGGTAGCGCGCGGCGAGCTCGCGACCGGCCCGGACGACCGGCCCGCGCCCGACGCACGGTCCGTGCCCCCGCTCGACCGCGCCGGCGAGCGCGCGGTCCCACCCGGCGGTGGCGGCGACGTCGAGCCCGACGGCGGCGGCCACCTCGGGCGGCGAGAGCCGACCGGGTGCGGGGCCGCGCGCGACGAGGGCGGCCCGGCCCGGCAGACGGTCGCGCACCGCAGCGGCGCCCGCGACCCCGGCGACGTCGAGCGGGGTCACGAGGAGCACCTCGTCGCACGCCTCGAGCAGCGACGCCCCGGCCGCACCCGCCCCGAGGGCCGCGCGGTCGGCGTCGAGCACGAGCACCCCGGACCTCGCCGCCGTGGCCTCGGCGAGCGCGGCGACGACGTCGGCGAGCGCCGCCTGCTCCGGGCCTCCGCCGCGCTCGGTGCTGACGACCGGCACGGTGCCCCAGCGGGGCAGGCGCGCGAGGAGGTCGTCGCCGTCGATCCGACCCCGCGCGTCGGCGAGGTCCGGCCAGCGCACGCCCGGGTCCTGCTCGACGCCGAGCAGGACGTCGAGGCCCCCGCCCACGAGGGAGAGGTCGACCAGGCACGTCGGCGCCCGCCGCCGCGCGACCGCCCGGGCCAACGACGCGGCGACGACGCTCGCCCCCGCCCCGCCGCGCGCACCGACCACCGCCACGACCGCTCCGTCCATCGCGCTCCCCCGCCCTCCGTCGACCGGGGACCACCGTGCCCTCTGGGCGAGGGCCGCCGTCGGCCCCCGACCCGCCCTGGGGACGGGCCGGTCGGCGAGCGCTCCTGGGGACGGCCACGTTCCGCCGCTAGGCTCGCGACCGTGACCCCGCTCCCGGACCCGACGGACCCGCCGCGCGCCGGCCGGGTCGCCGCGTTCTTCGACCTGGACAAGACGATCATCGCGACGTCGTCGGCCGCGGCGTTCTCGCGGCCGTTCTTCGCGGGCGGGCTCATCAACCGCGGGGACGTGCTGCGCAGCGCGTACGCGCACTTCCTGTTCATGGTGGGCGGGGCCGACGCGGACCAGACGGAGCGCATGCGTGCGCACCTGTCGAACCTCGTGACCGGCTGGGACGTCGCGACCGTCTCCCGCATCGTCGAGGAGACGCTCCACGAGCACATCGACCCGGTCGTGTACGCGGAGGCGGTCGAGCTCATCGAGTCGCACCACGAGCACGGGCACGACGTCGTCATCGTCTCCGCCTCGGGGAGCGAGGTGGTGGAGCCCATCGCCGCGGTGCTCGGTGCCGACCACGCCATCTCGTCCCGGATGGCCGTCGAGGGCGGTCGCTACACCGGCGCGATCGACTTCTACGCGTACGGCGAGAACAAGGCCGTCGCGCTGCGCGAGCTCGCGGAGCGCGAGGGCTACGACCTCGCGGCGAGCTACGCGTACTCGGACTCCGTGACGGACGCGCCGATGCTGAGCGCCGTCGGCCACGCGTTCGTCGTCAACCCCGACCGGACGCTGCGTCGTCTCGCCGCCGAGCACGGGTGGGGCGCGCTGACGTTCTCGCGGCCCGTCGCCCTGCGCTCGCAGCTCGCGGCGCCGACGCCGGTGCTCGCCGCCGCGGGCCTCGTCGGGCTCGGCGTCGTCGGGTGGCTCGTGTGGCGGGCCTGGCGCCGACGCTCGCGCGGCTGACCCTCTTCAGCGTCGCCGCCCGCGCGGCTGAGCCGCCCGTCCGGCCCGCGCGGACGACCGCCGAAGGGCCCGATCCGGACCTCCCGGACCAACCGCACCGGCGTGTTCGAACCCCGCTAGAACACGGTGTGGAAGAACCCCCGGAGCGCTTGCGCCCGCCGCCCCGGCGGGCTGTGATGGAAGGACAACAGCACCGCGGCGGTACCCACGCGCAGGGCAGTCCACCGAAGGACGCGCTGACCGGAGCGGACCAGGCCACGACGGCCCCCGACCCGTTGCAGCGACTTGGAGCGAGCGCGCCTGTTCACCGCCGCCGCTGGCGACCACGGCGTCCGCGAGGGCGCCGTCGTCGTGTCCGGGCTCACGCGCCCCGTTCCCGCGTCGCGGCCCGCCGGCCGGGCGATACTGGGGCCCATGACATCAGCGCCGAGTGTCTCCTCCTCCATCACCGCCCGCCTCCAGGTCGAGGCCCGCCCCACCGCCGTGAGCGAGCTGACGACGGCGATCGAGCACACCGGGGGCATCGTCACCGCCCTGGACGTGACGGCGTCGGGCCACGAGCGCATCACCGTCGACGTCACGGTCGCGACGCGCGGCGAGGAGCACGCCGGGCAGATCGTCGAGGCGCTGCGCGCGCTCCCGGGCGTCGTCGTGGACCGCGTCTCCGACCGCACGTTCCTGCTGCACCTGGGCGGCAAGCTGAAGATCGAGTCCAAGGTGCCGATCCGCAACCGCGACGACCTGTCGATGATCTACACGCCGGGCGTCGCGCGCGTGTGCGAGGCCATCGCCGCCAAGCCCGACGACGCCCGCCGCCTGACGATCAAGCGCAACACCATCGCGGTGGTCACCGACGGGTCGGCCGTGCTCGGGCTGGGCGACATCGGCCCGCTCGCGTCACTGCCCGTCATGGAGGGCAAGGCGGCCCTGTTCAAGCGGTTCGCGGACATCGACGCGTTCCCCATCGCGCTCGACACGACCGACGTCGACGAGATCGTGCGGACGGTCAAGGCGATCGCGCCCGTGTTCGCGGGCATCAACCTCGAGGACATCTCGGCCCCCCGGTGCTTCGAGATCGAGGCGCGGCTGCGGGCCGAGCTCGACATCCCCGTGTTCCACGACGACCAGCACGGCACGGCCATCGTGGCGCTCGCCGCGCTGACCAACGCGCTCAAGGTCGTGGGCAAGCAGCTGCCCGACGTGCGCATCGTCCTCTCGGGCGCGGGTGCGGCCGGGACCGCGGTGCTCAAGCTGCTCCTCGCGGCGGGCGCGCACGACGTCGTCGTCGCGGACATCGAGGGCGTCGTGCACCCGGGCCGCCCGGGCCTGTCCCCGTCCCTCGCGTGGACCGCGGTCAACACGAACCCGCGGCGCGTCACCGGCACGCTGCGCGAGGCCGTCGTCGACGCGGACGTGTTCATCGGCGTCTCCGCCCCCGACGTCCTGACGGGCGACGACGTCGCGCGCATGGCCCCCGACGCCATCGTCTTCGCGATGGCGAACCCGCGGCCCGAGGTCGACCCGGTCGAGGCGGCGGAGCACGCGGCCATCGTCGGCACCGGGCGCTCCGACTTCGCGAACCAGATCAACAACGTGCTCGCGTTCCCGGGCGTGTTCCGCGGCCTGCTCGACGCGCGGTCGCACCGGATCACCGACGCGATGCTGCTCGCCGCCGCCCGCGCGCTCGCGTCCGCGATCCACGAGGACCAGCTCAACCCGACCTACATCATCCCGAGCGTGTTCAACCCGGAGGTGACGACGCTCGTCGCCGCGGCGGTCGAGCGCGCCGCGCGCGAGGACGGCGTCGCCGAGCCTCCCGCGCTGACCGGCGGCCTCACGCGCGTCGCGACCACGACGTCCGCCCCGACCACTGCCCCGGAGGCCTGAGCGTGCAGCGCGTCACGACCCGCAACGCGGCGTTCCAGCAGTGGGAGGCCCTGCTCACCAACCGCACGAAGCGGCACCGGGCGGGCGAGATGGTCGTCCAGGGGGTCCGGCCCATCACGCTCGCCGTCGAGTCCGGGTGGACCGTGCGGACGTGGCTCGTCGACGCCGACCGGTCGCTGTCGTCGTGGGCCCACGCGATGCTCGACCGGGTCCGCGCGCAGCGGTTCGCCGTGTCGTCCGCGCTCCTCCGCGAGCTCGGCGGCAAGGAGGACGAGACGCCCGAGCTCCTCGCCGTCGTCGCGACGCCGCCCGACGACCTGGGCCGGATCGGCGGCGGCACCGTGGACGCCGACTTCCTCGGCGTCGTGCTCGACCGACCCACGAGCCCGGGCAACGTGGGGACCGTCGCGCGGTCGCTCGACGCGTTCGGCGGGAGCGGGCTCGTCGTCGCCGGGCACGCGGCCGACCCGTACGACCCGCGCGCCGTGCGCGCGAGCACCGGCTCGATCTTCTCCGTCCCGACCGTCCGCGTCCCCGCGGGGCGCGACGTCCTCGACTGGGTCGCCGCGCAGCGCTCCTCCGGGGTCCCGCTGACCCTGCTCGGGACCGACGAGCACGGCGACGTCGAGCTCGCCGACCACGACCTCACCGGACCGACGCTCGTCGTCACGGGCAACGAGACCACCGGCCTCAGCGCGGGCTGGCGCGAGGCGTGCGACGTCATGGTGAGCATCCCCATGCTCGGCTCGGCGAGCTCGCTCAACGCCGCGAGCGCGACGACGGTCGTGCTGTACGAGGCCGTGCGCCAGCGCCGGGCGCGCTGACGGCACGCACGGCGTCGGTCGGCGCACGCCCGACGGCGGGTGGGGCGTCCCGGGGGGCGCCGCACCCGCCGTCGTCCCCGCGTCAGGACGAGCGCGGCGCCGTGCTGCCCGGGGCCCGGGTGATGTGGTGCACCGCCTGCGTGCGCAGGCCGGCCCCGTTGAACTCCTGGTAGATCTCCTTCGCCTCCTGCAGCGCCTGCTTGACCTGGTTCTTGTCGAGGTGAGCCGCGGTCAGCTGGTTCTGGTAGAGGTACAGGAACGTGTTGAAGTCGATCTTCGTCAGGTCCACCGTGGACTTGACCGCGACGAACGCGCTGATGCGCTCCATCTTCTCGTAGATGCCGCGGGCCGAGACGTTGAGGTACCACGCCTTGAGGTCGACCCGGACGATGGACAGGCCCTCGGTCACGACGTAGTACTCCTCCATCGTGCCGGTCGACGCCGACGCGCCGCCGAGGAACACGGTGAGGGCCTCGGAGATGAGGCCGCCCACCCCGTCGATGATGCTGTCCGCCGTCCCCGAGACGAACGACTTGAGCGACGACTTCACGGTGTCGGCGAGGTGCTCCGTCGACGTGGACGTGAAGGCGTGCACCTCCTTCTTGGACGCGAGGATGGACGTGATGGGCACGGTCGAGTTCGTGCCTCCCGCCCCGCGGAGCGACTCCTGGATCTTCGCCTCGAACAGCTCGGCCTTCGTCTCGCCGAGCCGGGCGAGCGACTCCACGACCTCGCGCTGCGTCTGCGCGAGCTCGTCGCTGTTGTCGAACTGCTTGACGATGTCTCTCACGAGCGACATGACTTCCTCCGATGACGTGTGGTGCGGTGTCGGAGCGCGGCGACCGCCCCGCCCCCGTGGCGCGAGGTCAGAAGACGACCTGCGTGCCCTGCAGGTCGACCTGCCTGCTCAGCGCGTCCGGCCGCGGGTAGCGGGCGTCCGCCGGGACGGGCCGGTTGTAGCCGTAGACCCAGACGCCCTCGAGCGCCCGCTCCTCCTCGAGCGCGAGGGCGAGCCCCGCCGAGAAGTTGGAGACGTTCTCGGCGCACGCGTGCACGAGCACCGGGCCGACCGGCCCGGGCGCCCGGGCGAGGAGCCGGGCGACCTGCCGCCGGTTCCACCCCCAGTCGTCGGCGCCGTTCCCCTCGTCGCCGATCTCCTCGTCGTTGCCGTGCGCGGACAGGCAGACCGGGCCCCGCGCCGTCGCGAGCGCCGCGACGAGCGCCCGTTCCGCCGCGGCCCGTGAGCCCTTCGGAAGCAGGACGACCTCGCCCCACGCGTCCGCCCCGGAACCGTGCTCCTCGACGGCCTCGCGGATGTCGTCGTCCTGTGTGCAGACCACCAGCATGTCGTGCCCCCTCTCGTGCGTCGGCGGGGCTGCGTCGCCCCGCCGTCGGCCCGGTGCCTTCGTCCGGGTCCGTCGCCAGGATCCGCCGGGCGCCGACCGCCCCACATCGTCAGTTCTGACTATCCGCGGACGGGACGGCCGCCCCGTGCCCGCGCCAGGGCGGCGGAGGCCGCGAGCTGCGACGAGACGCCGAGCTTGCCGAGGATCGAGCGGACGTGGGCGCGCACGGTCGCGACCGACAGCACGAGCGCAGCAGCGATCTCGGCCACCGACCGTCCGCCCGCGAGGTGCTCCAGCACCTCGGTCTCCCGGCCCGTGAGCGACGCCACCGCCCGGCGGTCGCGCACGACCCCCACGAGCTGGTCCACCAGCAGCGCGTCGCCCGCGCGCACGTCCCCCGCGAGCATGCGGGCGACCGTCCGCACCTGGTCGCCGAACGGGCGCTCCGCGGCGACGACCAGCGCGCCGGCGCGCGCGGCGACGAGCAGCCGGTCCGCGGCGACCGCGCCGCCCACGACCACGACCGGGCCCGGGCGCCGCAGGACCGCGAGCAGCGGCGGGCCGGGGAGGGACCCGGCGTCGTCGGCCACGAGCACGAGCCCGCGGCGGCCGCCGGACCCCGGCCGGAGGGCGTCCTCGGGGACCGTGCGCGCCCCGCAGCGGCCGACGGCGCGCAGCCCGGCGGCCACGGCGACGGCGAGCACGCGGTCCCGGGACGCGACGTCGACACCGTCGTCCCGGCGTGCGGGCGCGGCAGGGCGCGACCGCGCGCCCCGCACCGCCGCGTACGCCAACCCGCCCCCTGTGCCTCGCCGTGAGGCCGCACGCTCCGCGAGGAACGTGAGCCCATGGTGGGTCACCACCCCGTGCGCGGCAACAGCGCGCCGGGGTGCCCGGCGGGTCGCCCGACGGCGCGCTCCCCCGCCGTCCGGGGCGCTCGCCCGTTCCTTTGCGAGCACTCTCGCCGAATCCCGGACGGATGTGACCGCGCTCACCGCAGGAGGTCTACACTCGCCAGGTCGGGGCCCCGGTCGTGCGGCCGTCCGCCCCGTCGTACCGTCGTACCGTCACGCCGCCCCCGGGCGGCCGCCGCGGTCGGCGGGACCGCACCAGAGTCGATGCGCACCGGAGGTCAGCGTGCCAGAGAACGAGCCCGAGGCCGCAGCAGCGGCCACCACGTCCAGCCTGGAGAACCTCCTCCACGAGACCCGGAGCTTCCCCCCGAGCCCCGAGTTCGCCGCGCAGGCGAACGCGCAGCCCGAGCTGTACGAGGAGGCGCGGGCCGACCGGCTCGCGTTCTGGGCGCGGCAGGCGAACGACCTCGTCACGTGGCAGACCCCGTTCACCGAGACCCTCGACTGGTCGCAGGCGCCCGTCGCGCGCTGGTTCGCCGACGGCACGCTCAACGCCGCGTACAACGCGGTGGACCGCCACGTCGAGGCGGGTCTGGGCGACCGGGTCGCGATCCACTTCGAGGGCGAGCCGGGCGACACCCGGACGGTCACGTACGCCGAGCTGCAGCGCGACGTCTCGCGCGCGGCCAACGCGCTCGCGGCCCTCGGCGTCGAGACCGGCGACCGCGTCGTCATCTACCTCCCGATGGTCGTCGAGGCCGTCGTGGCGATGCTCGCGTGCGCGCGCATCGGCGCCCCGCACTCGGTCGTGTTCGGCGGGTTCTCCGCCGACGCGCTGCGCAGCCGCATCGCCGACGCCGAGGCGAAGCTCGTCATCACGGCCGACGGCGGCTACCGCCGCGGCGCGGCCTCCGCGCTCAAGCCCGCGGTCGACGAGGCGCTCGCGCCGAAGGAGGGCGCGGAGCCGACGACGGTCGAGCACGTCCTCGTCGTGCGCCGCACCGGCCAGGACACCGCGTGGACCGAGGGCCGCGACGTGTGGTGGCACGACGCGCTCGAGGCCGCCGACACGACGCACACGCCGGTGTGGGTCGAGGCGGAGCACCCGCTGTTCATCCTCTACACGTCCGGCACCACGGGGAAGCCCAAGGGCATCCTCCACACCACGGGCGGCTACCTCACGCAGGCCGCGTACACGCACCGCAACGTGTTCGACCTCAAGGCCGACACCGACGTCTACTGGTGCACCGCCGACATCGGCTGGGTCACGGGCCACTCGTACGTCGTCTACGGCCCGCTGCTCAACGGCGCGACGCAGGTGATCTACGAGGGCACCCCGGACTCCCCGCACCAGGGCCGCTGGTGGGAGATCGTCGAGAAGTACCGGGTCTCGATCCTCTACACCGCGCCGACGGCGATCCGTGCGTGCATGAAGTGGGGCGAGGAGATCCCCGCGAAGTTCGACCTGTCGTCGCTGCGCGTGCTCGGGTCGGTGGGCGAGCCCATCAACCCCGAGGCCTGGATGTGGTACCGCCGCGTCATCGGCGGCGACCGCACGCCCATCGTCGACACGTGGTGGCAGACGGAGACGGGGGCGATCATGATCTCGCCGCTGCCGGGCGTCACGGCGGCCAAGCCGGGCTCCGCCCAGGTGCCGCTGCCGGGCATCGTGGCGGACGTCGTCGACGACGAGGCGCGCTCCGTGCCGAACGGGGGCGGCGGGTACCTCGTGCTGTCCGAGCCGTGGCCGTCGATGCTGCGCGGCATCTGGGGCGACCTCGAGCGCTTCAAGGACACGTACTGGTCGCGCTTCCCGGGCATCTACTTCGCGGGCGACGGCGCCAAGAAGGACGAGGACGGCGACATCTGGCTGCTCGGCCGGGTCGACGACGTCATGAACGTCTCGGGCCACCGCCTGTCCACCACGGAGATCGAGTCGGCGCTCGTCTCGCACGAGATCGTCGCGGAGGCCGCGGTCGTCGGCGCGAGCGACGACCTCACGGGCCAGGCCGTCGTCGCGTTCGTCATCCTGCGCGGCGAGCACGCCGGCCGGGCGTCCGACGCCGACGGCGCGGCGGCCGTGCAGACCGAGCTGCGCAACCACGTCGCGAAGGAGATCGGCCCGATCGCCAAGCCGAAGCGCATCCTCGTGGTGCCCGAGCTCCCGAAGACGCGGTCCGGCAAGATCATGCGCCGCCTCCTGCGGGACGTCGCGGAGAACCGGACGGTGGGCGACGCCACGACCCTCGCGGACTCGTCCGTGATGGAGCTCATCTCGGCGGGCCTGCAGAAGCCGTCGTCGTCGGACGACTGACGCGCCGCTCGCCGACCACGGGGTCGGTGCCGTCGTCCGCGCGATGACGGCACCGGCCCCGTTCTCGTGCGCCGACCGCCCGGCCGCTGCGCACGGCGATATGCCCGTGCCCGGCATCCCCGCGACGGCGTAGCGTCGAGGCGTGCCCCGCGTCCCCGCGGCCGACGGCCGCGCCCTCCTCGTCGAGCAGCTCGACCTGCGCAGCGACTGCTCCCGCTGCACGGGCCTGTGCTGCGTGGGCCTGCACCTCGTGCGGTCCGCCGACTTCGCGATCGACAAGCCCGCCGGCACGCCCTGCCCGAACCTGCGCACGGACTTCGGCTGCGGCATCCACGCCCGGCTGCCCGAGTCCGGCTTCCCCGGCTGCGTCGCCTACGACTGCCTGGGCGCGGGCCAGCGCGTGACGGCCGCCGTCCGGGCGGCGCACGACGGCGCGACCTGGCGCGACGACCCCGCCGCCGCGCGCGACGCGTTCGCCGCCCTGCCCGTCGTCACGCAGCTCCAGGAGCTGCTCTGGTACCTCGCGGAGGTGCTCGCGCTCCCCGCGGCCGCCGCCGTGCACGACGACGCCCGGCAGTCGCTCGACCGCACCGCACCCCTGGCCGACCTCGCCGCGGCGGACCTGCTCGCGCTCGACGTCGGGGAGCTCCGTCGCGCCGTCGGCCCGCTGGTCGACCGGGCGAGCGCGCTCGTGCGCGACGCGGCCCGCGACGGCTGGCAGGCGCGCGACGGCCAGCGCCGGGCCGGCCGCCGCGGCGCCGCGTCGCCGTACGGCACCGCCCGGTCCGACGCCCCGACGGCACTCCGGGCTCCGAGCGCGGGGGTGCGTCGTCGGCTGCGGCCGGGGGCGGACCTCGTCGGCGCGGACCTCCGCGGGCTGGACCTCACGGCGTCGGACCTGCGGGGCGCGCTGCTCCTCGGTGCCGACCTGCGCGGGGCCCGGCTCGACGCCGTCGACCTGCTCGGCGCCGACCTGCGGGGCGCCAACGCCCGCGGCACCGACCTCTCCCGGGCGCTGTTCCTCACCCCGGCGCAGGTCGGCGCCGTCCGCCGGGACGAGCGCACGGCGCTCCCGGCCGTGCTCGCCTGACGCATCCCGCGGCCGCGCACCCGCGAGATCGGCACCGGGAGACCGGATCGGCAGTCGCGACCGCCGATCCCACCTCAGGGTGCCGATCTCGGCGGCGGTCGTCAGCGGAGCGCGGCCCGCCGCGCGAGCGGGGCCGCCACGACCGCGCACACGACGACGAGCGCCGCCGCTCCCCACGCGAGCGCGCCGTAGGACGAGAACCCGATGATCGCCCCGGCGAGGATGCCGCCGACGGCGCCGCCCGTGTTCATCGCGAGGTCCGACAGGCCCTGCACGGCGGTGCGCGACGGCCCGGGCGTCGCGTCGACGAGCAGCGCCGACCCGGCGACGAGCCCGCACGACCACCCGAGCCCCAGCAGCACCAGGCCGACCGTGAGGCGCGCGGAGTCCTCGCCCGGCGCGCCCGCCACGACGACCGCCGCCGCGAGGAGCAGCGCGCCCCCGGCGTACAGCACGCGCGCGTGCCCGAGCCGGTCCGCGAGCCACCCGACGACGGGGCTCAGCGCGTACATGCCCGCGATGTGGGCGCTGATCACGAGCCCCACGACCTGGAGCGTCGCGCCGCCGTGGTTCATGTGGACCGGGGTCATGGACATGAGGCCGACCATGACGAGGTGGCTCAGCACGATCGCGCCGAGCGCGAGGCGCGCCGTCGGGCTGGCCGCGACGACGGCCCAGCCGGCGCGCAGGCCGTCGCGCCACGACGCCGGGCCCGGCGCACCGCCCGCACCCGGCGCACCCCCGTCGCCACCGGCCGCACCGGAGCCCGCCGCGCCGGGACCCTCCGCGACAGACCCCGCCGCACCCGCCCCCGACGGTGCGCGCGACGCGAGCAGCGGGTCCGGGCGCAGCCACACCGCGACGACGGTCGCCGCGAGGGCGAACGCGAGCGTCGCGAGCACGAACGGGGCCGCGCTCGGGGCGGTGCTCCCCGCAGCGCTCCCGTGCTCGGCGTGCGCGTCCCCGAGGCGCAGGGCGGGCCCGGCGACCCGGTCGGCGACGCCCGCGAGCGTCGGCCCGACGACGGACCCGACGGTCGTCGCCCAGACCACGACGGACAGGTCGCGGGCCCGGCGCTGCGGCGTCGCGAGGTCCGTCGCGGCGAAGCGGGAGGCGAGACCGGCAGCCGTGCCGGAGCCGAACAGCAGCATCGCCACGACGAGCAGCGGCCACGAGCCCAGCAGGACGGCGACCGTCGCGAGCACCGCGCCGCCCGTCGCGAGGCCGAAGCCGAGCAGGAGCGACGGCCGCCGGCCGCGCCGGCCCGCGACCTGGGCGAGCGGCAGCGCGACGAGCGCCGCGCCGACGACGCCCGAGGTCGAGGTGAGCCCCGCGATCGCGTCGGACCCGGACAGCGCCGACGCCACGAGGGGTGCGACGGCGATGCCGCTCGCGACCCCGACACCGGACAGCACCTGGGTCGCGGCGAGGGTCGTCAGGGTGCGGCGCTGCGTCGGGAGGGCGGGCGCGTCGACGGCGGTCGGGGCGGGCCCGCGGGCGGGGTGCGGGTCGGGGGCCGGGGAGGACTCGGTGCTCACGGGTGCACGCTAGGGCTCCGCGGCGGGCGCTGACGAGCCCTCACACCGCCACCGGCCGCCGAGATCCTGCCGCAGGGCTGCGACCGGGCTGTCGGCCGAGCGCCCGCAGCACGCCGCGCGCCGCCTCGCGTCCCGCCCGGTTGGCCCCGATCGTCGAGGCGCTCGGCCCGTAGCCGACGAGCTGGACGCGCGGGTCGCTCGCCGCCGTCGTGCCGTCGAGCACGATCCCGCCGCCGGGCGCGCGCAGGCCGAGGGGCGCGAGGTGGTCGAGCGCGGCCCGGAACCCGGTGGCCCAGAGGAGGACGTCGGCGGGCTGGTGCAGGAGCCCGTCGTCGTTCGCGCCGGGTGCCCACTCGACGCCGGTCGCCGTGACGCGTTCGAACATCGGCCGACGCCGCAGCACCCCGCTCGCGATCCCCGCGCGGTAGCGGGGCGTGAGCGGCAGGCCCGTGACCGAGACGACGCTCCCGGGCGGCAGCCCCGCGGCCGTGCGCTCCGCAACGCGCGCGACGGCGGCCCGGCCCAGCTCGGGCGAGAACTCCTCCTCGACCCACACCGGCTCGCGGCGCGTCACCCACGTCGTGCCCGACGCGTGCGGCGCGATCTGGAGCAGGAGCTGCGTCGCCGACGCCCCGCCGCCGACGACCACCACGTGCTGCCCCGCGAAGTCCTCGGCGGCGCGGAAGTCGTGCGTGTGGAGCTGGCGCCCGCGGAACGTCTCCATCCCGGGGTAGCGCGGCCAGAACGGGCGGGTCCACGTGCCGGTCGCGTTGACGAGCGTGCGCGTGCGGACGACGACGTCGCGCGCGTCCGGCCCGGCGCCGACCGTGGCGCGGACCAGCAGGAGCGCGGGGTCGTCGGGGTCGTCGCGCACGTCGTGCACCGTGACGGGCCGCACCACGCGCAGGTCGTTCTCCCGCTCGTACGCGGCGTAGTAGCGCGGGACGGCGACGTTGGCGCGCTCGCCGGGGTCGCCGGCCCGGAGCGGGACGCCCGGGAGGTCGTGCACCGCGTGCGTCTCGGCCATGGTGAGCGAGTCCCAGCGGTCCTGCCACGCGCCGCCCGGGCCGCGACCGCCGTCGAGCACGAGCGGGTCGAGCCCGGCGCGCCGCAGGTGGTACGCCGCCGACAGCCCGGCCTGGCCCGCACCGACGACCACGACGTCGTGCACAGCCCCGCCCGGGCCGAGCAGGTCCGCGCCCGCCGTGCCCGGTGCCGCCGTCTCTCGCCCCTGGTTCCGCTCGCTCACGCCGACCACAACGACCCGCCCCGACAGAACCTTCCCCGGCCCGAGGTGAGGTGCCGAACACGGGGTTGCCGTCGTCATCGCACTCTTCACGACGACAACCCCGTGGTCGACGGCGGGCAACCCCGTGCTCGGCTTCGCGCCGCCGCGCGTGCGGCCCGCGCTCAGGGGAGGTCCGGGACCCGCCCGAGCGTGCGGATCGGCCGGACGGCGAGGAGCGCCACCACCGTGAGCGTCCCCACGACCGCGCCCACCAGGAGCACCCGGTCCGTCCCGAACGCGGCGACGGCGGGACCGGCCAGCGCGGCCCCGATCGGGTACATCCCGACCGACCCCGCGACCTCGTAGGCGTGGACCCGGTTGAGCACGTCGCCCGGCACCTGCGTCTGGACGCTCGTCGCCCACATGACGCCCCACACCCCGACCCCGACGCCCACGAGCACCTGCGCGACGGCGAGCGCCCAGACCGGCCAGCCCAGCACGAGGCCGAGCGGGTAGAGCGGGTAGGCCACGAGCGCCACGGCGCCCGCGGCGAGCGGCCGCCGCGGCCGGTAGCGGATCGCGAGCAGCCCGCCGACCACGGTCCCGACCCCGAGCGCGCTGTTGAGCACGCCGAACGCGGTCGCCCCGTGCGTCGGCACGACGACGCTCGCCGCCAGGGGGAGCTGCGGCCCCCAGGCGAGCACCGCGTAGACCATCCAGATGACGACGACGCCCCACAGCCACGTGCGGGAGCGGAACTCGTGCCACCCGACCGCCAGGCTGCGCCACAGGCCCGCGCCCGCCGGGGGCGCCGGCACGACGCCGAGCCGGAGCGCGAGCAGGCACAGCGCGCTCGTCGCATAGGCGACGGCGGAGAGGATCATCACCCCGCCGGTCGACCCGAACCCGACGAGGACGCCCGCGAGCGCCGGGCCGCCGAGCCCGGTGATCGCCTCGGAGGTCCGCAGGACGCCGTTGGCCCCCTGGACGTCGCGCGCGACGAGCGGCACGGTCGACGCGGCGCCGGGCTGGAACAGCGCGTTGGCCGTGCCGGCGACCGCGAGGAGGGCGTAGAGGTGCCAGAGGTGGTCGATCCCCCGCACGAACAGCACCGCGAGGAGCACGTGCGCGGCGAGGTTCGCGAGGTCGGCGACGATCATCATCCGGCGCGCGGTGAACCGGTCGGCGAGCACGCCGCCGAAGAGCACGAGCCCCGCGAACGGCGCGACGAGGAACGCCATCGCGTACCCCGCGACCGCGAGCCCGTAGCCCGACGCGAGCAGCCCGGCCGAGACCGCGACCGGGAGTATCGCCCAGCTGAGCAGCCCCGCGCTGCGCGCGGTGAAGTAGTACCGGAAGTCCCGCGACCAGACGGCCGGCTCCGTCGGTTCCCCGACCGGCCGGGCCGGGACCGTCACCGGGACGGGGACCCGCCCTGCTGCGGCCTCCGCCGCCTCCTCGACCGCGCACGCGCCCATGCCGCCCTGCCTCTCCGGCCCCTCGCTGCCGTCCGACCGGCCGGAGGTCGGCGGGGCGGGCAGGCCGACGCGGCCCCCCCGGGTCCCGCGCCTCACGGCCGCTCGCTCACGGACGTGACAACCGTCACTCGGTTCCGAACCTTCCCGCCACGAGGACGGCGTCCCGCGGGCGCCGGCGGCGCGCGTTCGGTCGTGCGCGGGCGCCGGGGGCAAGATGGACCGGTGGAGACCGCGATCCTCTGGCACACCGGGCCGCTCATCGACGACGTCGAGATCGCGCAGGTCCACGACCTCGCCGCGGCGGCGGAGCGGGAGGACGGCGTGGCTCCCCTCTCGGAGCAGCCGCTGCTCAACCTGCGCGAGGCGACCGACGACGTCGTGCACCTCCTCACGTGGCGCGGGGGCGAGCTCGCGGGCTACGCCCAGGTGGACAAGCGCGGCGACGCGCCGAGCGCGGAGCTCGTCGTGCGCCCGGCGCACCGTGGCCACGGCCTCGGGTTCCACCTCCTGGGCAGCGCCGCGGACCGTGCCGTCGAGCCGCGCCCGTCCGAGCGCACCACGGACCAGCACGGCCCGGACGGGGCCGCGACGGACGGCGCGCCCTCCCCCGGCAGGGACGTCCCGCCGCTGCGCGTGTGGGCCCACGGCGACCTGCCCGCGGCGCAGGCCCTCGCCGCGCGGGCGGGGTACGGCGTCGTGCGCGAGCTGCTCGTGCTCGAGCGCCCGCTGGGCGGCCCGGCGGAGCACCCGCGCCCCGCCGTCCCGGCGGGTCTGCGGCTGCGCGCGTTCGTGCCCGGGGACGACGACGCGGCGTGGGTGCGGGCGAACGCGCTCGCGTTCGCGCACCACCCGGAGCAGGGGCGGCTCACGGTCGACGACCTGCGCGCGCGGATGCGCGAGGACTGGTTCGACGCCGCCGGGCTCCTGCTCCTCGAGCGCGACCCGGCGCCCGGCGACGGTGCGCCCGAGCTCGTCGGGTTCGTCTGGACCAAGATCCCGACGGGCCAGCCGGACGCCGCGCGCGAGGGCGAGATCTACGTCCTCGGGGTGGTCCCGTCCGCCCAGGGCGAGGGGCTCGGGCGGCTGCTGACCGCCGTCGGGCTCGCGCACCTCGCAGCGCGCGGGGCACGCACGGCGGTGCTGTACGTGGACGGCGACAACGTGCCGGCGGTGCGGACCTACGAGCGGGCGGGGTTCGTGCGGCGCGCCGTGCACGTGCAGTACGCCCGACCTGCCCGCTGACCCCCGCACCGGCCGAACGGTGACCCGCGTCACGCACCGTTCATCAACTGGTGCCACCATGAACCCATGACCGACACGTCCACGCAGCGCACCCTCGACCCGGACCTCGCCGCGCACATCGCGGAGCACATCGCCGAGGAACCCGAGATCGAACCGGTCGGTGCGGAGCTCGACCTCGGTCCGCTGCCCGACGACCGGTTCGCCGACCGCGAGCTCAGCTGGCTCGCGTTCAACCAGCGCGTGCTCGAGCTCGCGGAGGACCCGAGCCAGCCGCTCCTGGAGCGCGTGCGGTTCCTCGCGATCTTCGCGTCGAACCTGGACGAGTTCTTCATGGTCCGCGTCGCCGGCCTCAAGCGCCGCATGGCGACGGGCATCGCGGTCACGGCCGCCTCCGGGCTGTCGCCGCGCCAGGTGCTCGACGCGATCAGCGAGCGCGCGCACGAGCTCATGGCGCGGCACGCGCGGGTCTTCGCCGACGACGTCCAGCCGGCGCTCGCCGCCGAGGGCATCACGCTCGTCCACTGGGACGAGCTGGAGACGCGCGAGCAGGAGCGCCTGCACAAGTTCTTCCGCAAGCAGATCTTCCCCGTGCTCACGCCGCTCGCCGTCGACCCGGCGCACCCGTTCCCGTACATCTCGGGGCTCTCGCTCAACCTCGCGGTCGTGGTGGCGAACCCGACGACCGGCAAGGAGCACTTCGCGCGCGTCAAGGTGCCGCCGCTGCTGCCGCGGTTCATCGCCGTGGACGCGCGAGGACGCCCGAGCGCGCCGACGTCGCAGACGGCGTCGCCCGACCGCGGGCCGACGTCGTTCGTGCCGATCGAGGAGGTCATCGCGCAGCACCTCGACCACCTCTTCCCCGGCATGGAGGTGCGCGAGCACCACCTGTTCCGCGTCACGCGCAACGAGGACGTCGAGGTCGAGGAGGACGACGCGGAGAACCTGCTCCAGGCGATGGAGAAGGAGCTGTTGCGCCGCCGGTTCGGCCCGCCCGTGCGCCTCGAGCTCACGCCGGGCATCAGCCCGCGCATCCGCGCGCTGCTCGTGCGCGAGCTCGGCGTCGTCGAGGAGGAGGTGTACGAGATCCCGGAGCCGCTCGACCTCACCGGGCTCAACGTCATCGCCGACCTCGACCGCGCCGACCTGCACTTCCCGCCGTTCGTCCCGACGACGCACCGCCTCCTCGCCGAGGTGGAGAGCTCGTCACCGACGGACGTGTTCGCCGCGATCCGCGAGCGCGACGTCCTGCTGCACCACCCGTACGACTCGTTCTCGACGTCGGTGCAGACCTTCCTCGAGCAGGCGGCGGCCGACCCGGCGGTGCTCGCGATCAAGCAGACGCTGTACCGGACGTCGGGCGACTCGCCGATCGTCGACGCGCTCATCGACGCGGCCGAGGCGGGCAAGCAGGTGCTCGCGCTCGTCGAGATCAAGGCCCGGTTCGACGAGCAGGCCAACATCTCGTGGGCACGCAAGCTCGAGCAGGCGGGCGTGCACGTCGTGTACGGGATCGTCGGGCTCAAGACGCACTGCAAGCTCTCGCTCGTCGTGCGCCAGGAGTCGGACGGCCTGCGCCGCTACTGCCACGTCGGCACCGGGAACTACCACCCGAAGACGGCGCGCCTCTACACCGACCACGGCCTGCTCACGTGCGACCCCGACGTCGGGCAGGACCTCACGCGCCTGTTCAACCAGCTCTCCGGGTACGCGCCGCAGTCGCGGTTCCACCGGCTGCTCGTCGCGCCCCGCACCGTCCGCTCCGGCCTCGTCGAGCGGATCGACCGCGAGGCGGTCGCCGCGCGCGAGGGCCACGAGGCGTGGGTCAAGATCAAGGTCAACTCCGTCGTCGACGAGACGACGCTCGACGCGCTCTACCGGGCGTCGCAGGCCGGCGTGAAGGTCGACCTCGTGGTGCGCGGCATCTGCGCCGTCCGCCCGGGCGTGCCCGGGCTGAGCGAGAACATCCGCGTGCGCTCGATCCTCGGGCGCTTCCTCGAGCACTCGCGCATCTACGCGTTCGCCAACTCCGCCGGCCCCGCCATCGGCGAGGGGCCGGAGAGCGGCCCGGAGGTGTTCATCGGGTCGGCCGACCTCATGCACCGCAACCTCGACCGCCGCGTCGAGGCCCTCGTGCGCATCACCGACCCCGACCAGGTCATGGAGCTGCTCGACCTGCTCGACGCGTCGATGTCCGAGCGCACCGCGTCGTGGCACCTCGACGCCGACGGCACGTGGCACCGCCCCGACACCGCGCCCGACGGCTCGCCGCTCGTCGACCTCCAGGCCAGCCTCGTCCAGCGACAGCGCCGCCGGCTCGTCGGGAGGCGGTAGCGGATGGGAGTGCCGTCCTCCGCGCTCCGCGGCGGCGTGCCGCTCGTGGACACGCTCGGCCCGACGCACGTGTCGCACGCGCCCGTCATCGAGTCGGCCGGTGCCCTCGTGTGGCGCGTGCGCGACGACGAGCTGCAGGTGCGCCTCGTCCACCGGCCGCGCTACGACGACTGGTCGTGGCCCAAGGGCAAGCTCGACCCGGGCGAGACGTTCCAGGCGGCCGCGGCGCGCGAGGTCGCCGAGGAGACGGGCAAGCCGGTCGTGCTGGGCGTCCCGCTCCCTGGGCTGCAGTACCTCACGCCCGAGGGCCGCGTGAAGCGCGTGCACTACTGGGCCGCCCGCCGGGCGTCGAGCCGGTCCGACGCCGGCGCGCTCGCCGCGCGCGCCCCCGTCCCGCCGGTGTCGCCCCAGGAGATCGATCGCGCCGCGTGGCTCTCCACGGACGACGCCGCGCGGCGCCTCACGCGGCAGGCCGACCGGGCGCCGCTCGAGGCGCTCGTGCGCGAGCGCGACGAGGGCCGGCTCGCGACGCACGTCGTCGTCATCGCGCGCCACGGCAAGGCCGTGGCGCGGTCGGCGTGGCACGGCGACGAGCAGGACCGCCCGCTCACGCCCGCGGGCCACGCCCAAGGGGTCGCGCTCGTGCCGGTGCTCGCGGCCTACGGCGTCGAGACGATCGTCACGAGCCGGTGGGACCGCTGCGCCCAGACGATCGCGCCGTACGCGACCGCCTCCGGGCTCGCCACGGTCAGCATCGACCACCTCACCGAGGCGCAGCACGAGCGCTCGCCCGCGCGCGTCGCGCGGACGGTCCGGGAGCTGCTCGAAGCCGAGCGGTCGTCGGTGCTGTGCACGCACCGGCCCGTGCTGCCCACGGTGCTCGACGTCCTCGGCCAGCACTCGCGGCGGCCGGTCGCGAACGCCCTGCCCGCGCACGACCCGTTCCTCGATCCCGGCGAGATGATCGTGGCCCACGTGGCACGCACGCCCAAGGGCCCGCGCGTCGTCGCGGCGGAGAAGGTCGCCCCGCCGCTGCACTGAGACCCGCGCGCCGGCGTCCCCCAGCGGGCGACGTCCGGTCGCACGACGACGCCCCGCCGGCGGCCGCGAGGCCTCCGACGGGGCGCCGTCGTCGTGCGGGGGGACCGGCGTCCCCGGTGCCCTGGGGTCAGAGCAGGATCGGGCTGAGGATCCAGTAGACGACGGCCGCGACGAGCGCGGCGGCGGGGATCGTCAGCACCCACGCGGCGCCGATGTTCTTGGCGACGCCCCAGCGCACCGCGGACAGGCGCTTGGTCGCGCCGACACCCATGATCGCCGAGGTGATGGTGTGGGTCGTCGAGACGGGCGCGTGGAAGATGAACGCGTTGGCGTAGAGCACGACGGCGGACACCGACTCGGCGACGAAGCCGCGCGCCGGGTCGAGCTCGATGATCTTGCGGCCGAGCGTGCGCATGATGCGCCAGCCGCCCGCGTAGGTGCCGAGCGAGATCGCCGTCGCGGCCGACAGCTTGACCCACAGCGGGATCGTGTTGTCGTCCTGGAACCCGCCCGCCACGAGGGCGAGCACGATGACGCCCATCGTCTTCTGCGCGTCCTGCAGGCCGTGGCCCAGCGCCATCGCGGCGGCGGAGGCCGTCTGCGCGATCCGGAACCGGCGGAACGCCCGGGCGGGCGCCGCGTTCCGGAACACCCACAGCAGCAGGACCATGAGCGCGAACGCGAGGCCGAAGCCGATCAGCGGCGAGAAGATCATGGGGAGCACGACCTTGTCGAGGATCGCGTCCCAGTGCACCGTGATCCCGGACGCGAGGCCGACGCCCGCGAGGCCGCCGATGATCGCGTGCGTCGACGACGACGGCAGGCCCAGCCACCACGTGATGAGGTTCCACGTGATCGCGCCGACCAGCCCGCACAGGACGATGACGAGACCCTGGTGGGGTGGCACGTCGCCGACGGCGACGATGTCCTCCGCGATGGTCTGCGCCACGGCCGTGCCGAGCAGCGCGCCGATGAGGTTGAACACCGCCGCCATGAGGAGCGCCGCGCGCGGTGTGAGGGCCCGGGTCGACACCGAGGTCGCGATGGCGTTCGCGGCGTCGTGGAACCCGTTCGTGTAGTCGAACGCCAGGGCGAAGGCCACGACGACGACGACGAGCACTGCCTCCACGGGGCTCAGGACTCCTTGAGGGCGATGGTCTCGACCGTGTTGGCGACCTTCTCGAAGGCGTCGGCCGCCTGCTCGAGGACCTCCACGATCTCCTTGAGCTTCATGAGGAGGACCGGGTCGGACACGTCGTCGAAGAGCTCGGCGAGCAGCTTGCGGTGGACCTTGTCCGCCTGGTTCTCCAGGCGGTTGACCTCGACCCAGTACTCGGGGAGGTCGTCCATCGAGCGCAGGCGCGGCATCGCCTCGGCCGTGAGCTCCGACGCCCGCTGGAGCACCTGGACCTGCTCGGACACGCGGGCCGGGAGCTCGTCGACCTTGTAGAGGACGATGAGGTCGGCCGCCTCCTCCATGTAGTCCATGCAGTCGTCGAGCGCCGACGCGAGAGCGTAGATGTCGTCCCGGTCGAACGGCGTGACGAACGTCTGGTTGAGGCGTCGCATGATCGAGTGCGTCGCGTCGTCCGCGAGGTGCTCGGTCTCGCTCAGCTGCTTCGCGAGCTGCTTGCGCGTGGGGCGGTCCGCCCCCAGCAGCTCCGCGAGGAGCGTGGACCCTGTGACCAGGTGCTGCGCCGAGGCGGCGAGGAGGTCGAAGAACGAGGTGTCGCGCGGTGTCAGGCGCAGGCGCACGGGGGGCTCCGGAAGGGACGCGGGGTAGGGGTCTGAGCTGGCGTCGGCCGCGGGGGCCGCTCGACCGCCGGGAGGACCGGACGGCCGGGGTGGTCACGATCTCTGGTCGGATGATCTCTCGGTGAACGCACGTCGAACTCTCGTCAAATGTAGCCGACGCGCGGAGCGATGCTGGAATCGTCGGGCCCAAGGTCCCGGATGCTCAGGACGCCCACAGCCTGCGCCCGGCCTCGTCGCCGGTGCGACCACCGCGCCCGCGCACCGCACGAGAGGCGGTGCGCGGTGGGCGCGAGGGGGAAGTTAGTGACGCCGGACCGGGAGCGCCTCTCGGCGCGTGGCCGCTCGTAGCGGCTGAGTGTGGAGCCCGGGGCTACCGCGGCCCGGCGTCGAGATCCATCGTACGTGCCGCACCCCGCTCGGGGTACCCGTGTTCGCGCTCCGCGAGACCGCCTTCGCCCGCCGTGCGGGCGCGCCGTCGATCCCGCACCCTCGCGCCCGCGGGGTCCGGACGGGCCCGACCAGGTGGTCCCGGTCGGTCGAGCAGGCGGTCCGGGCGCGTCAGGTGGCACGGACGCGCCAGGTTCGCCTGCTCGGCGACGACCGGGGCCTCCGCGGCGGGAGGGACGCGCGCTCAGTCGAGGCGGTCGGCGCGCCAGAGCTCGGCGGCGTGCTCGAGCTCCTGGGCGGTCCGCAGCAGCGAGCCCGCGCCCCGGGTCGTGCGCAGGGCGCCGTCGGGGTCGGCGACCTCGCGCGCGTCGGCGTCGAACGCGGCGCCGGTGGCGAGGATGCGGCAGAACGACCCCGCGCGCTCGAGCGCGACCGCGAGGTCGCCCGTGAAGACGCCGGACAGCACCGCGTCGGCGAGGTCGCGCACGTCCTGCGGCCCCGGCGGCCGGGGCACGCCCGCGATGGCCTCGTGGACGGGCGCCGCGTCGACGCCGAGCCGGTAGCGGAGGGTGACGGTCTGCGGGTCGCGACGCACCCACTCGCGCAGCACGTAGAGCCGCCAGAGTGCCCCCGGCAGGGAGTTGGGGGCGGCGTCGGACCACAGGCCGGCCACGACGTCGAGGCCCTCGGTCTCGACGAGGTGGACGAGCCGCTCGACGACCTCCGGGTCCTCGGTGTCGCGGGCGCGGTGCACGATCGCGTGCGCGGTGGTGTGCGCGACCCGGTCGCGGAGCGCGGGGTCGAGCTCGCCGGGCAGCTCGTCGGCGTCGCGCGGGTCGAGCATGGCGGGGCGGCGGGGTCGCTGCGTGCGGTCGGACCGACCAGGGTCGGGCCGGGCTCCGGGGGTGGGGACGTCGTCTGGCACCCGCCCAGTCTCCACCCGGGCCCGCGACGCGCGCAGCCTCCGGGGGGTGCTCGGGGCCGGACCTCGTTCGCCGCGCCACGGTCAGCACCCCGCCCTACAGTGACGACAGAGGGACGACAGGAGCTGCCACCGGCTCCGGGACGGAGCGGAGGGCGAGATGTCGAGCAGCGGCGCAGCAGGTCAGAGGACCGTGAGCGAGCGGAGCGCCCACCGGAAGGCGATCGGCCTCGCCGTCGCGGCCGCGGTCGGCGGCTTCCTCTTCGGGTTCGACAGCTCGGTCATCAACGGCGCCGTCGCGGCGATCGAGGGCCAGTTCGACCTCGACTCCGCGGTGACGGGCCTCGTCGTCGCGATCGCTCTCCTCGGGTGCGCGCTCGGCGCGTGGTCGGGCGGCCGCCTCGCCGACCGGTGGGGCCGCACGCGCGTCATGGTGTTCGGCGCCGTCCTGTTCTTCGTCTCCTCGATCCTCTCGGCGATCGCGTGGTCGGCCTTCGACCTGGCCATCTGGCGGTTCATGGCGGGCGTCGGCATCGGTATCGCCTCGGTCATCGCGCCCGCGTACATCGCGGAGATCGCGCCGGCCCGGCTGCGCGGCCGCATGGGCTCGCTCCAGCAGCTCGCCATCACGATCGGTATCTTCGCCGCGCTGCTCTCCGACCAGCTCCTCGCGGAGACGGCGGGCGGCGCGTCCAACGAGCTGTGGCTCGGGTGGGAGGCGTGGCGCTGGATGTTCCTCGTCTGCGTCGTCCCCGCGGCGGTCTACGGCATCCTCGCCCTGCGCATCCCCGAGTCGCCCCGGTACCTGGTGGCGAAGGGCCGGGACGACGACGCGCGCGCCGTGCTCGAGTCCGTGCTCGGCCCGGACGAGGACGTCGACGACCGCATCGCGCAGATCCACCGCTCGATCGCCGTCGACGAGAAGAACGCGCAGGAGGGCACGCTCAAGGGCTCGGCGCTGGGCCTCAAGCCGATCGTGTGGGTCGGCATCCTGCTCTCGGTGTTCCAGCAGTTCGTCGGGATCAACGTGATCTTCTACTACTCGACGACGCTGTGGCAGGCCGTCGGCTTCGACGAGAGCCAGTCGTTCCTCGTCTCGACGATCACGTCCGTGACGAACGTCGCGGTGACGTTCATCGCGATCGCGCTCGTCGACAAGGTGGGCCGACGCCCGATCCTGCTCATCGGCTCCGCCGGGATGACGCTCTCGCTCGGGATCATGGCGCTCGCCTTCACACAGGCCAGCGGGAGCGGGGACAACATCAGCCTGCCGGACCCGTGGGGCCCGATCGCCCTCGTGGCCGCGAACGCGTTCGTCGTGTTCTTCGGGGCGTCGTGGGGCCCGCTCGTCTGGGTCCTCCTGGGCGAGATGTTCCCGAACCGGATCCGGGCCGCCGCCCTGGGCGTGGCGGCCATGGCGCAGTGGCTGGCAAACTTCGCCATCACCCTGACGTTCCCGCCGATGCTCGCCGCCTTCGGCGCCTCGATCCCCTACCTGATGTACGCGATCTTCGCGGCGCTCTCGTTCGTCTTCGTCCTGAGCAAGGTGCCGGAGACGAAGGGTGTCGAGCTGGAGGACATGGGCGACCAGGCCAAGAGCCGCTCCGGGCGCTGATCCCCCCTCCGGGTCCGCGCCGAGCCCGGGTCCTCCTACACCGCTGCGACGGCGGGGACGGGCCCGGGCTCCGTCGTTCCCGCCACCGGCTCTGCCGGGCCAGGAATTCCTTGCCTCACACAATGGTTGCTGAAAGCAACTTCGCGGAGTATGCTTGCCTGCAGCAACCAAGGAGTGCCTGTGCCTGTGACCGCCCTTCCCGCGACCGACGTCGCGGACCCCGGACTCACCCCCGACCCGTCACCCGCGGCGGGTCTCGTCCGCGCGCTCGACGACCTCGCGCGCGCCCAGCGGGAGTCCGCCGTCCGGATCGCCCGCGACCTCGACATGCCGCGGGCGTCGTTCGGCCTGCTCCGGATGCTCCAGCACTGCGGGCCCGTCCAGCTCGGGGACGTCGCGGCGAAGCTCCGGGTCGACCTCTCCGTCGCGAGCCGACAGGTGAGCCACCTGGTCGACGCGGGCCTCGTGCGCCGCACGGTGGACGACGACGACCGGCGGGCCCGGACCGTCGAGCTCACCGAGGCGGGCCGCGCACTCCTGGTGCGGGCGTCCGAGCACATCGACGTCCTCGCCGCGACGACGTTCGCGGACTGGGGCGACGAGGAGATCGTCGAGGCCACGCGCCACATCGAGCGCGTCGCCGCGGCGGTCGTCGCGGTCCACGACTCCCCCCGCACCACCGGGTGACCGACGGCGCCCGGCGGCCCTGCGCCGTCGGGCACGCGCCCCGACCACCGGCCGCACCGCGGACCGGCCTCCGACCACCTGACACCGCCCCCCGACGCGTGCGCCCCGCCCCGGCCTCGTGAGCAAGGAACCCAACGCCTGATGACCACCACCCCCGCAGAACGCACCGCACCGCCCGGCAGCGCCGGCGCCCCCGCACCGATGACCCGCCGCGAGGTCATGGAGTCCCTCTCCGGGATCCTCCTCGGCATGTTCGTGGCGATCCTCGCGAGCTCGATCGTCTCGAGCTCGCTCCCGAAGATCGTCAGCGACCTCGACGGCTCGCAGTCGTCGTACACGTGGGTCGTCACCTCGACCCTCCTCGCCATGACGATCTCGACCCCCATCTGGGGCAAGCTCGCCGACCTCACCAACCGCAAGGTCCTCATCCAGATCGCGCTCGTCGTCGCGGTCGTGTCCTCCGCGCTCGCGGGGCTCTCGCAGAACGTCGGCACCCTCATCGCGCTGCGCGCGTTCCAGGGCATCGGCGCCGGTGGCCTCATGGCGCTCGCCACGGTGCTCATCACCGACATCATCTCGCCGCGCGAGCGCGGCAAGTTCATGGGCCTCATGGGCGGCATCATGGCCGTCAGCCAGATCGGCGGGCCGCTCCTCGGCGGCGTCCTCACCGACGCCGTGAGCTGGCGCCTCAACTTCTTCGTGGGCCTGCCGTTCGCCATCGCCGCGATCGTCGTCCTCCAGCGCACGCTGCACCTGCCGAAGGTCGCGCGGCGCGTCGTCCGGATCGACTACTGGGGCGCGATCCTCATCAGCGCCGGCGTGTCCTCGCTCCTGCTGTGGGTCACGTTCGCCGGGCAGAACTTCGAGTGGCTCTCGTGGCAGACCTTCGCGATGGTCGGCGGCGCGGTCGTCGCGCTCGTCGGTGCCGTGCTCGTCGAGCGCGTCACGCCCGAGCCGCTCATCCCGCTGCACCTGTTCAAGAATCGCACGTTCGTCCTCGCGGTCGTCGCGTCCGTCGCGGTCGGCGTCGCGATGTTCGGGACCGCGGTGTTCCTCAGCCAGTACATGCAGGTCGCGCGCGGCAAGACCCCGACCGAGTCCGGCCTCCTCACGATCCCGATGATCGTCGGCACCTTCGTCGCGTCGACACTGTTCGGCCAGCTCATCACGCGCTACGGCCGATACAAGGCCTTCATGGTCACCGGTGGCGCGGTCCTCGTCGCGTCGCTCTTCGCGCTGTCGACGATCGACTACCACACGAGCTTCACGCTGATCAGCGTCTACCTGTTCTTCCTCGGCGTGAGCATGGGCATGCTCATGCAGAACCTCGTGCTCGCCGTGCAGAACACGCTCGCCGTGGAGGAGATGGGCGCCGGGACCTCGACCGTCGCGTTCTTCCGCAGCCTCGGCGGTGCGATCGGCGTGTCCGTGCTCGGCGCGGTGCTCGCGAACAAGGTCACGACGTCGATCCAGGACGGCCTCACGCAGCTCGGCGTCCCGGCCGGCTCGATGGGCGGCGGCAACGCCGTGCCCGACGTCTCGACCCTGCCCGCGCCGATCAAGGACCTCGTGGAGAAGTCCTACGGCGACGGGATCGCCGAGATCTTCCTCGTCGCGGTACCCCTCGCGCTCGTCGCGCTCATCGCCGTGTCGTTCCTCAAGGAGGTGCCGCTCGGCACCAAGACCGGCCTCCAGGAGCGCCTCGAGAAGGAGGCGGCCCTGCTCGGCACGGACGCCCCGGTCGACGCGACCCCCGGTCGCGTGACCCTCGCGGAGGAGACGGAGTCCACGCTGCTCGGCGCCTACGAGCCCGCGGGCGTGGTCGACGACGAGGCGACCGCGCGCCGGTCGCGCTGAGGTCGGCGTCCCCGCCGCACGGGGGCACCGCCGACACACCCCGAGGGGGTGGTCCCGGACCGTCCGGGACCGCCCCCTCGGTCGTGCGCGGGGAGCTCCCGTCGCCCCGTGCGGGTGAGGTTCCGGGGAGGAAGGTGACCGGGCCGTGCCCTTCGCGCCATGATGGCCCTGTGCCCCCCGAGACCGCTCCGGCCCGCCCCGCTCCCGACACCGCGCACGTCGACGACGACGCGTACGTCGACCTCGAACGCGAGCTGCGGATCCTGCTGCGCCGCGCCGGCGCGGTCGCCACGGGCATGGCCCGTCGTATCCACCCCGACCTCGAGGCGAGCGCGTACCCGCTGCTCGCCCACATCGCCGACCACCCCGGGGTCCGCGGCTCGGAGCTCGCGGCGCAGTTCGGCGTGGGGCGCGCGACGATCTCGCGCCAGCTCAGCCGCCTGCACGACCTCGGCCTCGTCGCGCGCGAGGTCGACCCCGACGACTCGCGCGGCCAGCTCATCACCCTGACGCCCGACGGCGAGGCGCGGCTCCACGCCGCGCACAGCGGGCGGGTCACGTCGATCACCGAGGCGCTGGAGGGCTGGGACCAACGCGACGTCGCGACGCTCGCGACGCTCCTGCACCGGTACTCCGAGGACGTCGTGCGCTGGGCCGCCAACCGGTGACCCTGGCCCCCGGCGCAGCATGACCGTGCCCGACGGCGCCCGCCCGCCCCACGTCGCCCCGCGCGGTCGCGGGGCGGCCCGGGTCCGACGGCAGCCCGTCGTCGCGCTCGTCCTCGCGCTGGTCGTGGTGGCGGGCCTCGTCGTCGCGACGCGCGTCCCCGACCCGTGGGGCGACGTCGGCGGCGACGTGCTCTACGCCGTCGCGACCTTCGTCCTCGTGGTCCTCGTGGCGCCGCGCGTGCGCCCGCTCGTGGCGGGCGCCGTCGCGCTGGGGTGGTGCTGGGCGGTCGAGGCGCTCCAGGCGACGGGCGTCGCCGCCGCCGTGAACGACGCGGTCCCGCCCGCGGCGTGGCTGCTGGGCAGCACGTTCGCGGTGCGGGACCTGGTCTGCTATCTGGTGGGCGTGGCGCTCGCGTGCGTGGTCGACGCGGGCGTCGGCGCCCGGTCGGCTACTCCGCGCCGGCCTCGAACGTCAGGCTGACCGAGTTCATGCAGAACCGGTCGCCCGTCGGGGTCTGGGGCGCGTCGTCGAACACGTGGCCCAGGTGCGAGCCGCAGCGCGCGCAGCGCACCTCGGTGCGCACCATGCCGTGGCTGCGGTCGGTGAGCAGCTCGACGCGGTCACCCGCGAGCGGGCTGAAGAAGCTCGGCCACCCGCAGTGCGAGTCGAACTTCGTGTCGGAGCGGAACAGCTCGTTGCCGCACGCGCGACACGCGTAGACGCCGACGCGCTTCTCGTCGAGCAGCTCGCCCGTCCACGCGCGCTCGGTCCCGGCCTGCCGCAGCACGGCGTACTCCTGCGGGGACAGCTCGGCGCGCCACTCGTCGTCGGTCTTCACGACCTCGTAGGGCTGGTTCTCGTGGGTCTGGCTGGTCATGGTCCACCTCCGACGGTCCCAACCACGCCGACCGCTCCCGTGTTCCCGCCCCGCCTCACCCGCTGAGCGCAGAAAAAGTCGCGGCCGAACCGGTTCGACCGCGACTCTTTCCTGCACTCAGCGTGGGGGGCGTCAGCGCGGGCTGGAGGTCGAGTAGACGGTGCTCGACCCGCCGGCGGGGCGCTGCGCACGGCCGCGGCCGCCACGGCGGCGGCCGCCGCCCTGGCCTGCTGCGCCGTTCCCGGCGCCCGAGGTGCCGCGGCCGTCCCGTGCGCCGCCCTCGGGGCGACCCGCACCCGTCGCGCGCTGCGCGGGGCGCTGACCGCCCTGGCCGCGGGACGCCGTCGTGCCCTGGCCCGCGGGCTGCGCGGCCGGGCGTGCGCCGCCCTGGCCGCCACGGCCACGGCGCGACGCGCGCGACCCGCCGTTGGACGAGCCCGTGCCGCGCTTCGCCTGCGTCTGCGGCGGCGTGATGTCGGACGGGCGCACGTACTCCGCGACCTCGCCGACGAGCCCCTTGATCGTCGCGTCGCCGGGCGCGACCGGCTGCGGCTGCGCGGTGATCTTCGCCTTGCGCGTGAGGTCGCGCACGTCGCCGCGCTGCTCCGGGAGCATGACGGTGACGACGACGCCCTCCGACCCGGCGCGGGCGGTGCGGCCCGAGCGGTGCAGGTACGCCTTGTGCTCCGCCGGCGGGTCGACGTGCACGACGAGCTCCACGTCGTCGACGTGGATGCCGCGCGCCGCGATGTCCGTGGCGACGAGCACCTTGACCGCGCCCGACGAGAACGCCTCGAGGTTGCGCTCGCGCGCGCCCTGGCCGAGGTTGCCGTGCAGGTCGACGGCGGGCACGCCCGCCGCGGTGAGCTGCTTCGCGAGCTTCTTCGCCTGGTGCTTGGTGCGCATGAACAGCACGCGACGGCCCGTGCCCGAGGCGAGCTCGTGCACGATCTGCTTCTTCGCGTCCGCGTCGCGCACCGCGAGGATGTGGTGCGTCATCTGCGGGGGCGCGGCCGCGGCGTCGTCCACCGAGTGGCGCACCGGGTTGCTGAGGTAGCGCTTGACCAGCTGGTCCACGCCGTTGTCCAGCGTCGCGGAGAACAGCATGCGCTGCCCCTGCTTCGGCGTCTTGTCCATGATGCGCTTCACGCCCGGCAGGAACCCGAGGTCGGCCATGTGGTCGGCCTCGTCGAGCACGGTGATCTCGATGCCGTCGAGCGTGAGCAGGCGCTGGTTGAGGAGGTCCTCCAGGCGGCCCGGGCACGCGATGACGATGTCGGCGCCCTTGTCGAGCGCGGCGACCTGGCGCGACTGCGCGACGCCGCCGAAGATCGTCGTCGTCACGAGCCCGAGTGCCTTGGCGACGGGCTCCATCGTGGCGTTGATCTGGTTGGCGAGCTCGCGCGTCGGGCACAGCACGAGCGCGCGGGGCCGGCGGGGGTGGCGCGACGACTTCGCCCACGACAGGCGGGCGACGGTGGGCAGCGAGAACGCGAGCGTCTTGCCGGAGCCGGTGCGGCCGCGGCCGAGGACGTCACGGCCCTTCAGCGAGTCGGGCAGCGTGGCGGTCTGGATGGGGAACGGGGAGTCGATGCCCTGGCGCGAGAGCTCGCGCACGACAGGGGTGGGCAGGCCGAAGTCGGCAAAGGAAGTCACAGGTGATGGGCCTCTCGGGGCTCAAGGTCGGGGTCCGCCGCACGCAATCCGGGGGGATCTCCACGACGCCGGGCGCGCGGGATCGCGCTGCCCTCGAAGGTCCAGTGTCTCATGCCCGACGACGGGCGGCCGGGTGAGGTGCGTCTCGGCACTCTCGGGCACAGGGCCCTGTGGTGGAATGTCGCGCGTGCACGCCCTGGCGAACGCCCTCACCGTCCTGCCCGCCCTCCCTCGCGGCGGGGTCGCGGGAGCGCCCGACGATGCCTCCACCGCGGGCAGTGACGTCGCCGCGTCCGTGGGGGACGTCGTGGGGCAGGTGTGGGAGGCCGCGACGACGCCCGTCCCTCCCCCGGCGGCCGCCGTGGTCGTCGCGATGGGCCTCCTCGCGCTCGTCGTCGTGCTCGTCACGCCCGTGTGGCGCGTGGCCCGGCACGTTGTGACCATCGCGCACGAGGCGTCGCACGCGATCGCGGCCCTGCTCACGGGCCGTCGGCTCGCGGGCATCCGCCTGCACTCCGACACGTCGGGGCTCACCGTGTCGTCCGGGCGCCCGCGCGGGTTCGGCATGGTCCTCACCGCGTTCATGGGGTACGTCGGCCCCGGCCTCATCGGCCTGGGGGCGGCCGCGCTGCTCCGCCAGGGGTATGCCGTCGGGCTGCTGTGGCTGCTCGTCGTGCTGCTCGCCCTCATGCTGCTGCAGATCCGCAACTGGTTCGGGCTCTGGTCCGTGCTCGTCACCGGCGCCGCGCTCGTCGGGGTGTCGTGGTGGGCGACGCCGCCCGTGCAGAGCGCCGTCGCCTACGCCGTGACGTGGTTCCTGCTGCTGGGCGCCGTGCGGCCGGTGCTGGAGCTGCAGTCCGAGCGGTCGCGCGGCAGGGCGAGCACCTCCGACGCCGACATCCTCGCGCGCCTCACCCGCCTGCCCGGCCTGTTCTGGGTCGGGGTGTTCCTCGTCGTGACGGTCGGCGCCGCCGTGCTCGGCGGGTCGTGGATCGTCGGGCCCGCCGCCTGACCGACGCGCACCGGTCGAGCGGCCTTCGCAGGCCGGTCGAGAGACGACGACGGGCCGCCCGCCGGAGCGAGCGGCCCGTCGTGGGACCGAGGACGCGCCTGGAGGAGGAGGACGCGTCGTCGAGATGGTCCGGCGCGAGCGCCGGGAACGTCCCGTCAGCCCTGCGGCGTCAGGACGAACGCCGGTCCCTGCGCGTTCGGGTCCGTGTCGAGCGTGAGGTTCGCGAGGGTCGGGGCCGTGGCGGACTCCACGAACACCTTCGCCTCGCCGTTCTCCACGACCGTGTCGTCGGGCTGCGGGGCGGGGACGAGCGCGAGCTCGAAGCTGCCCGCCTGGTCCGCGGACTCGGCGATCCGCAGACCGCCTCCCTCGGGGACGCCGGCCTGGGTCTGCAGGTCGTGGACAGCGGTACGGGCGTTGTCGGTCAGGGTAAGCACGAGAGCTCCTCTCGTCGCCGGGCGGAACCTGCGGGACACGTCCGTGCGGCCCACGCCTGGCCGGCGTGACCTGCCGTCGGTGCACCCTCCCGCGGGCTCCTCGGTCTTCTCCACCGAAACAAGAACCCGCGACCGTCGCAAGCGAAACGCCCGGTTCTCACCGAATTTCTCACGGAGCAAGACCGCGGGTGACACGTCGCGGAGCGCCGCATAGGGTGCGCGCCCGCGGGGGTCGGGGTCTGAGATCGGCACCCGCTGTCGGGGTCGGCACTTTCTGCCGCGTTCGGCGGTCGCACGTGCCGATCTGAGTCGGGGCTGCCGAACTCGGTCGGGACTGCCGACGGCGGGGCGCGGGTAGCCTGTGCGTGGACGCCACCGGCGTCCAGGGCCTCTAGCTCAATCGGCAGAGCTGCGGACTTTTAATCCGTAGGTTGTGGGTTCGAACCCCACGGGGCCCACTATCTGACCTGCAAGAACGCCAGGCACTCCTCCCCTGCTCTGGCCCTTGCGTTGCAGATGCGTTGCAGCTCTGCGCCGCAAGCGCCCCGCTCCCCACCACATGGCGCCTCGCGCGGCATCCGCCGCCGCGGGCCGCTTCGGCGACCCCGACGGCGTCGACGCGCCGCGCGCGCGGTCCACCAACTCAAAATCGCCCGCGACCCCGTAGGCCCACAACAGAACGGCCCCGACCGGTGCTGGAACACCGAGCGGGGCCTGACCACCACCAGAGGAACGGACCCTCCGAGATGGCTCTCGCTCACGCTATCAGCACCCTTCCCGTAGCGCCGGTGGCGCCCGACCCGACGACGTCCGCGCGCCGCCACGTGAACGCGTGGCGCGACGCGGTGTGGACGTCGACCCTCTCCGCGACGAACAAGCTCGTCGCCCTCGCCTACGCCGACCACGCGTCCACCGGGCCGCTGCGGGTGTGGGTCGCGGCCGAGCGCCTGCAGGCACGCACGAGCCTGGGCAGAACCGCCACGACGGCCGCACTGCGGCGTCTGCGCGACGCCGGGTGGCTCGCCCTCACTTCGACCGGCGTGCGCGGCTCCACGACCCGCTACGCGCTCACGACGCCCGGCGCCGACGTCGTCGAGCTCGAGCACGACGACGACCGGGTTGACGACGTCGACGTCGTCGAGCACCAGGAGCACGAGCCGTGAGCGCCGCGACAGGTGTCGTCTCGCGACGAACTCGTGTCGCCTCGCGACGAAAGGGTGTCGCGAGGCGTGCCGGATCCCCTGTCCTATCCCCTGCCCCATCCCCCACCAGGTCGCTCGCCGTCGTCGAGGAAGTCGTAGGCGAGCGGGACGCCCTGCTGAACGGGGTGGTGGAGGAGATCCGCTCCCACCCCCTCGCCCGCGGCCTGACGGCCACGGCGGTCCGCCGTCACGCCCGCGAGCTGCGCGCCGCCGGGTGGACGCCCGACGACGTCGCCCGCGAACTCGCCGCCCAGAACTTCACCGGGGCCCGCGGCGCGGGCCTGCTCCGCTACCGCCGCACCGCGCTCGCGCAGTCCGGCCCCACGCCCCCGCCCGCGCCCCGGGCAGCCGACCGCCCCGTCACAACGACCCGCGGTCTCGTCGCCAGGGACGACGCCGCCCACGCGGCCGCACCGCCGTCGCCCGAGACGCTCGCCGCCGCTCGCGCCGCCGCCTGGCGCGCACCGCCCGCTGCCCACACGCACGAGAGGACCACCGCCATGACCACCACAGCCACGCCCCGCCCGACGACGGCCGCCCGGATCAACCCCGACAACCGCCTCGTGCTCGCCGGTCTGCTCGTCGTGCTCGTCGCCGTCGCCGCGGCCTCGTTCACGCTCTCGTTCACCGGCCTGTCCGCGGCCGCGCCCTGGGCCGCGATCCCCGTCCGCCTCGCCTGGCTCGTGCCCGTCGCGCTCGAGGTCGCCATGCTCGGGTACGTCATCGCCGCGTTCGTCCGCACCCACCGGGGCCAGAGCGCACGTCTGCCCTGGACGCTCGTGTGGGCCCTGACCACCGTGTCGTCCGCGATCAAACGCCGCGCACGCCTGGGACGCCGGGCCCAAGGGCTGGCAGGGCATCGTCGGCGCCGCCCTCGCCGCCGGGTTCCCGTTCATGACGCTCGCCGCCGCCCACGTCGTCGCCGGCGTCGCCCTCGGCCGCTCACGGACACCGCCCCCGCGACGGACACGGACACCGAGGCCGCGACCGACGCGGACACCACGACGGTCGCCGCGAGCGCCGGAGACGCCCGCTGCGGTCGGCGCGCTCGCGCCGGTTGCGGTCGTCGTCGAGCGCGCACCTGCGCTGCGCGCCGTGGACACCGAGGCGACGGACACCGCGGCGGACGGCGGACACCTGGACGGTGTCCGGTCGATCCGGACTGCCGCGCGCAGACGCGTGGCCGAGCGCCTCGACGAGATTGACCGCCTCGCCCAGACGACGGACCTGTCCGGGCGCGCGATCGCGGACGCGCTCGGCCTCGGCCGGACGAGCGTCTGCGCTCGGGTGTCCGCGGTCCAGGCCGGGCGGACGGACACCCGGACGCCGGACACGGACGCTGTGCTGCTCGCCGTGTAGGACACCTCCCGCGCGGGCGGACCCGCGTCTGTCTGCCCGCGCGGGTCAGCGCCGCTCGACGGCGTCGGCTCACAGCCACGCGCAGCCCTCGCGCCCCTCGCGCGAGACGTATTCCCCGGCTAAATGGTCCTCGTCGGGTTCATGCGTCGGTGCCACGCCCGTGCCCTCAGGCATCAGGTCGGATGTACGGGGTCACCTTGACAAGGCCCGTTGGAAGATCAGAGACCGCTCGCGCAAGGTCTAGTGTCACGAGTTTCACCTCGAGGAGGACCTGCGGCTGCACCTGCTCTGTCACCGCTTCGCCAAAGGCGCTGAGCAGTTCGTCGGGGACGTGCGCGTACAGGCCGCGTGCCGTCCCCAGCTCGGTTCGGCTCCACCGGCACCGGACGATCCGGAACTGGGTGACTGATATGCCCTCCGCGCGCAGCACGCGTTGGGCGGTGCGGGCGTCGAACACACACAAGCTGCCGACGAGGTCGCTCCGTGACGTGGTGTGCACTGCGGCGAGCAGGTCCGCGGCCGTGAGCGCGTCGAGCGCCTTTCGCAGGATGGCGTAGCGCGATGGCTCGATCGGTCTGCCGGCAGGGGCTCTTTGCTGGCGGGGCTTGCGCTCCTTGCGCGTGACCGTGACGCGCGAAACTGCGATGCCGGAGCCGTCCCAGATCCCGTGCACCTTCAGCAGCTCGTTAGGCCGCAGGGTGAGCTCGGGTGAATCGGGCCACGTGGCCCTTACCGTCCATGGCGAGTCGTAAGGGGCAGTCTGGGCATGTTCCGGGTCCAGGGCGAGGCCTGTCTCGCCCTCGACCACAATGGGGAGTCCGGCGGCCACCACTCGTGACCCCGGCTGCAGCCCTTCGATCACGGTGATGGCGCTCAGTAGTTCGTCCCCACCATGACCATCCAGTAGTAGTACCCGGTCGGGCAGCCCGGCACGTAGAACCGCTGGCACTTCCATGACTTGAAGTCCGGTGCCACCTTCTTCAGGTACGCCATACGGGACTGACAGTTCGCAGACGACGTGATGTGGAAACCGTCGTAGGGCGTCCAGGTGATGACCTGCGGCGTGACGATGACCCCGCCGTCATCGGTGTCGACAGCGCTCCGCTCATCGATGCCCTGGAGCTCGCTGGCGACGTGAAGCTGGGCAACCTCGGCCTGGGCGTTCTCAGCAGCTGCGCACGCCGCTGCTGCGGCTGCCGGGCGAGCGCCAACGAGTAGGGCAACCAGGATTGTTGCCAGCACAGCAAGGGGGATCAACCCCTTGCGTGTACGCAAAGCGATCGATTCGTTCATTTCTACGCTCCTCTCTCATCGGGAGCGTGCGCGAACTCCTGCAGCCCCTGCTGGTGCCTGGGACAGTACGCCCGACCGTGATCCTTGTCTCGGGAAACCCCGACCCGACCGGCTCTGCAGCAGGCGCTACGGGCAACGTCAGAGCTCCACTCGGCTGCCTGACCTGCGCAAACAGTGCCGATAGCCGCTAACAGGTAGCGCACGTGGACCTGGCGGCCCGCCCACGCGACAGCCTCACCGTCGACGCGCGCCTCGCCGCTCTAGCGCTGCGTGATCCACGCCCGCACCGGGATGCCCTCGGCCGGGCCGCGCTCCCGCGCGCGCACCGCGGACAGAGCGCCCGGCCCGCGTGGACGCTCGTGTGGGTGCTCACCAGGTCTCGTCCGCGATCAACGCCGCGCACGCCTGGGACGCGGGCCCGCAGAGCTGGCAGGGTGCCGTCGGCGCGGCGCTGGCCGGCATATTCCCGTTCATGACGCTGGCCGCCGCGCACGTCGTCGTGGACGTCGCTTTCGCCGCCCGCCCGGACGCCGTGACCGCAACGGACGCGGACACCGCGACCGTGGCGGACACCGTGGCCGCGACGGAAGCGGACACCAAGACGACGTCCGCGAGCGCCGGACAGGCGGACGCGGACGCCGTCGTCGGCGAGCTGGCGCCGGTCGAGCTCGTCGTCAAGAGCACGCCCGAGCTGCTGCACACCATGGACAGCAAGACGGCGGACACCCGGACCGACGGCGGATACCCGGACGGTGTCCGGAGGATCCGGACGGCTGCCCGCGGCCGCGTGGCCGAGCGCCTCGACGAGATCGACCGACTCGCGCTGAAGACGGGCCCGTCCGGACGCGCGATCGCCGACGAGCTCGGCCTCGGCCGGACGAGCGTCTGCGCCCGGGTGTCCGCGGTCCGGGCCCGACGGACGCACACCCAGACACCGGACACGGACGCCGCCCTGCTCGCTGTCTAGGCGCCCGTCCACGCGGGGTTAACGATCGGGAGATTCGCTCGCTGGTCCGCCCCCAACGTCCTTCTTGGCGACCCAGAGATGCACGGGGGCGGGCCCCGTCGCGGGCGCGCCTGCACCAACGTCGCGGCGGGCAAGCCGGAGAAACTCGTCGAGTGCTGCCGTGAGTTCGGCAGCGTTCTCCGCCCTCTCCGTTTCCGAGGCACCAGCCTCGGCAAGATAGGCGGCCTCGTTCAGGCGATGCGCAGCGACGCTGGTATCCGGCGGAGCGATGAACTTCACGCCAGCCAACGCGACCTCCGAGGCCACGACCGACCCCCGAGCTCCTCGAGCGACGCGGTGCTCGCGAGGAACATCGCGCGATACAGGCTGGCGGTCGTCGCGGTCGCAAAGAACTTCTCGTAGGCCGCTTGCCTGCGTTCGAGGAGCGACCGCGCCGCCGCGGCCTCCTCCTGACGCGCTGTAAGGCCGCGTTGGGTCCACCAGGTGATGAGTCCACCGACTCCCACACCAACAAGAGGACCGAGGACCGACCACAGTTCTCCCCACATGACACAAAAGATAGGGCCGGTGTCGCCTCACTCATCCTGAACATCTGCCCGATCGATCACGACCTGCGAACGGCGCGCCTGTGTGTCCGGGGGGGGTGGGATTCGACAGCGACTGGCACGCTGGGGTACCGCCGTGCCCAAGAGGAAGCGCTTGACGACGCAAGTTGCCATCACGCTGGCCTCTGTTTCGCTCCTTGGCGGAGGCGCGGTAGGAGCGATCGTGACCGCAGGCGTTCGAGGCAGGACATTCGCCATGGGGACGGTCGGCGAGTGGGTCGGCGCAGCGGCCGCCCTCGCCGCCGCCGGAATCGCGCTGTGGATCGCGCAGCGCGGGAACGCGCGGGATGACCGCCTCCGGCACGAGCAGGCCGTGGCGGCTGCCCAGCAGCGCGCTGAGGAAGCAGCAGAAGAAGCTGCAGAACGTAAGGTGGCTCGCCGAGCGAGACGCACGACGTGACGCAGGCCTCCTCACGGCCACGACGACGGGCACACTGACCCGTGGCATCACCACCATATCGGTCACGAATCGCAGCGACGCACCGGTCAGAAACCTCAGTTGCATCAGCGCACATACCGTTGTTGATAACGGGGCGGAACGGCAAGATCTCTTCTGGGTCGTCATCCCCGAAGACGAGTACAAGAGTTTCTCCATACTGCCGCCCGGCGAGACTGCAACGTGGCGCGGGAAGTGGCGGGAACTTAAGAAGAACACCGCACGCAACATCCAAGCCGCTCCCCTAGTGGAACTGTCCTGGGTCGACATCGACGGGCGCGCATGGAAGACCGGCGGCTACGAGGGTGCACGCCCTGATGGCTGGCGTCCCGCTCCGTGGCCAGAGCACTGGGGGCCACACATTGACGCATACGACATCGGGTGAATACCGGACGCAACGCCTGATCGCACCAAGCAACGCCATAGGCTCCCCGGCACGAGACGTACCTTCGCCGCCGGCGCGATCCTGGCCCTGTCGCTTACCCTGTCCGCGTGCTCGGGCGACGCACCCGACGAAGCCACCGCGGCTCCCGCGACCGAGACCTCGACCGAGGCCGAGGCGAGCGCCCCCGTCGACCGGACCGCCGACGCCCAGGCCGTCGCCGGCGACGTCGTCACCAAGGCCACCGAGACCGAGCCGGGGCGCATCGAAGTCGAGACCACGATCGCCGACCCGCGCAGTGACGCGGGCAGCGCGGAAGCGCAGAGCGCGATCGCCGTCTGCGAGGCCGTCAAGGGGCTCGGCGCCGAGCACGTGAGCGTCCTCGAGTCCGACGGCTCAACGTTCGTCGTCGCCGGGCACCCGTCCTATGGCGAGGCGTGCGCTGAGGTGTAGTCACTCCCCAGCGCCAACGACGATGCGTCTTGCGTCAGCTATCGGATCGTCGATGCTCGGCGGCGATCCGCTCCGCGAGCGAGTCGAGCCCGGCCCGCGTGTCCGCGGTGGAGACGTTCACGATGAGGTCGCCCGGACGCTGAGGGACAAGGGGCTCGACGTCGACGAGCGGGATCACCTCGGGGAGCTGCGCGCTGGCCGCGAGGGCCAGGGTCGTGAGCGCGGCCGCAAGCGACTGGACGATGACGAGGGCCAGGAGACGTCGGACCACAGGGTCGCGGTGGCGAGCGAGGAGGCGCGGGTCTGCCCGAACGTCCTGGCCGGTGCGGTCGAGGACAGCCGCCCACGGGCCCCGACCGGCGCCGAGCTCGGGGAGGGACCAGAGGAACGTCGCGAGGGACAGGACGGCGACGAGGCCGAGCGCGCCGGCGGCCTGTGCGGCGTCGCCCCAGTCGCCGCCGACGAGCGGGACCAGGAGCGATGATGCGGCGTCTCTCACGGCGCGGCCCGGTGGATGCCCACGCCCTGGTGGACCGCCGGTCGGCGCCCCGCGCCGTGGTCAGCAGACGCTCAGGCCGTGAACGTCGCCCAGACGGTCTTGACGTCGTCGGTCCGGTACCAGCCGACGTCGAGCGAGAGCTGGCGGGCCATGTGCAGGCCGACGCCGCCCGCGCCGGGGATGCGGCGACCGGCGTAGACGGGCTCGGAGGACACGTCGTGGTCGGCGACCTCGAGGAGGAACCGGTCGCCGCTGCGGGCGAGGCGCACGATCGTCGGTGGCAGGCCGTGGCGCAGAGCGTTGGTCGCGAGCTCCGAGGCGATGAGGACGAGCTTGTCCGGCGTGGACGAGAGCCGACCGGTCGACGCGACGCCCTGGCTCTCGAGCGTCGCCACGAGGCCGGCGCGCAGCGCGGAGAGCTCCTCCGTCGTGGAGAGCACCCACTCCTCCACGAACTGGTACTCCTCGGGCGGCATCGACGTGATGAGGTCGGCGTCGTCGAGGGGGACGTCGATCAGGGTCTGGTCGTCCACGCGGGGGTACCTCCAGCGGCTTGAAGGAGCGGAGCGGCCACCCTGACACGCGAACCCCCGGCCCGCACCCCGTCCCGCTCGGCTCACCGGGAGCCCGCCGGCCCGGCCACCGGGACCGGGCTGGTCAGCGGCCCGACGGCGGCCCGACCGCGGGCCGACACCGCCCGTTCATCCGCCGTTGGTTGCGCGCGTGACGGGTGCGGCCGGACCGTCGGACCATGGCGATCGAGGACGAGGACCGCGAGATCGACGTCGTGGTGGAGCGGGTCAGCACGCGCTTCCCGGACGTGCCGGTGGACGACGTCCGCGAGCAGGTGCTCGCGGAGCTGGGCCGGTACCAGGCCGCGCACGTGCGCGACTTCGTGCCGGTGCTGGTGGAGAACGCGGTGATGGACGTGCTGCGCTCGGGCGAGCGGGCGCACCGACCGCCCCGCGGGAGCGTGCGCCCCGACCGATGACTCCGGGTGTGGGCGGTCGTCGGTACGTTCGCGGCGGGTCGATCGACCTGCCCCGACGACGAGGAGCTCGCATGTCCTTCCAGGCCTATCTCGACGCGGTCGAGGACAAGACCGGTCTGACCCCGCGCCAGCTGGTCGACCTCGCGCACGAGCGCGGGTTCGACGAGACGACGAAGGCGACCCCGATCCTCGAGTGGCTCCGGGACGACTACGGCCTGGGCCGCGGGCACGGCATGGCGATGGTCCACGTCATCACGAAGGGCCCGCAGATCTCGGCGAAGCACGTGGGGTCCGACGGCTCGCACCGCGACGACTCCGACACGCTGTGGCTCGACGGCAAGGCGACCCGGCCGGCCTGACACCCGGCGGGCCCGGCGCGGCCGTCGCCCGGCCCGCACGCCGGTGCCCGACGACGTCCCGGGAGCGGGCGTCGTCGGGCACCGGGGCGCGGGGCCGCTCGGGCGACGGGCGCGGTCAGAGCGTCCAGCGCTGGGCGTCGGTCTGGTTGCAGGTCCAGAGCTGGACCTTCTGGCCGTCACGCAGCGGTGCGCCGCCCTGGGCGTCGAGGCACTTGCCGGACTGCGGGTTGCGCAGGGCCTTGGTCGCGGAGTCGTACGTCCACTTCTGCGCGCCGGTGCCGTTGCACGTGTAGATCCACACGGCGGTGCCGTCGGCCGTCCCGCTGCGCGCGACGTCGAGGCACTTGCCGAGGGCGCGCACCGTCCCGTCGGTGCCGCGCGTCCACTGCTGCGCCGCGTTGCCGCTGCAGGTGGCGAGCTGGACCTGGTTGGTGTCGGTCGGGTCGGCCCACGGGACGTCGAGGCACAACGTGCTCCCGATGCGGAGCGCACCCGTCCCGGTGGGCAGACCGCCGGGGGTGCCCGGCTGCTCGGTGCTGCCGCCGTTCCCGATGGGTGTCGCCGTGCCGGTGAACGGGTCGAGCTTGATGTACGCCGCCTGGGGGTTGCCGTCGTGGACGAGCGACTCGTGCGCGCCGACGTCGTCGAACGCGAACGCGTACGCCTTTCCGTTCGCCATCTGCTGGTGCGCGAGCTTCGCGTAGACGTTGGTGCGGGCGTCCTGGTAGAAGCCGGCGTTGCTCGCGTCGGGCTGGTTCGGGTTGGTCAGCGCCGTGGTGCGGACGAGCGCCGCGCACAGGGTGCGGGCGATCGGCCCGACGACGTGGTCGTTGGGCGCCTGGAGGTCCTTGTGGCACCCGTACACGCTCGACGCGTCGGGCTTCTTGAACGCGGCGACCTCCTGCCCGGACCCGTTCCTGAAGCGGAACCAGTCGCCGTCGGCCCGGCCGCGGAACTGCGTGCCGGGCTCGTGGGAGAACGGCGTGACGACCATGTCGCGCGTGCGGTAAGAGTTCCACACCTCGGTGACGTAGGAGTCGATCGAGGCCGACGAGATCTTGCCGACATCGATCCCGTGCGACGGGTTGAGCGCGCGCAGGCGGCTCCCGTCGGGCGCGCGCTGCACGAGCCCGCCCCACCCCGCGCTCTCGAGGGCCGTGTAGAACGCCTCGTAGCCGTTCGGCTTGAGCATGCCCGTGCTGAGGACCTGCCCGTCGGCGCGCTGGACGCCCACCTGGTACGGCGCGGACCAGTGGTCCACCTGCGTGCTGTTGATCCACAGGCCGCCGTCGTTGAGCGTGTACTCGGTCCAGTTGAAGAGGATGTTGCGGTTGGGGTCGGAGTCGTTCTGGACGGCGGGCTGGACGAGCCGCCCGTCGAGCACGATCTGGAACGTCATCTTCTGGCCGTAGGAGTAGTAGACGCGCCCGGACAGCTTCGGGAGCCGGATCGTCACGGACTGGCCGGGGCCGGGTCCCGCGATCGACGCGTCGGGTGCCGGGACGGGCACGGGCCCGACCCCGCCGGGCCACGGGTGGAACGTGCCGCCCGCGTCCGCCCAGCCGGCGACGCCGTCGCGCTCGCCGAGGACGTACAGGTAGATCGGCCCCCTGCCCGAGTCGTTGGTGATCGTCAGCGGGATGGTCGCGGGGACCGCGCTCGCGGGCGCCGCCACGCCGACCAGCGCCCCGCTCACCGCGAGGACCGCGGCGCACAGCGCGGCCCACGCTCGTCTGCTGCTGTTCTTCCTGTCGTGAGGCATACCGGATCTGCTCCTGTTCGGTTGCTCCGTCGAAACCGGTCGCCGGGCTGTTCCGGCGACAGCGTTGCCACAGGAGGTGTGGAAGCGCTGCCACGACCGTAACGGACAGCGGCCTGCGACGCCAGGGAGCGCTCTTCCGAGTCCGGTGCGGCGTGCTGGGGGCCATGCATCGACGCCGCGGCGCTCCCTCCGTGCGCGGCCCCCGGGAGGGAGCCGGTCGCCCGTAGACTCGAACGAGTGCAGTGCCACCACTACGACGCCGGCCGGTGCCGGTCGTGCACCCTCCTCGACCTCGCCTACCCCGCGCAGGTCACCGGCAAGCAGGAGCACTGCGCCGAGCTCCTCGCCCCCCTCGGTCCGGACCTCGCCTGGCTGCCGACGGTCGAGTCCGCCGAGTCCGGCTTCCGCAACAAGGCGAAGATGGTCGTCACCGGCTCCACCGACGCCCCGGTGCTCGGGATCCTCGCGGAGGGCGGCGGCGTCGACCTCACCGACTGCCCGCTCTACCCGCCCGCGCTCCAGGCGTCGTTCCCCGCGTTCGCGGCGTTCGTCACGCGCGCGCGGCTCGTCCCCTACGACGTCCGCACGCGGCGCGGCGAGCTCAAGTACGTCCTCGTCACCCTCTCCCCCGACGGCGACCTCATGGCGCGGTTCGTCCTGCGGTCCACCGAGTCCGTGCCGCGGGTCCGCAAGCACCTGCCTGCCCTGCTCGACGCTCTCCCGTCGCTGCGCGTCGTGTCCGTGAACCTGCACCCCGAGCACAAGGCCGTCGTCGAGGGCGAGACCGAGATCGTCCTCACCGAGGCCGAGACGCTGCGGATGCACGTCAACGGGATCGACCTCCACCTGCGCCCGCAGAGCTTCTTCCAGACCAACACCGACGTCGCCGCGGCCCTCTACCGCCAGGGCCGGGCCTGGGTGGAGGACGCCGCACCCGCCACGGTCTGGGACCTCTACTGCGGCGTGGGCGGGTTCGCGCTGCACGTCGCGGGGCCCGGTCGCGACGTCGTCGGCGTCGAGACGAGCGCCGAGGCCGTCGCGAGCGCACGGCTCACCGCGCGCGACGCCGGGCTCGACCGCACGACCTTCCTCGCCGAGGACGCGACCGCGTTCGCCCTCTCACGGCAGGACGTGCCGGACCTCGTCGTCGTGAACCCGCCGCGGCGCGGCATCGGGGAGACGCTCAGCACCTGGCTGGAGCGGTCCGGCGTCGGGCACGTCGTCTACTCGAGCTGCAACGCGACGACGCTCGCGCGCGACCTGGCCCTCATGCCGTCGCTCCGACCGCGCGAGGCACGCGTGCTCGACATGTTCCCGCAGACGTCGCACTACGAGGTCGCCGTCCTGCTCGAGCGCGCCTGACCTCGCCCGGCGTCCGCGAGCGCCGCGCGGCTCAGGGGCGCTCCCCCGCGCGTCGGGACGCCTCGACGGCCGCGGACTCGACGCGCGCCCGGTAGGCGGCCCACTCGTCGTCGCCCAGCGCGGGCAGGTTGCCCCGCCCGTCACCCGCCGCGCCGTCGACGAGCTCGCGCACGATGTCGGCGTGGCCGGCGTGGTGCGCCACCTCCGCGAGGACGTGCACGAGCACCTGGTGGAGCGTGACGTCCCGGTTCCCCGGGCGCCACCACGGGACGTGCCCGGGCGCGTCGAGGTCGAGCGACGCCACGGTCGCGTCGCACAGCTCCGACGACCGGCGGAAGAGCTCCAGGATCTCCTCCCGGCTCTCGTCCGCCGTGGCCCACATGTCGGCGTTCACCTCTGCGTCGTCGGCGAACCAGGGCATGTCCAGGTCGTGCGTGCCGCCGAACGCCTCGTGCAGGTAGCCGAGCTGCACGCTGCCCACGTGCTTCACCAGGCCCAGGACGTTCGTGCCGGTGCGCGTGAGCGGACGGCGGACGTCGTACTCGCTCAGCCCCTCCGCCTTGGCGAGCAGCGCGTCGCGCTCCCGGCTCAGGTACCGCAGCAGCGTCGCCTTGGGGTCGTGGTCCGGTGCCGTCCTCGTGCTCATCCACCGGACGCTACCGACGCCCGCCCACACCGGTGCCAGACTCCCCTCATGGCCACCGTGCACGCAGAGATCACCGACCGGCTGGCGGCGTTCGTCCTCGCGCAGCCGGTGTTCTTCGTCGGCACCGCGCCGCTCGCCGCGGACGGTCATGTGAACGTCGCGCCCAAGGGCATGGCCGGGACGTTCGCGGTGCTCGGTCCGCACCGCGTCGCCTACCTGGACTACACCGGCTCGGGCGCCGAGACGCCCGCGCACCTGCGCGAGAACGGCCGGATCGTCGTGATGTTCTGCGCGTTCGAGGGTCCGCCCAACATCGTCCGCTTCCACGGGACCGGCCGGTACGTCGAGGCCGGCAGCCCGGAGTTCGACGCGCTGCGCGCCCGCTTCCCCAAGCGCGAGACAGCGGGTCAGCGCGGCGTCGTGGTCGTCGACGTGACGCGGGTCTCCGACTCGTGCGGGTTCTCCGTGCCGCGCATGGCCCTCGTCGAGGACCGGGACCTGCTCGACCGCTGGGCCGACCGCAAGACCCCGGAGCAGCTCGAGGCCTACCGCGTCACGAAGAACACCACGAGCATCGACGGCCTCCCGGCGATCGGCGACGGCTCGCACACCGTGGAGACCACGACGCCACGCGAAGCCCTCGGGCGCTGACGCCTCATGACGCCGGGCTCCTCGGTGCGTGCGCACCCGAGAGCCCGCGGCGCACGCCCGCGCGCACGTCTCGCCGACAGGCACTACCGGGCCTCTACCTCGCCGAGGTAGAGGCCTGGTTCTGCGAGGTAGAGGCGGGGTCTCGCGAGGTAGAGCCCAGGTCCGCGAGGTAGAGGCCTGGTCGCGCGGAGTGGAGGCCTGGTCGCGCGGAGTAGAGGCCTGGCCCCGCGAGGGAGCTCGACCTCACGAGGCGGGCCGCTCGTCCGCCGTCGCGGCGAGGTAGGCCCTCCCGCGCGGCGAGAGGCGGTACCCGACGTCGAGGCTCTCGGTGAGGCCGAGCTCCTTGAGCCGGCGCACGCGCACCTTGAAGTCGTCGCGGGCCATCCCCAGCCCGGCGGCGAGCTCGCGCGCGACGACGCCCTCGTGCGTGCCGATCAGCTCGAGGTACCGGCGCGTCCACGGCTCCGCGGCGGCCCGGTCCTTCCGCGCGAGCGCGGTGCGGAGCTGCTCGACGGCGCCCTCGTCGAGGTCCGCGTCCTCGCGCAGCGCGACGCGCGGGTCCGGGCCGGCGAGCCGCAGGCCCACGCGGTAGAGGTCCCCCTCGCGCCCGGCGCCCCGAGCGAGCACGCGCTCGGGCGAGGTCATCCCCGCGAGGCGGGCCTCGTCGTCGGACACGACGGGCTCGCCGTCCGGACCGACGGGCACGCGCTCGACCGACGTCACCTCGACGACGCCCACCTGCGTGCGCTGGAGCGTCCCGACGCGCACGCGCGGCGTCGTCCAGCGGCGGAACGCCAGCGTCACCGTCCCGTCCTGGAGGCCGCGCAGCGTGCGGGCGTCGAGGAGCACGCTCCGAGCCTACGACCACGCCGCCACGCCCTCCCGAGGGAGAGCCCGTCCGGTGAGGTAGAGCCGAGGTCACGACCTGGGCTCTACCTCGGCCCACCTGGGCTCTACCTCGCGCGACCAGGGCTCTACCTCGGCCCACCTGGGCTCTACTTCGCGCGAGCCCGCGCGACTGCGGCTCTACCTCGGCAGTGCGGGCAGGTCAGGCGAGCTCGGGGCGGCGGGCGACGGTGAGGACGTGGGTGTCGGGCCAGTCGACGGGCTCGCCGGTCGTAGCGTCGTGCAGGGCGGCGACGGGCGTGAACGCGTGCTCGACGACCCACTCGTTGCGCCACGCCCCGCTCCCCGGCTCGAGCTCGAACCCGGCGGCGGTGAGGAGGTCGGCCCACCGGGGGCCGGTGAGGTCGCAGAAGCGCTCGTGGCTCTCGGACAGCCAGTTGTCGACGTAGTCCTTGCGCGTGAGGAACTCCATCGCCTCGCGCAGCGTGAGCCGCCACGACCCGGGGCGCACGCGCTCGGGCCGGAACTCTGCCCCGGAGAGGCGGGGGAAGTCGTACGCGAACTGGACGAGCCGGGCGTCGGTCGAGAGCGCCCCGACCCACGCCGCGACGTCCTCGCGCGCGAGCTCGTCGAGGTCGGTGCGTGCGCCGCCGGGGCCGTCGCCGGTCGCGGGGGCGCCGTCGTCGGTCCGCAGCGTGAGCACGACGACCCGGTCCGGCTCCGCGGGACCGCACACGTCCGAGTTGATCCACACGCCGCCGGGCCGCGTGTGCGCGTGGACGCGGCGCGCGAACGTCTCGACGTCGCGCACGCCGTCCCCGTACGACGACACCTCGTGCGTGAGCGCGACGGTGAGGGTCGTGTCGACGGAGGCGTCGGGCATCACGGACCGGTCGAGGATGTTGGCCTGCACGAACCACACGTGCGGGTTCGCGAACACGCCCTGCGCCTTCTTGTGCTCGGCCTCCGCGACGAGGTGCCGCGCGACGTCGACGCCGAACAGGTCCGACTCGTGCAAGCGCGGCTCGCGCGCCACGTGCTCCAGGAGGCCGCCCGTCGCGCACCCGATGTCGACGATCCGCCCGGGCCGCACGTGCGGGGCGACCTGGGCCCACTTGCGCGCCGACGCGTCCTCGAACGCGGCGGCGTACGTGCGGTAGTCGCGCGTCGAGGTGAGGTCGCCGTCGCCGGACACGACCGGGTCGGCGAAGATGCGCCGGACGTCCTCGACGAACCGGTAGCGCGCGAAGAACTCCGGCACGGCGGGGTGCGCGACGTCGCGCCAGCGCTCGTCCCCCGCGGCGATTTGCTCGACGACGTCCCACGGCCGCGCGGGGAGGTCACCGCCCGGCTCGGCGGCGTCGAGCTCGACCCCCGCGACCCGGTAGCCGAGGGCGCGGTAGGCGTCGACGAGCGCGGGCGTCGAGCACGCGACGACGGTGTCCGCCGGTTCGGGCGCGACGCCGGTCGCGGTCGCGACGCTCGTCACGACGAGGTGGGCGAAGCGGTCGTCCGGCGCGACGTCGGGCACGGGCACGACGACGGACGCGAGGCCCTCCCGGGTCGTGACGTTCTCGACGAGCGCCTCGCGCCGGTGCCCGGGCAGCGGGTTGCGGCGCGTGCCCGCGTGGTTGGCGGACGTCACGACCCAGACGACCTCGACGTCGGGGGTGCAGCGCACGCGCCGACCGTCGAGGTCGTGCACGAGACCGGCGCGCAGCGCCCGGAGGTAGTCGACCTGGTATCGCGTGACGACGTGGTGGCGGCCGGGGAAGAGGATGCGGCGCACGGGCGGGCCGTCGGTGGGGAGGGGCACCCGCACACGGTGCGGCCAGCCGGCACCCGGGCGCAACCCGTCTCACCTCTCGGGCCGACAGCCGCAGCCCTGGGCGCCACCCGTCTCACGTCTCGGGCGGCCGGACGCAGCACCCGCAGGGCCCGCGTCCGGGGCACGGGCGCTCACGAGGCGCGGAACGGTGCGGTTGTGCGGGTCCGGGCACGTGTTCGCACGACGCGACACGCCAGACCTGGACGGCCGTCCACGATGCAGCAGGGCGCGCCGTATGCGACGGTATGGGCGATGTTCTGGATCGTGGCAGGGGCTGTGCTCGTCGTGTCCGGCCTCGCGGTCGCCGCGACGGCCGCCCGTGGCGCGCGCCGCGCCGGGTCGACGGGTGCGAGCGGCATCGCGATCGCGGTCGGCGGCGGCCTCGTCGTGTGGGGCGCCGTCGCCCTGCTCGTCGGGCTGATCACCGAGGGCTGACCGGAACCTCCCGCGCGTCCACGAGCTCTGCCCCGCTCACCGCACCCGAGAGCCCGCGGCGCCCGCGGGTGAACGGGACCGCGACCACCGACACCACCGCGAACAGGGCCGCGAGCGGCGCCGCGACCGAGGCGGCCACCCCCACCGCCGCAGGCAGGCCCGCCGGCAGGTCGCTCAGCAGGCCGAGCGCGCCCCACAGGGCTCCGCCCGCCGCCGCGCGGGCGACGCGCTGCGCCGTCGTGCCGCGCCGTCCGGCCCAGCGCGGGGCGAGCCACACCGTCCGCTGGCCCCACGAGGCGCCGCTGCCGAGGAACGTCGGCACCACGAACACGACCACGAACGGCACGAGCGTGCCGAGCAGCCACTGGGCCCAGTCCGCGCCGTCGGGCAGCGGGCGCCCGAGCGCGTAGAGCACCGTGCGGTACGCGACCTGCAGCACGACGCCCAGCGCCGTGACGAGCAGCGCGTCGAGCAGCATCCCGAGCCACCGCCGCCAGACGGTCACCGGCCGGGCCTCCTCCCGGCGCGCCTCGAGCTCTCCCGCGCGCGGCATCCAGCGCAGCAGGAGGGGCGCCGCGAGCGCCCCGAGGAGCGCGCCGAGCGTGTTGGTCAGCACGTCGTCGACGTCGGCGACCCGGTACGAGCACGGGATGATCCCGAAGATCCCGGTGTACTGCGTGGTCTCGACGAGGAGCGACACGAGCAGGCCGGACAGCGTCGTGACGAGCACCCCGCGGCCGAGGTAGCGCCGCACGAGCACACCCCAGGGGACGAACAGGACGACGTTGAAGACCACCTGGAGCACGGCCGTGCTGCGCAGGGTCGCGCCGAGCCCGAGCCCGGCCGTGTCCCGTCGGACGTCCGCGAGCGAGTGGAACGGCACGAGCTCGGCGCCCGCGACGCCGTACTGCGCGCACCACCGCGCGAGGTCGCCGCTCGGGAGCGGCAGGAGCGTGTAGGCGACGAGCGCGACCCCGTAGACCGCGACGGCGGCCGCCCCGAGCAGACGTCGGCCGCTCAGGCGGCCGTACCGCCGGTACTGCCACGCGAGCGCGGGCACGAGGAAGGCGGCGAAGAGCAGGGCGCCCCCGAGCAGGCCGACGTACGCGGGCCACGTCCACCGGTCGGTCACGCGCGGGCTCCGCCCTGCGCGGGACGGTGCGCGGCGCGCGTCACGGTCGGGTCCGGGGTCGGGTTCGGCGTCACGGGCCCCAGTATCGCGGCCGACGACGACCGGCCTCGTCCGGCGGGACCTTCGGCGCGGCCCGGGGCGGGGCCTCCGGCCTACCGTGGAGGTGCGGTCGGGAACCAGGGGTCGCCGCGGGTGCACCGAGGACCGGTCCGGGACCGGCCGCCGCGCACCGACCGGTGCGCGCGGCACGACGGACGAGGTGAGCACGATGAAGGCGGCGCGGTACCACGGCAAGGAAGACCTCCGGATCGAGGACGTCCCGGAGCCCGAGACCCGGCCGGGGACCGTGAAGATCCGGCCCGCGTGGACGGGGATCTGCGGCTCGGACCTGCACCTCTACCTCGAGGGCCCGTTCCCGCCGGCGCCGTCGGAGACGCAGCCGCACCCCCTGTCGGGCGAGACGCTGCCCGTCGTGTTCGGGCACGAGTTCTCCGGCGTGGTCGAGGAGCTCGGCGAGGGCGTCGAGGGCCTCGCGGTCGGGGACGCGGTCGTCGTCGAGCCGTTCATGGTGTGCGGAGAGTGCCCGCCGTGCCGCGACGGGCTCTACAACGCGTGCGTGAAGATGGGCTTCATCGGCATCTCCGGCCGCGGCGGCGGGCTGGCGGAGCACGTCGTGGTCGAGCGGCGGTGGGTGCACCCGGTGGGCGACGTCCCGCTGGACCAGGCGGCGCTCATCGAGCCGCTGGCCGTCGCGTACCACGGCGTCCGCCTCTCCGGGGCGCAGGCGGGCGACACGGTCCTCGTCGGCGGCGCGGGGCCGATCGGCCTGCTCACGTGCGCCGTGCTGCACGCGATCGGGGCGCGCGCGATCGTCACGGAGGTGAGCGGGGCGCGCAAGGCCAAGGCGCTGGAGACCGGGGTGGCCGACGACGTGCTCGACCCGCGCGAGGTCGACGTCGCCGCGCGCGTCCTCGAGCTCACGGACGGCCGCGGCGCGGACGTCGCGATCGAGTGCTCGGGCGCGCAGCCCGTGCTCGACACGCTGATCCACGCGCTCAAGGCGGGCGGCACGCTCCAGATCGTGGCGCTGTTCTCCGAGCCCCCGACGCTCGACGTCATGACGGTCCTGCTCCGCGAGCTGACCATCAAGGGCGCGATCGGGTACGCGGACGACCACCCGGCCGTGATCCGGCTCGTGCAGGAGGGCAAGGTCGACCTCGCCCCGTTCGTGACGAGCCGCATCGCCGTCGAGGACGTCGTGGAGAAGGGGTACCGAGAGCTCATCGACCACAAGGACGACCACGTGAAGATCGTCGTGTCGGTGTGAGACGGCGGCCCGCGGCCCCCACCGTCCCCGGGGGCCGCGGGCCGCGCTGCTCGACCTGCGGTGCGCGGCAGGGCGTGCCACGGTGGAGGAGCACCGCAGCACCCGGCCCCGGGAGGCCCGCATGGACGTCCTCGCCGCCCACGGCGACGCGATCGGCGCGTTCGACGCGCTCGTGCGCCCGCTGCGCGACGACCGCTGGCCGCTCCCCACGCCCGACGCGGACTGGACCGTGCGCGACCTCGTCAACCACGTCACGGCCGAGCAGCTCTGGGCCCCGGAGCTCCTCTCGGGCCGCTGGATCGAGGACGTCGGCGGCGTCTTCGACGGCGACGTGCTGGGCGACGATCCCGTCGACCGCTGGGTCGACGCGTCCGTCCAGGCGCGCGAGGCGTTCCTCGCGCCGGACGCCCTCGACCGTCGCGTGCACCTCTCGTACGGCGACGAGTCGGGCGCGGAGTACTGCGCGCAGATGACGTTCGACCTCGTGGTGCACGCCTGGGACCTGGCCCGGGCGACGGGCGGGGACGAGGAGGTCGAGCCGGCGCTCGTCGCGTGGGCGCTGCGCTACGCCGAGGCGCGCTCGACGTTCCTCGAGCCCGGCCCGCTCTTCCGCGGTCCCCTCGACGTCGACGACGGCGCCGACGACCTCACGCGCCTCCTCGCGCTCACCGGCCGCGCGCGTTGACCGCCGCCGCACGACGACCGGGTGAACGTCGGCGGAACGTCCGGCGCGCGGCGTCCTGCGCAGGACGGCCGGGCGCGCCGCGCGCGAGACTGGCCCCATGCCGCTCGACCGCACCGCACCCCGGACGCCGGCGGAGCCGCCCGGCGCACCGGGTCGCGCCCGGCTCCTCGAACCGGCCGCCGACCGCGCGGGCCGGCCGCTCGTCGTTGGGCACCGGGGCAACTCGTCCGTCGCTCCGCAGAGCACGCTCGCGGCGTTCGAGGCGGCGTGGCGCGCGGGCGCGGACGCGATCGAGCTCGACGTGCACCTCACGGCCGACCGGCACGTCGTGGTGCTGCACGACGACGTCGTGGACGAGACGACGGACGGCACCGGCCGCGTGGACGGACTGACGCTGGCGCAGGTCCGCGCGCTGGACGCCGGGTCGTCGTTCGCGCGGGCGTTCGCGGGCCAGCGCGTCCCCACGTTCGAGGAGGCGGCGCGGTTCGTCGCGGAGCGGCCCGGGCTGGAGCTGCTCGTCGAGCTCAAGGGCGTGTGGTCGGCGGACGACGCGGCGCTCGTGACGGGGGTCGTGGACGCCGCCGGGATCGGGGACCGGGTGGTCGTCCAGTCGTTCTGGCCGCCCACGGTCGCCGCGCTGCGCGACGCCGCGCCGCACCTCGACCGGGCGCTGCTGCTCGCGCTGCACCCGGACAGCCTGGACGAGCTGGTCGCGGTGTGCGCGGACCTCGGGGTCGTGGGGTGCCACCCGGAGGTCGCGCTCCTCGCGCACGAGCCGGGCCTCGTGGAGACGCTGCGCGACGCGGGCCTGCGCGTGCACGTCTGGACCGCGGACACGCCGGACGAGTGGGACGACCTCCTGGTCCAGGGCGTCGACGGCATCATGACCGACCGACCCGACCGCCTCGTCGGCTGGCTCGACGCGCGGCTCGGCCCCGCCGCGCACGCGGGCGCCCGAGAGGTGGACCTCGCCGCGTCGCCCTAGCCTCGACGGATGAGCGCGACGACCCCGCCGACGCCCCCGGGCGCGCACCCGCCCGGCACCGCGACGAGCCCTGCCGCGACCGGCGGCGCGCCCCGGTCGCCCGCGGTGTGCGTGCTCGCCTTGACCCCGTTGCTCGCGATCGAGATCGAGCCCGCCGGGCCGACCGAGACGTCGCCCGAGGTGCACGTCCACCCGGGCGGCCAGGGCCTGTGGCTCGCGCGCATGGCCTACTCGCTCGGGGCGCACGTCGTGGTCTGCGGGCCGTTCGGCGGCGAGACGGGCAGCGTCGCGGCGCACCTCGCCCGCACCGAGAACCTCGAGCTGCGCACGGTCGGCACCGGCGGCAACGGGGCGTTCGTCCACGACCGGCGCAGCGGGCAGCGCACCGAGCTCGTGACGATGGACCCCTACCCCCTGAACCGGCACGAGGTCGACGACCTCTACAGCACCGTCCTGGTCAGCGCGCTCGACGCGGCCGTCACGATCCTCACCGGCTCGGAGACCGGCGTCGGGGTCCCCGCGTCGTTCTTCCGGCGCCTCGCCCACGACCTGCACGCCTCGGACCGCCAGGTCGTCGCGGACCTCTCCGCGGACCAGGCCCGGGCCGTCGCCGACGCGCCGGGGGTCGTGCTCAAGATGAGCCACGAGGAGCTCGTCGAGGGCGGCTTCAGCGACGACGAGTCCGAGGAGTCGCTCCTGCGGTCCGCGCGCGCCATGGTCGACGCCGGCCCGCGCGCGCTCGTCGTGTCCCGCGCGCACGACCCCTCGCTGCTCGTCACGCGCGAGCACACGTACCGGGTCACGACGCCCCGCGTCACGACCGTCGACCACCGCGGCGCGGGCGACTCGATGACGGCGGGAATCGCCGTCGGGCTGGGGCGCGGGCTCGGACTGCCCGACGCCGTCCGGCTCGGCGCCGCGGCCGGGGCGCTCAACGTCACGCGGCGGGGCCTCGGGACGGGCCGCCGCGACCAGATCGAGCGCTTCGCGCGCAGCGTCACGGTCGAGGACGTGACCTGACGCGGGCCCGCGGAGCGTGGCCCCGCACCAGAACCCGGACCCGAACCCGAACCCTCAGGAGGACCGCGTGCGCGCACTCGTGACCAACGACGACGGGATCGACTCCCCCGGCCTGGCGGTGCTCGCCGGGGCGGCGCTCGACGCCGGGTACGAGGTCGTCGTCGCGGCACCCGCCCGGGAGTCGTCCGGGGCGAGCGCCGCGCTGCTGGGCGCCGAGCGCGACGGCCGGCTCGCCGTCGAGCCGCGTAGTTCCCCCGGCCTGCCCGACGACGTCACCTCCTACGCCGTGCGCGCCGCCCCCGCGCTCATCGCGTTCGTCGCCGCGTACGGCGGGTTCGGCCCGCGGCCCGACCTCGTGCTCTCGGGCGCCAACAAGGGCGCGAACACGGGCAACGCGATCCTGCACTCGGGCACCGTCGGCGCGGCGCTGTCCGCGATGACGCACGGCATCCGGTCGCTCGCCGTCTCGGTCGACGCCGCCGAGCCGCGGCACTGGGACACCGCGCGGCTCGTCACCGACCACGTGCTCGCCTGGATGGACAGGAGCGCCACCGACGTCCCGCTCGACCGGCGCACGCTCAACGTCAACGTGCCCGACGTCGCCCCCGACCGCCTGCGCGGGCTGCGGCAGGCGCCCCTCGCGTCGTTCGGCCTCGTCCAGGCGAACATCCACGAGGACGGCGACCGGCACCTCGTGCTCCAGTACTCGGGCACCGAGCGGCACTCCGAGCCCGACTCCGACACCGGCCTGCTCACGCGCGGCTGGGCCACCGCGACGCTCCTCGTCGCCCCCTACGCGGACGCGAGCGTCGACATCCCCACCCTCCCGCCCCTGGCCTGACGACCCTCGCCGTCCAGCACGGGATCCGCGACCGCGTCGCGGCCGATCCGGTCGTCAACCACGTGCTCGACCGTCGCCGGTGTCGTGGTCGGGGGTCTCGTCCGGCACCGTCTCGTGCTCGGCGGTGCGCTCGCGCTCCTCGATGACGTCCTGGCCGGGTCCGGCGAAGGCCCGCGAGCGCTCCTCGCCCTCGGGCGTCCCGCTGAAGAAGGCGGACTCCGCGGCCTCGGGCAGGTCGTCGTCGTGCCCGACGGCGGGCAGCGGCCGGGTGCTGCCCGGCGCCTCGGCGTCGACGCCCCCGTCCGCCGTGGTCGGCCCGGTGGGGCCGGGACGACCTGCGCCGTCGTCCGGGCCCGGCACGACCCCGACGAGCCGCGTCGGGTCCTCGCTCGGCGCGGCGCCTGCGCCGCGGCCCGCGCGCCGGATCGTGCCGAGGACGACGGGCGCGTCGGCACGGCGCGCACCGCGCTCCGCGGGGAGCCGGGGCGGCCGCGCCGGGGCGACGGGACCGCCGTCGTCCGTGGCGTCGCGGCCGGGGCCACCGGGCGCGTCGGCCCCGTCCGGCGCGCCGAGCCCGTCGCGCTCGTCCGGCCCGTCGAGGTCCAGGGCGTCCACCGCGCGCTCGAGCCGCGTGCGCGGCAGGCCCTGGGGCGCGGCGCGCTGCAACCAGTCGACGAGTCCCTCGCGCACGAAGCACCGCAGGTCGAACAGCGTCGGGGCGTCGTGCGCGCTGACGAGCGCGCGCACGCGCACGAGGCCCCCGACGGCGTCGGTCACCTGGAGGATGCCGACGCGCTCGTCCCACAGGTCCGTGAGCCCCAGCAGCCGCCGCAGCTCGGCCCGCATCGGGCCGACCGGCACCTCGAAGTCGAGGTCGAGCTCGACCGTGCCCAGCAGGTCGGCCGCGCGCCGCGTCCAGTTCTGGAACGGCGTCGTCGTGAAGTAGGTCGACGGCATGATGAGCCGACGGTCGTCCCACAGGTGCACGACGACGTACGTCATCGTGATCTCCTCGATGCGCCCCCACTCGCCCTCGAGCACCACGACGTCGTCGACGCGAATCGCGTCGGTGAACGCGATCTGCATGCCCGCGAAGACGTTGGCGAGCGACGTCTGCGCCGCGAGCCCCGCGACGATCGAGATGAGCCCGGCCGACGCGAGGAGGCTCGCCCCCGCCGCGCGCGCTGCGGGGAACGTCAGCAGGATGCCCGCGACCGCGCACACGACGATCACCGCGACGGTGAGCCGCCGCAGCACCGTGATCTGCGTCCGGACGCGGCGCGCATGCCGGTTGTCCGCGGTGTCCATGCGGTAGCGCTGGAGCGCGGAGTCCTCGAGCACGAACGCGATCGCGCCCACCCACCACGCCCCGACCACGATGAGCGCGATGAGCAGCAGGTGCTCGACGGCGGGCCGCCACGGCGTCCCGGCGTCGGTGGTGACGCGCACGGCGATCCAGACGGCGACGACGGTGAGGACCGCGCGGTCCGGCCGCCGGAGCCGTCGCGACAGGTCCCGGGCCAGCTCGCTGCGCCGCCCGGCCCGCCGCACGACCGCGGAGATCACCGTCCCCAGCACGAACGCCAGGACCACGCCCGCCGCGACCGCACCGAGGGTGAGCAGGACGTCGGTCGTGTTCTCGAGCTCGGTGTCCATCCCCCCAGGCTAGGCAGGGTGCGAGACCGTCACCTCCGGGCCGCGCGTCGGACGCGGGGCGCCCGGGACCGCGGAGGGCGGGCCAGCCACGGCGCGAGCACCTGCGTCACGCGCGGCAGCACGAGGTAGGTCATGACGGGCGTGAGGACGAGCGTCGTGGCGAGCACGCGCGGGACGACCGGCACCTCGTCCCACGCCGGGACCAGGCTCCCGACGAGCACGGTGAACGCGAGGTTCACCGGGAAGAACCCGAGCCAGATGCTCACGGACTGCTTCCAGCGGGGCGGCGCCGCGACGACCGACGCGCTCGACGGCGCGGGAGACGTCGGGGTGTCGAACCAGCCCTCGATGCCCGTGCGGCGCTCGACCCGCGTCTCCTCGACGAGGTCCCGCCCCCGCGCGAGCCAGCCCACCCGGTCGGGCGAGGTCTCCCACGCGTCGAGCGTCGCGGCGTCCGCGAACCGGTAGAGCATGTGCCAGTCGTGCGACCCGGCGGACGCGCGCACCCAGCCGGAGCCGAGGAAGCCCGGGTAGCGGTTGGCGAGGTTGACCCCGTCCTGCACCCAGCGCGTGACGGCGGGGACGTTCTCGGGCCGGACGCGGCGCTCGATCGCGACGGTCACGGGACCGGCGCCGGCGAGGGCCGGGCCGGAGCGGGGTCGGGCGGGCGGGTACGGGGGCACGGCGCGGGCGGGGTCGCCGCCCGTCCGCCGCGCGTCCCCGGGGACGTCGTGGGTCATGGGACGAGTGAACGCGGCGGGTGTTTCCGGGTCGTGAACGCGCGCGGGCGCGGGACGGATCGTCCCGCGGGTCGGGACGCGGGCCGACGCGCGCGGCGGCCGGGCCGGGCCTACCGTGGCAGGCATGATCTCGTGGGAGCTCGCGCTCGCCCTGCGCGACGCGGGCGTGCGGTGGTCCCCCGCCTCGGGCGACCGCTTCCGCCTCCTCACCACCGGCGCCGACGGCGACGTCTTCACCGTGAGCGACATGACCATCGAGCCGCACGAGTTCGACACCGGCGTCGTGCTCGGCTTCAACGGCACGACGGAGTGGGCGCTCGACTCCGTCGCGCTCGAGGACGCGCTGTGGCACCCGCTGGAGGGCCAGCTCCGCGAGCTGCTCGGCGGCACGTTCCGCGCGCTCGAACGGACCGCCGACGGGTACGTCGTGCGCACCGAGGTCCTCGGCGAGGCGGCCGAGCACCGCGCCGCCGACGCGGCCGACGCCTACGCGGACGCCCTGCTCGCGCTCGTCGCCGTGAGCACGGAGGGCCCGCCCTGACCCGCCGCCGGCACGCGACCTGGCTCGACGACGTCCGGCGTGCCCCGGGCGTCGTGCGCCGGGTGCTGCGCGCGCTGGGCGACGAACCGCCGCTCGCTGCCGAGCCCGAGCCGCCCGAGGTCTCGCCCGACCTCGTGCCCCTCCTGCGCGAGCTCGGGACGGCGCTCCTCGACTCCGGCCGCTCGGTCACCGACGTCGAGGACGACCTCGAGGCGGTCGCCCGGCGGTCGGGCGCCTCGACCGTGGGCACCCTCGTCCTGCCGACGGGCGTCTTCGTCCGGGTGAGCACCGAGAGCGGCGCGGTCGCGGACTTCTCGGCCGCGGAGGCGAGCGGTCTCAACCTCGACCAGATCGGGGCGCTCATGACGCTCGTGCGCCGCCTGCGCACGTCGGACGTCCCGCTCGCCGACGCGCGGGCGCAGCTGCGCGCGATCGTCGCCCGCCCGCCCCGGTTCGGGCCCGTGCTCACCGTCGTCGGGCACGGGCTGCTCACCGTCGGGTTCGGCCTCGTGCTCAACCCGACGGGCCCGCTCCTGCCCGTCTACCTCGCGCTCGGGCTGCTCGTCGGGGCGCTGCGCTGGCTCGGCACGCGGTGGCCCACGCTCGCGACCGCCCTGCCCGTCGTCGCGGCGTTCGTCGTCACGCTCCTCGCCGTGGACGTGGTGCACCCGTGGCTGGGCGACGACCCGCTGAGCGTGCTCGTCCCGCCGCTCGTGTCGTTCCTGCCCGGGTCGGTGCTCACCGTCGCGGCGATCGAGCTGACGAGCAACCAGATCGTCGCGGGGGCGAGCCGGCTCGTCTACGGCGTCGCGCAGCTCCTGCTCCTCGTGTTCGGCGTCGTCGCCGGCGCCGCCGTCGGGGGCCCGCTCGTCGCGGCACCGCAGGGCGACCACCTCGGGTGGTGGGCGCCGTGGGTCGGGATCCTCGCCGTCGGGCTGGGGCAGATGCTCTTCGCGTCGTCCCCGCGCGGGTCGCTCCCCTGGGTCCTGCTCGTGCTGCTGGGCGCCTACGCGGCCCAGCTCCTGGGGTCGCTCGCCGCGGCGCCCCTCGCCGGGTTCTTCGGGGCGCTCGTCATCGCCCCGCTCGCCGCGCTCGTCGAGCGCTCGCGGCACGGGCCGCCGGCGGCCGTCACGACGCTGCCCGCGTTCTGGCTCCTCGTGCCCGGTGCCCTGAGCCTCCTGGGTCTCTCCGACCTCGTGAACGGGGGCCCGGAGGCCGCGCAGGAGATCGCGAACGCGGTCGTCGCCGTGTTCGGGATCGCGCTCGGGACGCTCGTCGGCTCGGCGGTCACGCGCGACGCAGGACGCGTGACACGTACCCTCTTCACGTCCTGAGCACACGGTCCCCACGCCATTCCCGGGGCTTCCCCTCGTGAGCCCACCCCTCTGGACGTCCGTCTAGTTGAAGATGGAACAGCCGACAGGCCTCCGCGGTCCACCCCGAGACCGTGCCTGTCGGCGTCGTGGTGAGAGGGCGCGCTCGCGTCCCGCCCGACCGCACGCCGTCGTGGTCACCCCGCGCTCCCCTGCGCAGGTGCCCAGGGACCGGAGCGCGCCGCGCTCGATGCCCGCGACCACGACCCGATGATCGGATCGTCCGCTTGACCACTGCACAGCACCTCACGTCCACCCCGACCGGCACCACCGGCGCGTACCCCGCCGTCCGCGGCGAGGCGCGCTAGATGGGCCGCCACACCGCGCGCCGGGCCTCGTTCCCCGCCGCACTCGTCTCCGCTGCCCGCCGTGGCACGCACGGGACCGGCTCTGCCGCGCCCCGGCGCCGCCGCACGCTCGGGACCGGCGCCGCCGTCGCGGCCGTCGCGCTCACCGCGAGCACCGCCGCGGCGGCCTTCGCCAACGGCGCGGTGCCGTCCGCGGCGACCGACGCGACCGAGGCGGCGCCCGCCGGCGCGCCGACCCCCGGCACCGCGGTCGCCCCCGTGTCCCTCGGGACGTCCGCCGCCCCGGCGACGGCCGACCCGGCGACCGTCGACGCCGCGGGCGACGTGCTCGTCCGGGCCCAGTTCCTCACCGGGGAGGGCGCCGCGGCGCTCACGCCCGAGCAGGTCGCCCAGATCGAGGACGCGCGCACGCGGCTCAGCGAGGCCGTGTCCGAGGCGTCCCCGTCCGAGGATGCCACCACGCTCCTCGGCTCCCCCGCGGGGTCCGGGCTCGCGAGCCCGGACGACGGCGCCACGGCGACCGCCGAGGCCACCGAGGAGCCCGCGACCGACGACACGCTCACCGCCGCCGAGACGCTCGGCGCGAGCGTGCCCGCGCTCGACGGCCGCGCCGACGACCGTGCGAGCCGGTCCTCGGCCCGCACGCCGCTCGACGAGCTCGAGGCCGCGGTCCCGAAGCTCGGCACCGCGACGCCGGGCCTGGCCACGGCGCCCGACGACGCCACGCCCGGGACGGACGCCGCCGCGCCGTCGGCCGGCGCCGACGCGGCGACCGAGTCGCCCGAGGAGGACGCGGCGGCCGCGGACACCGCGACCGACGCGCCCGACCTCACCACCGGTACGGGGAACGCGAACGCCGGTGCCCCGGCCGCAGACGCCGAGGCACCCGCGGACCCGGCGGCTCCCGCCGGCACGGAGGAGATCGCCGCGCTGACGGCGGAGCTCACGACCCTGCTCGACGCCGCCGGCTCGGGCGTGACCGTCCAGGTCGTGCCCGGACCGCCGTCGGCCGAGGAGGTCGCCGCCCAGCTCGACCAGTGGGCCACGTCCACCGCGGGCTACGGCAACGGCCAGATCCCGGCGAGCGCGCTGTGCGAGCTGTCGTTCGCGCCCGGCGAGCAGCTCCGCTGCGACGCCGCCCACCAGATCGAGGCCCTCAACGAGAAGTACCGCGAGGCGTTCGGCGCGAACCTGTCCGTCACGGACTCGTACCGCTCGTACGCGTCCCAGGTCGCCGTGAAGGCGTCCCGCGGCTACTTCGCGGCGCCGCCCGGCATGTCGAACCACGGCTGGGCGCTCGCGCTCGACCTCGGCGGCGGCATCCAGAGCTACGGCACCGCGCAGTACGAGTGGATGCGCGCCAACGCGCCGGCCTACGGGTGGGAGAACCCCGAGTGGGCCCGCGCCGGCGGCTCGAAGAACGAGCCCTGGCACTGGGAGTACGGCGACATCTCCTGACGGGCCGCTCCCCCACGACGACGGCCCCGGCACCGCGACGACCTCGCGGGACCGGGGCCGTCGTCGTCCGTGCCCGGCGACGCGGGGCGCGTCAGGTGAGGGCGTCCGCGAGGAGCAGCATCGTCACGAGGAACCCGGTGACGAGGTTGAGCCACAGGAACGCCCGCCACCCGGCGTTGGCGCGCTCGCAGTCGTCGTCGCGCACGTCGCGGAACCGCAGCACGTTGACGGCGTACGGCAGCGGGAGCAGAGCGGCGAGGACGCCGGGCCACGGGAGCACCGCGAGCACGACGGCCGCCCCGACGTACGCCGCCGCCGCGGCGAGCACGGTCGCGTGCGCGCCGATCGCCGTCGCGACGGACGCGATGCCGCCCTCGCGGTCCGCGCGCACGTCTTGCACCGCGCCGAACGCGTGCGACGCCATGCCCCAGAGCACGAAGCCGACGAGCACGGGCCAGACGGCGCGCGCGGACAGGTCCGCGTCGACGAGCACGAGCGCGTACAGCAGCGGCCCGGCGAAGTGCATCGCCGAGGTGAACGAGTCGAGGAACGGGCGCTCCTTGAACCGCAGCCGGGGCGCCGAGTAGGCGACGACGCCGAACACCACGAGCGCGAGGACCGCGCCCGCGAGCGGGTCGCCGAGGAGCAGGAGCGCGACGAGGAACGGCACGTTGGTCGCGACGCACGCGCGCAGGATGCGCCGGTGCGTGACGCGCGCGGTCGCCGGGTCCGCCAGCGCGCCCTCGATGCCGCCCTTGCGCGGGTTCCGCAGGTCGCTCGCGTAGTCGAAGACGTCGTTCACGCCGTACATGAGCAGGTTGTACGGCACGAGGAAGTACAGCGTCCCGACGACGAGCGCGAGGTCGACGCGCCCGCCGGTCGCCACGAGGTACCCCGCGGCGAAGGGGTACGCGGTGTTGATCCAGGAGAAGGGCCGCGACGCGGCGAGGACGTCCTTCACCGGTCGTCCTCCGTGGCACGCCCGCGCCCGGACCCGCGGCCGGCGGTGCGGTCGCGACCGCGGGCGCCGAGCACCGTCCACAGCACCGGCATCCCGAGCGCGGCGGCGAGCGCGTACGCGAAGTCCTCGAGCGGCGCCCCCCACAGGTAGACGCCGAGGATCTTGTCCGGGTGGTAGACGTACAGGTCGGCCGCGATCATCAGCGTGTCGAACACGAGGGTGAGCACGCACATCACGACGGCCGTCCACACGAGCGGCCCGGGTCGCAGCCGGCGCAGCACGCGCCACGACACCGCGACGAGCACCGCGAGGACGATGACGTTGAGCACGATGTTCGTCACGCGTCGTCCTCCCCGGCGCGGCGGGCCGCGAGCACGCGCTCGGCGCCCCGCCAGACGAGCAGCGCGTTGTAGCACAGGAGCGTCAGGAACACCGCCTCCTCGACGGGGAGGTCGGGCGCGAGCAGCAGCCCGGTCATCCAGGGGCTCTCCCCGCGCGCGAAGATCCCGAGCGCGAGGCCCGCGACGTCCCAGGCGAGGAACCCGACGACGCCGAGACCGACCGTGAGCGAGGCGCGCCGGGGGTCGGACCAGAACGCGAGCCGGAACCGGCGGTCGAGCACGGCGAGGCCGCCGAGCGAGACCGCGAGCGCACCGAGGTAGGCGAGGCCCGTCACCGGCGGACCGCCACCGGCCGGTCCGCCGGCCGGAGCCGTTCGGGCCGGCGGCTCGCGGCGAGGAAGCCCTCGCGCAGCGGCTCGGGCAGCGGGCGCGCGGACGTCTCGCCGAGCAGCCGCTTGGCGACGAGCTCGGCGCTGATCAGGCACATCGGCAGTCCCACGCCCGGGATCGTGCCACCTCCGGCGTGGTAGAGCCCGTCGACACGGCGGGACGCGTTCCCCGGGCGCCACAGCGCGGACTGCCGCAGGGTGTGCTCCATGCCGAGCGCGCCGCCGCGCCACGCCGAGAGCTCGGTCGCGAAGTGCGCTGGCCCGAGCACGCGTCGCGTGACGACGCGCCCCGGGAGATCCTCGACCCCCGCCCAGCGCCCCACCTGGGCGAGGTAGCGGTCGGCCAGCCCTTCGAGCGTGCGCTGCGACGGCTCGTCGCCGCCGAGCGTCGGGTCGGCGGGGAACGGCACGAGGAGGAACAGGTTCTCGTGGCCGGGCGGCGCCGCGGGGGCGGCCGACGTCGGCCCGTCCGTCGCGCTCGTGCGCGACACGTAGAGCGAGGCGGGCTCCGGCACGCGCAGGCCGCGAGGGTCGCTGCGACGGTCCGGGCCGAGCACCGCGTCGAAGTTGGCGGGCCAGTCCTTCGTGAAGAACAGCGAGTGGTGCGCGAGCTCGGGCAGCTCGCCGCGGACGCCCGCGAGCACGAGCAGCGCGGAGATGCCGGGACCCTTGTCCTCCCACGCCACGGCGGGGAGGTCGGCCCAGCGCGGCTCGAGGAGCGCCGTCTCCGTGTGGTGCCGGTCGGCGGCCGACACGACGACGTCCGCCTCGACGAGCTCGCCCGACGCGAGGCGCACGCCGGCGACCCGCCCGCGGCGACCGGCGCCGGGCACGACCTCGATCCCGGCGACGTCCGCGCCGGTGCGCACCTCCGCGCCCGCGGCGCGCGCGAGCCGCTCGACGGCCTCGATGAGCGTGTACATGCCCCCGCGGGGGTACTGGACGCCGTCGACGAGGTCGAGGTGGCTCATGAGCGAGTAGAGCGCGGGCGCGCGGTAGGGCGACGACCCGAGGAACACGGCGTGGTACCCGAGGAGCTGCTGGAGCCGAGGGTCCTCCACGGCGCGCGCGGCGCGGTCGGCGAGCGACTCGCGCAGGAGACCGGCCAGGCGCGGCAGCCGACGCAGCACCGAGGGCGAGAGCGCCCGGTCGGGGCGCTCGAACGTCGTGTAGAGGAAGTGGTCGAGCGCCAGCCCGTACGCCTCGCTCGCGTCCTCGGCGTACGCGGCGATCCGGCCCCCGGCTCCCGGCTCGATCGCGTCGAGCCGCGACCGGTTGACCCCGGCGTTGCCGGACAGCTCGAATGTCGACGCCGCGCCGTCCGCGCCCGGCTCGAAGAACACCCGGTACGCCGGGTCGAGCGGGACGAGGTCGAGGTGGTCCTCGACGCGCGCGCCGAGCAGCCCGAAGAAGTGCTCGAACACCTCGGGCATGAAGTACCAGGACGGGCCGGTGTCGAAGCGGAAGCCGTCCACCTCGAGCGTGCCCGCGCGACCGCCCACCTCGTCGTGCCGCTCGAGCAGGGTGACGCGGGCGCCGCCGCGCGCGAGCAGGGCGGCGGTGGCGAGCCCGGCGATCCCCCCTCCGACGACGACGACGCGCGGAGCCCTCACGCGAGCACCTTCCGCGGGCGCGGGGACCGGGCGGACGCCACCTGGCCGAGGAGCTGGCCGCCGGCGGCGCGCGCCGCGAGCGCGACCTTCATCGTGTCCGGGATGCGCACGCGCGCACGCAGGATGTCCTCCGGCGGCGTCGCGGCGAGCCGCGCCAGGAGCCGCTCGTAGACGGCGACGGTCGCGGCCACGGCGATGCGCGGGCGCACCGGGAGCCCGGGGAGCGCGGCGCGGGCGGCGGCGAGGTCGCCCTCGACCTCGCGGCAGAACGCCTCGACGTCCCGGCGGCGCAGTCGGCCGGGGACGACGCCGGGCAGGTAGGCGCGCCCGAGCTCGTCGTGGTCGGTGCGCAGGTCGCGCAGGAAGTTGATCTTCTGGAACGCCGCGCCGAGCGCGCGGGCGCCCCGGACCAGCGCCGGGTCCGGGACGTGCAGCGGCTCTCCGGGGCGACGCCGCGCGTTGAGGAACACCGCGAGGCACATGAGGCCGACGACCTCGGCCGAGCCGTACACGTACCGCTCGTAGCTCTCGCGGTCGTGCACGCGGACCGTGAGGTCGGTGCGCATCGAGGCGAAGAACGGGTCGACCTCGTCGTGCCCGAACCCGCAGCGGCGCGCGGCGCGGGCGAACGAGTGGACGACGAGGTTCGTCGACCAGCCGCGGTCGAGCGCCCGCGCGGTCTCCGCCTCCAGCTCGTCGAGGAGGTCTGCTGCGCCGTCGCCGCGGCGCGTGTCCACGACCTCGTCGGCGATCCGCACGAGCCCGTACACCGCGTCGATCCCGTCGCGGGTCGGGGCGTCGAGCAGGCGCGCGCCCAGCCCGAACGAGGTCGAGTACGCCGCCAGCACGACCCGGCTCGTGCGTGCGGCGGTCAGGTCGTACAGCCGTGCCGGGTCGCTCTCGTCACCCACGTCGTCGTCCCGTCTTCCGTCGCCGGGGAACCTCCCCGGTCGATCCTCAGCATGCTGAGGGATGTAGGGTCGCACGGGACGCCGGATTTCACACCTCGGAGGCGGCCTCGCGCGTCGTGTCGATGCGGCGGGGCCCGGCCTGCCAGGCCTCCCACGCCGACGCGATGATCTCCGGCAGGCCGTTCGTGGCGCGCCAGCCGAAGAGCTCGTTGATGCGGCGGGGGTTCCCGACGAGCTGCGGCGGGTCGCCCGCGCGACGCGGCAGGACCTCCGGCGTGACGTCGAGCCCGCTGACGCGCCCGATCTCGTCGATCACCTCGCGCACCGAGGAGCCCTCACCCGTGCCGACGTTGAAGACGTCGAACGGACGCTCGTCCACACCCAGGTACTCGAGCGCGGCGAGGTGGGCCTGCGCGAGGTCGAGGACGTGGATGTAGTCCCGGATGCACGTACCGTCCGGCGTGGGGTAGTCGTCCCCGAAGATCTTGGGCCGCTCGCCGCGCTCGAGGCGGTCGAGGACCATGGGCACGAGGTTGAGCACGGCGGGGTCGCCCAGGTCCGGCCAGCCCGCACCGGCGACGTTGAAGTAGCGCAGGGCGACGAACCGCAGCCCCCACGCGCGGCCCGCGGCCCGGCCCAGCCACTCCCCCACGAGCTTCGTCTCGCCGTAGGGGTTGATCGGCTCGGCGTGCAGCTTCTCCTCGACCAGGGACACCGACGGCATGCCGTACGTCGCCGCGGACGACGAGAAGACGAGACGGTCGACGCCGGCCGCCTGCATCGCGGTGACGAGGTTCGTGAAGCCCCCGACGTTCTGCTGGTAGTACCAGGCCGGCTTCTCGACCGACTCCCCCACCTGCTTGCGCGCCGCGAAGTGGACGACCGCGCGCACGTCGTGCTCGGTCATGGCGCGCGTGAGCACGTCCACGGCCTCGGGCGACGCGACGTCGACCTCGACCAGCACCGCGTCACCGACCCGGTCCGCGCGGCCCGTGCTCAGGTCGTCGACCACCACCACCTTCTCGCCGCGCTCCTGCAGGAGGCGCACCACGTGCGCGCCGATGTACCCGGCTCCGCCGGTCACGAGGATCGTCATGGCACCACCCTAGTGGGCGCGCCCCGCACGGCGACGGGTCGTCCCCAGGGCGTCCGCTCGCGCACCGCTGGGAGGCCCGACGGCGCCCTCAGGCGTGGCCGTGCGCCTCGCGGTCGCGCAGGGCGGCCGTCTCGAGCTGGAAGGTCGAGTGCTCGACGGAGACCGGGAAGTGGTGGGCGACGCACGTGCGCACGCGCTCGACGATCTCCAGCGCGTGACCGTCCCGGAAGCACGCGTCGTCCACGACGACGTGCGCCGAGATCGTCGGGAGCCCTGTCGCGACCGTGGAGGCGTGCAGGTCGTGGACGTCCTCGACGTGGTCGAGCGAGAGGATGTGCCGCCGGACGTCGTCGAGGTCCAGGCCCTCGGGCGTGAACTCCATGAGGACGGCCGTCGCCTCGCGCAGGAGGCGGAACGCGCGCGGCACGATGAGGACGGCGATGAGCAGGCCGGCGATGGCGTCAGCCCGCTGGTAGCCCGTCGTGGCGATCACGACGGCGGCCACGATGACCCCGACGGAGCCCAGCGCGTCGTTGACCACCTCGAGGAACGCGGCGCGCAGGTTGAGGTTCGCGCGTCGCCCCGACGCGAGGACCGCGATGGCGACGAGGTTCCCCACGAGACCGACGATCCCGAACACGAGCAGCTCGGAGGAGGGCACCTCGGGCGGCTCGAGCAGGCGCCGGACGCCCTCGACGGCGGCGTACGCGCCGACGGCGAGGAGCAGCGCCGCCTGCGCGAGGGCCGCGAGCACCTCGACACGGCGGAAGCCCCACGTGCGGTGCTTGGTCGCCGGGCGCAGCGCGAGCGACGCCGCGACCAGCGCGACGGCCAGCCCGACCGCGTCGGTGAGCATGTGCGCCGTGTCCGTCAGGAGCGCCAGGCTCCCCGTGAGCACCGCGCCGACGGCCTGGGCCGCGAGGATCGTCGCGGTGATGCCGAACGCGACGGCGAGCCGCCTGCGGTGGTCGGGCGCGTCGAGGCCACCTGCGCCGTGGTCGTGACCCGCTCCCATCGATCCTCCATTCATCGGTAGATGCCGATGATATCGATGAACACCGATGTTTTCTAGGCGGGGCGCGCCGTGACACGCGTCACGAGCAGGGGTCAGGGGGCGAGGGCGACGTGCTCCGCGTCGGCGAGGAGGTGCGCGACCTCCGGGCGCACGAGGCGGTACCAGGACGACCGGCCCTCCCGCCGCACCGCGACGACCCCGACCTCGCGCAGCGTGGTGAGGTGCTCCGAGACGGTCGACTGGGCCAGCCCGAGCTCGCGCGTGAGGTCGACGACCCGGCGCTCCGAGCCCGTGAGCAGGTGCACGATCGCGAGGCGGCGCGGCTCGGCGAGCGCGTGGAGCAGGCGCGCGACCGCCTCGTGGTCGTGCGCGCCGTCGTGCCGGGGGTCGCTCGCGGCGCTCGTCGTCACCCGCCGATCCTAGCGATCGGCGACCCCGGACCGCCCGGGCTCAGCCCCAGCCGAGCTCGTGCAGCCGGTCGTCGTCGATACCGAAGTGGTGCGCGATCTCGTGGACGACGGTCACCGCCACCTCCTCGACCACGTCCTCGCGCGTCTCGCAGATGGCGAGCGTCGGGTTGCGGAAGATCGTGATGCGGTCGGGCAGCGCGCCCGCCGCCCACATGTGGTCCCGCTCCGTGAGCGGGACCCCCTCGTAGAGCCCGAGCAGCTCAGGGTCGTCGTCGGGCGCGTCGTCCTCGACGAGCACCACGACGTTGTCCATCTGCGCCGCCAGGTCCTCGGGCACGAGGTCCAGCCCGTCGCGCACGGCGTCCTCGAACTCGGCCCGCGTCATCTCCACCACCCGCCCATCCTCCCCCGCGCGGGCGGCGGATCCGACGAGGAGCCCCGGGCGGTGCCGCTGTACACTGGCCGACGTTCCTGAGCCCCCATCGTCTAGCGGCCTAGGACCCCGCCCTTTCACGGCGGTAGCACGGGTTCGAATCCCGTTGGGGGTACGCGAGATCGCGTCGGGACCGGTGGTCACCGGCGGATTTACGGATCGGCTCACCGGTACGGTACGATCCTCTCGGTTCGAATGCGGGCCACCACACCGCCAGGATCACTGGTGAAAACCACCGGGTTCCCTGGTGCTAAGGTGTGTCTCGCGAAGAACAGCAAGGCCCTGTAGCGCAGTTGGTTAGCGCGCCGCCCTGTCACGGCGGAGGTCGCGGGTTCAAGTCCCGTCAGGGTCGCGTGAGGCGAAGAGCCCGGTCGGCATCGGCCGGCCGGGCTCTTCCCCCATGGCTCTGTAGCTCAGTTGGTAGAGCGTTCGACTGAAAATCGAAAGGTCACCGGATCGACGCCGGTCGGAGCCACCGAGAGACCCCCGCCCGGGATTCCGGACGGGGGTCTTCTGCGTCCCGAGCCGGCGCGGCGTCCCTCGCGCGACCCTCCTCGCCCCCGGGGCACCGCGAGCACCCCCGGGGAAGTTGCGCGCCGACCCCGGTGCCGGTTGAGTGGTGGGGGATCACCTGCGGAAAGGCTGAGAGATGAGCGACTGGATCGACGGGCGCATCCCGCCCGAGGAGCAGAAGCCGACGGTCGGACAGCTCGTGGAGCGCTTGTCCGAGCAGGCGACCCGCCTCGTCCGCTCGGAGATCGCCCTCGCGAAGGCCGAGCTCACGACGAAGGCGAAGCACGCCGGCATCGGCATCGGCCTGCTCGTCGTCGGCGGCGTGCTCGTGCTGTACGGCCTGGGCTTCCTGCTGCACTCCGCCATGGAGGGCCTCGCGACCGCCATGCCGCTGTGGCTCGCGGCGCTGATCGTCGGCGGCGTCCTCGTGCTGGTCGCCGGTACGCTCGCGTTCGTCGGCGTCAAGCAGCTCCAGCGGGGCGTGCCGCCGACGCCGACCGGTGCGGTCGAGAGCATCAAGGAAGACGTCGCGACCATCAAGGAAGGACTGCGCCCGTGAGCGGAACCGGCGAGACCCCCGACCCCCAGCTCTCCCCGTCCCAGCTCGAGGACGAGATCGCGAGCACCCGCAAGGAGCTCGCGGGGACGATCGACGAGCTCACGACGCGGCTCGACCCGCGCGTCCAGGCCAAGGCCGCCGCGCAGCAGGCGAAGCAGGCGGCGAGCGACACCGGGGCGTTCCTCTCCGGCAACGGGCTGCCCGAGGAGGACCCGGACCGGTCCCGCAACGTCAAGCTGCTGCTGGGCGCCGCCGTGGTCGGCGTCGCGCTGGTGGCCGCGGCGATCCTCCGCCGCCGCTCGTAGCGACCCCGTCGACGAACGCCGTCGATCCCGCGCCGGTGCTCCACCGGACGCGGGGTCGGCGGCGTTCCGGCGTGCGGGAGGGTTCGACGACGCGCGGGGCGTCCGGCACGCGGGGAGGGTTCGGGGACGCGGGCCATCCGGCGTGCGGGAGCGTCGCACGCGCGCAGGGCTGGGTGGCAAGGCCGGCGCCGACCGAGAACGTGCGTCGTGCCGGCGTCCGTTCGGGTGCGCGCCGCCACGTCGGCGCGCCGTGGGCCGTGGGCCGGGCGCGACCCCGGGTCAGGACTTGTCGGTACCGTCCGCGGGCTCGCTCGCGGCGCCGAGCAGGGCCCGGACCTCGGACTCGCGGTAGCGCCGGTGGCCACCGAGGGTGCGGATCGACGACAGCTTGCCCGCCTTCGCCCAGCGGGTGACGGTCTTGGGGTCGACGCGGAAAAGGCTGGCGACCTCGGCGGGCGTGAGCAGAACTTCGGACTCCCCGTGCATGGACATCACGACACCTCCTCCTGGTACGCGCTGGTCCGGCAGATACCCCGGATCACGACGACAGCACGACGCCAGTACCTTCCATTGTCGCAGCATGCGGATTTCGGGCGACTTGACGGACGGGTGAATTAGGCGCTCTATGGTCGGATCGGCCGGATAGGCGCTCCTGCGGCATACGAGAGCGTTGCCGCAGGTGGTCCGCAGGGGCCCTCCGCACCGCCCGACCCGGTCCGGGCGGGGCCGCGCGGTGGAGACTGTGTGACGGTAGGCACGTCCACGGCTCGGCCAGGGTCTCTGAGTGGATGGAATAGGCCCTGAGCATGTACCGTTGGACCCTGAACAGACGAAACTACACCCCGGGGCCGCACGTCTGAGTACGTTGCCGCCCCGCTTCTACGTTGAGGGGGTCGGAGCCATGGGCCGCGGCCGTCAGAAGGCAAAGCAGACCAAGGTCGCTCGCGCGCTGAAGTACTACAGCCCCGAGACGAACTACAGTGCGCTCGAGCAGGAGCTCACGGGTCACAGCCGTACGGATGTCGTGACGGACTCGCGCTTCGGCGCCGAGCCGGACGACCTCGAGCGCTACGACCAGCGCTACAACGACTGGTCCGACGACCGCTGACGGTCGTCCGCGACACCCCCTCCGCCGTCTCGCACGGACGCACCTGACCTCGACGGCGCCGCCGCCTGCCCGCAGGCGGTGGCGCCGTCGTCGTGCGTCCGCGGCGGATCACCCCACCGCGACATCGTTGACGGATCGACCCGTCACGCCCGCGGGAAAGCAGCCCTGGCCGGGCCGACGCCACGATCCGCGCGCCGACCCGACCGGGCGGTGATCAGGAGCGGTAGTCCCCGACGAGCCGCACCGCGCCCGCCTGGACGCCCTTGGTGCCGGCGACCAGGTCGCCGTCGGCGAGGTCACGGGCCGCGTCCGGGTCGAACGCCTCGACCGTGCCGAGCACCCACGCGGGCACGCCGAGCGCGGCGCACCGCGCCAGGGCGGCGTCGACGCCGTCCGCGCCCACGACCGCGACCATCCCGACGCCGAGGTTGAGGGTGTTCTCGAGGTCGCCGCGCGGCACCCCGCCCAGCTCGCGCACGAGGCGGAAGACGGGCGGGACGTCCCAGCTCCCCCGGTCCACGACCCCGACGAGCCCGGCCGGGAGGACGCGCGCGAGGTTCGCGGCCAGGCCGCCGCCCGTGACGTGCGTGAACGCGTGGACCTGAGCCGCGTCGTCGGCGGCCAGGGCGAGGCAGTCGCTCGCGTAGACGCGCGTGGGGGTGAGCAGCTCCTCGCCGACGGTGCGGCCGAGCTCGTCCACGTGCCGCTCGAGGCCCCAGCCCGCGTGCTTCAGCACGGCGCGCACGAGCGAGTAGCCGTTCGAGTGGAGGCCCGACGACGCCATGGCGACGAGCACGTCGCCCTCGCGCACGCGCTCCGGGCCGAGCAGCGCGTCCGCCTCGACGACGCCCGTGGCCGCGCCCGCGACGTCGTACTCGTCCTCGCCGAGCAGGCCCGGGTGCTCGGCCGTCTCGCCGCCGACGAGCGCGGTGCCGGCGACCTCGCAGGCGGCGGCGATGCCCCGCACGATGCCCGCGATGCGCTCGGGCACGACCTTGCCGCACGCGATGTAGTCGGTCATGAACAGCGGCTTGGCGCCCACCACCACGATGTCGTCGACGACCATGCCGACGAGGTCGAAGCCGATCGTGTCGTGCACGTCGAGCGCCTGGGCGATCGCGACCTTGGTGCCGACGCCGTCGGTCGACGTCGCGAGCAGCGGACGGCGGTACGTCGCGACCTCGGAGAAGTCGTAGAGCCCGGCGAACCCGCCGACGCCACCGAGGACCTGCGGCCCGTGGGTGCGTCGCACGGCGTCCTTCATGAGCTCGACGGCCTTGTCACCGGCCTCGGTGTCGACCCCCGCGGCGGCGTAGGTGAGGCCCGTGCGGGGCGAGTCGGCAGTCATGGTGTCGGCTCCAAAGGTGTCTCGCGGCGCGCGCGCCGGTGGTGCGGAGGGTGCGGGTCAGGGGTGCTGGAGGGCGCCGGCGCCGCCGGCGGTCACCGAGAGGCTGCGCAGCCCGTCCTCGGGCGCCCCGAGCGGGAGCTCGGCCTGCTCGAGGAGGTGCTTGCCGAGCTGGTCGTCCGGCGGCAGCTCGATGGGGTACTTGCCGGTGAAGCACGCCGTGCAGAGCTGGGACGACGGCTGCTCGGTCGCCGAGATCATGCCCTCGGTCGAGATGTAGCCGAGGCTGTCGGCACCGAGCGACTGGCCGATCTCGTGCGGCGAGAGGCCGTTCGCGATGAGCTCGGCGCGCGACGCGAAGTCGATGCCGTAGAAGCACGGCCACTTCACGGGCGGCGAGCTGATGCGCACGTGCACCTCCGCCGCGCCGGCCTCGCGCAGCATGCGCACGAGCGCGCGCTGCGTGTTGCCGCGCACGATCGAGTCGTCGACGACGACGAGCCGCTTGCCGCGGATCACGTCGCGCAGCGGGTTGAGCTTGAGCCGGATGCCGAGCTGGCGCAGCGTGTCCGACGGCTGGATGAACGTGCGGCCCACGTAGGCGTTCTTCGTGAGCCCCTGGCCGAACGGGATGCCCGACTCGGCGGCGTAGCCGACCGCGGCGGGCGTGCCGGACTCGGGGACCGGGATGACGAGATCCGCCTCGACGGGGTGCTCGCGGGCGAGCTGGCGGCCCATCTCGACGCGCGCCGCGTGCACCGAGCGGCCGTTGATGCTCGTGTCCGGGCGGGCCAGGTAGACGTACTCGAAGACGCAGCCCGCGCGCTCGATGGGCGCGAAGCGCTGCGAGCGCAGGCCCTCCGCGTCGATCGCGATGAGCTCGCCGGGCTCGACCTCGCGCACGAAGGACGCGCCCACGATGTCCAGAGCCGGCGTCTCGCTCGCGACGACCCAGCCGCGCTCGAGGCGGCCGAGCACGAGCGGGCGCACGCCCTGGGGGTCGCGCGCGGCGTACAGCGTGCGCTCGTCCATGAAGACGAGCGAGAACGCGCCGCGCAAGCGCGGGAGCACCTCGAGCGCCGTCGCCTCCAGCGTGTGGTCGGCGTCGCCCGCGAGGAGCGCGGTGACGAGCGCGGTGTCCGTCGTGTTGCCGCGCGCGAGCTCGCCGCGGCGCTGGCTCCCGTAGCGCTCGGCGACGAGGTTGACGAGCTCGGCGGAGTTCGTGAGGTTGCCGTTGTGCCCGAGGGCCACGGTCCCGGACGCGGTGGCGCCGAGCGTCGGCTGCGCGTTCTCCCACGTCACGCCGCCCGTGGTCGAGTACCGGCAGTGCCCGACGGCGATGTGCCCCGTCAGGGCGTTGAGGGCCGTCTCGTCGAAGACCTGGGAGACGAGGCCCATGTCCTTGTAGACGAGGATCTGCTCGCCGTTGCTCGTCGCGATGCCCGCCGACTCCTGGCCGCGGTGCTGCAGCGCGTAGAGCCCGAAGTAGGCGAGCTTGGCGACCTCCTCGCCGGGCGCCCAGACACCGAAGACGCCGCAGGCGTCCTGGGGGCCTTTCTCGCCGGGCATGAGGTCGTGGTTGAGAAGTCCATCTCCGCGGGGGGCCACGTACCTCAGTGTCCCACAGCGTGCGGGCGAGGGCGGAAGCGGACGACCAGGCGGACGGCCCCCGGCCGTCGTTCACGGTGGCGTTACGTCGTCCCACCTGTCGGTCGGGGGTTTCGCTGCGTGGGAACGCCGCGCTTGAATCTCGACTTACCCGACCGCGGGGGTCCAGTATGGCCGCCGCGCCGGGCCCGTTCCACCACCGCTCCCGCTCCCCGGGACCCCGACGAAGGACGACACCATGCGACGCCTCCGGACGACGATCACCCTCGCGGCTGCCGCGGCAGCCACCGCCCTGGTCCTCACCGCCTGCGCGCCGACCGCCGTCGACGGGTCGGGCGGGGGCGACGCGAGCGGCGACGGCGGCTCCGACGTCGAGCCCACGACGCTCTCGCTCGTCGGCTTCGCCGTGCCGAAGGCGGGCAACGACGCGGCGCAGGAGCTGTGGGGCGAGACCGAGGACGGCCAGGGCGTGACCTGGGAGACGTCGTACGGCGCGTCCGGCGACCAGAGCCGCGCGGTCGCCGACGGGCTCGAGGCCGACTACGTGCACTTCTCGCTCGAGGGCGACGTGACGCGCCTCGTCGACGCGGGCCTCGTCGCCGAGGACTGGAACGCGGGCGAGAACCAGGGCATCGTCAGCCAGTCCGTCGTCGTCCTCGTGGTGCGCGAGGGCAACCCGAAGAACATCCAGAGCTGGGAGGACATCGTCCAACCCGGGGTCGAGATCGTCACCCCGAACCCCGGTTCCTCGGGCTCGGCCCGCTGGAACATCCTCGCCGGGTGGGGCAGCGTCATCGCGAACGGCGGCTCCGAGGAGGACGCGACCGAGTACCTGCGGAAGTTCTTCACCAACGCGGTGGCGCTGCCCGGCAGCGGCCGCGACGCGACGACGGCGTTCACCTCCGGCACCGGCGACGTCCTGCTCTCCTATGAGAACGAGGCGATCCTCGCGCGGCAGAACGGCGAGACGTTCGACTACGTGGTCCCCGACCAGACGCTCCTCATCGAGAACCCCGCCGCGGTGACGGTCGACGCCGACCCTAAGGCGCAGAGCTACCTCGACTTCGTCCTCACGCCCGAGGGCCAGGAGGCGTTCGCGCACGTGGGCTTCCGCCCCCTGACCGGGGACGTCGACTTCGAGGTCGAGGGCGCCAACGACCCGAGCGACCCGTTCCCCACCGTCCCGACGCTCCTCACCATCGCCGACGACTTCGGCGGCTGGTCGGCCACGAACGACAAGTTCTTCGGCGACGAGGGCCTCGTGACCAAGATCCAGGCCGAGACCGGGAAGCAGTGACCCGTGTCCTCGACCCTCGCTGAACGACCGGGCCGGGCGGCGCGCGAGCGCCGCCCGGCCTCGGCCGCGCCTCCCGGCCGCACGCGCCGTCGGGCGCCCAACGGCCCCTACCGGCTCACGGCGACCTCCGGCCTCGGGCTCGGCGTCGCGCTCGTGTGGTTCTCGGCCCTCGCCCTCGTCCCGCTGATCGCGGTGCTCGTCGAGACGTCCGTCGGCGGCTGGCCTGCCTTCGTCGCCGCTGTGACGCAGCCGCAGACCGCCGCGGCGCTGACACTCACGGTCACGCAGGCGCTCGCCGTGACTGCCGTCAACGTCGTCATGGGCACGCTCATCGCGTGGGTCCTCGTGCGCGACCGGTTCCCCGGCAAGCGGCTCCTCGAGGTGCTCATCGACATCCCGTTCGCGCTCCCCACGATCGTCGCCGGCCTCGTGCTGCTCGCGCTGTACGGGCCGTCGGGGCCGCTGGGGGTCGACGTCGCGAACACGCGCGCCGCCGTCTTCCTCGCGTTCCTCTTCGTCACGCTGCCCTTCGTGGTGCGCAGCGTGCAGCCCGTGCTCGCCGAGCTCGACCGGGACGTCGAGGAGGCCGCCGCGTCGCTCGGCGCGACGCGGGCCACGACCTTCCGCCGCGTCGTCCTCCCGGCCCTCGCGCCCGCGATCACCGCGGGCGCCGCGCTGTCGTTCGCGCGTGCGATCAGCGAGTACGGCGCGCTCGTGCTGCTCTCCGGGAACCTGCCCATGCGCACCGAGGTGGGCTCCGTGCGCATCCTCAGCTACCTGGAGAACGGCCAGCCGGAGCAGGCGGCGGCCGTCGCGTCGGTGCTCCTCCTCGTCTCGCTGCTCGTCATCGCGACGATCCAGCTCCTCCAGCGCAGGGTGGCCCGCCGTGGATAGTTCCCCCTGGGTGCGCCGCACGCTGCGCGCCGTCGTGGTCGTGTACCTCGTGCTGCTCGTGGGGTGGCCGGTCTCGCTCGTCGTGCGCGGCGCGTTCGCGGACGGGCTCGAGACGTTCCAGCGGGCCCTCGCCGACCCGTCCGTCGTCTTCGCGCTCCAGCTCACCGCCGCCGTCGCGGTGCAGGTCGTGCTGATCAACACCGTGTTCGGCGTCGGGATCTCGATGCTCATCGTCCGGTACGACTTCCCGGGCAAGGCGCTCCTCAACGCCCTGCTCGACCTCCCGCTGTCCGTCTCGCCGATCGTCGTCGGGCTCTCGCTCGTCCTCGTGTACGGGAAGAACGGCTGGTTCGGCGGCGCTCTCGAGGACGCCGGGCTCCAGGTGATCTTCGCGCCGCCGGGCATCGTCCTCGCCACCGCGTTCGTGTGCCTCCCGCTCGTCGTCCGCGAGGTCGTGCCGGTCCTCACGGAGCTCGGCACCGACGAGGAGCTCGCCGCGACGAGCCTCGGGGCGAGCCGCCTCCAGACGTTCCGGCGCATCACCCTGCCGGCGATCCGGTGGGCCGTCGTCTACGGCGTCGTGCTCACGCTCGCGCGCGCCCTCGGCGAGTTCGGCGCGGTCAAGGTCGTCTCCGGCAACTTCGAGGGCCGCACGCAGACGTCCACGCTGCTCGTCGAGCAGCGGTACCAGGACTTCGAGCAGGGCACCGCCTACGCCGTCGCGTTCCTCCTCGCGTCGGTGTCCGTCGCGTGCATCGTCGCCGTGACGTTCCTGCGCTCCGACGACGACGCCGGCCCCCGCCCCCGCCGCTCCCCCCGCACCGCCAGGTCCGCCCGCACCGCCGCCCCCACGGAGGCCGACGCATGAGCATCGAGATCCGCAACGTCCGCAAGACCTTCGGCGACTTCGTCGCGCTCGACGACGTCTCCGTCTCGGTGCCGACCGGCCGCCTCACGGCGCTGCTCGGCCCGAGCGGCGGAGGCAAGTCCACGCTGCTGCGCGTCGTCGCCGGGCTCGAGGTGCCGGACTCCGGCCAGGTCGAGATCGAGGGCCGTGACGCCACGAACCTGCCCGCGCGCCGCCGCAACGTGGGCTTCGTCTTCCAGCACTACGCGGCCTTCAAGCACCTGAGCGTCGCGCGGAACGTCGCGTTCGGGCTCGAGATCCGCCGCACGCCGAAGGCCGAGATCGCCGAGCGCGTCGACGAGCTGCTACGGCTCGTGCACCTCGAGAGCTTCGCCCACCGGCTGCCGTCGCAGCTCTCCGGCGGGCAGCGCCAGCGCATGGCGCTCGCCCGCGCGCTCGCGATCCGCCCGAGCGTCCTCCTGCTCGACGAGCCGTTCGGCGCGCTCGACGCGAAGGTCCGCAAGGAGCTGCGCGACTGGCTGCGCCGCCTGCACGACGAGATCCCCGTGACCACCGTGTTCGTCACGCACGACCAGGAGGAGGCGCTCGAGGTCGCGGACGAGATCGTCGTCGTCAACGAGGGCCGCATCGAGCAGGTCGGCACCCCCGACGACCTCTACGACCGCCCCGCGAACGACTTCGTCATGGGATTCCTCGGGCCGGTGACCCGCCTCGGCGGGGTCCTCGTCCGCCCGCACGACGTCCACGTCGAGGTCCTGCCCGACGGCGGGGCGGGCCTCGACCCGTCGGCGCACCTGCACCGGGGCGTCGCGATCGGGGACACGGCGGACGCGGCGGGCGTGACCGGCGTCGTCACGCGCACGACGCGCGTGGGGTTCGAGGTGCGCGCGGAGGTGACCGCGGGCGACGAGGTGGTGTCCGTCGTCGTGACCCGCGCGGAAGCGCGGACGCTGGGCCTGGCGCCCGGCGTGGCGGTGCGGCTCTCCCCCGCCGCCGGCGCCCCGACCGGTACGGCGTCCGAGCCGGCGGACCGGCGCGTGGCCGAGCCGCTCGTCGGCTGAGCGGTCAGCGGCGCCCGCGCAGGCTGCGGCGGTCGGCGACGACGGCCCACACGCCCGCGACCGCGGCGCCGAGCGCCGCGCACGTCACGAGGATGACGGTGAAGTAGACGCCGGGCTTGAAGACCGGCGCCGCGGCGGGCGACTGGAGCCACGCACCACCGATGCCCAGGCCGAGGACCGTGCCCAGGAGGATGCCGACCGTGAAGAACGCACGGTAGCGGGGGGCGCGGCGGACCGTCGCCGGGTCGACCACGGACTCGATCTCGACCTCCTCGCCACCGGCGGAGGCGGCGTCGTCGGATACCGCGCCGGGCGTCTCGTCCGCCCTCGTCCCCGGCCCGGCGGCCTCGGGCTCAGCGCCCCCGGGCTCGGCGGCCTCGGACCCGGCCTCGGGGCGCGCGGCGTCGGGCACGACGGCGTCGGGCGCGGCGGACGGGTCTGGGGTCGTGCCGTCGGGCACGCGGGACTGCTCGGAGCTCACGAGCACGACCCTACCCGCGCTTCCTGGGACTCCCCGCAGAGTCCTCGCCCCGGACGCACCGCGACCCGGGCCCGTCGGACGGGACCCGGGTCGCGGGATGTGGCGTCGCCTCCTCGGCGGCGCCGCACGGCGTCAGGCAGGCGTCAGCCGCAGGTCTGACCCTCGAAGGGGATCTCGTACTCCTGCGTCACGCCGTCGAGCGTCGCGGTCACGGTGACCGTCCCGCCCTCGATCGACGTGGCCCGGGTGTTGAACGACTGGTAGGCGTTCTTGCCCGGCTGGAGGTTCGGGAACCGCTTGGAACCGTAGGGCGTCTGGAGGACGACCTCGACCGGCGCGTCCTCGCCGTTGGTGGCGCGGACCGCGAGGTGGACGAACTTGCCCGTGCAGCGCGCGGTGGCCTCGAGGTTCACGAGCTCCACCGTCGGGGCCGCGGCCTCGACCGTGACGGGGATGCGCGCCGTCGTGCCGCTCGGCGACGCGACGACCCACAGGTCGTACTCGCCCGCCGCGGCGTCGGCCGGGACCGTCGCCGTCAGGGTCGCCGCCCCGCCCGTCACCGTGGCGGTGCCCGCCGCGGTGCCCGGGTTCGCCGGGTCGAACGTGGCGTCCGCGGCGACGAGGTACCCGTCCACCGACGTGTTCGTCGGCGACCCGAGCGACGTGAGGTTCAGGCCCGAGAGCCCCACGCTCACGTCGGAGCCCGCCGTCACGGTGCCGGGCAGCTCGTCGACGACCACGCGCGAGCGGTCGAACGACGGCGACACCGGCGAGCTCTGCTGCAGGTACGCGATCCACGCGTCCCGGTCGACCAGACCGGAGTCGCGCGGGTCGGTGCCGTCCGTGAACACGCGGAAGTTGTCGCCCCCGGTGGCCAGGAACGAGAACGTCGCGACGCGGTACTCCCCGGCGGGGTCGATCGGCTCGCCGTCGATCGTCACGGACGAGACGTTGCTCCCCGGCGCCGCGTTCGGGTCGGCGGTGCTCGCCGTCCACGACACGTTGTCCGAGAGGCCCAGGGCGAGGTACGGGCGCGACGGACGGTTGCCGTTCGCGTCCGTCTGCCACTGCTGCTCGAGCATCTCGACGACCTGCTCGCCCGTCAGGGTCACGGTCCACAGGTTGTTGACGAACGGCAGCACCGCGTTGGCCTCGGCGTAGGTGATGACGCCGTCACCGTCGTGGAACAGCTCGCTGCGCAGCCCGCCGGGGTTGACGACACCGATGTCCGCAGCGCCGCGCGCCGGGTCGGAGAGCGTCGCGAGGAGCGAGTCGGCGACGAGGTTGCCGAGCGTCGACTCCGAGGCGCGGTCGTCACGCCCGGAGGTCGGGTTCGGGCCGGAGCCCACGTACGTCCCGCCGGGACCGGTGTACGAGCCGCCCGCGAACGCGGTCGTGATGTCCGCGGTGACCTCGCCGATCGGGGTCGCGCCGATGATCTCGGCCTGCTGGAGCGCCGCGTCGACGATCGTCTTGACCTCCGCGACGCGCGGGTACGTCGCGACCAGGGTCGCGTCCTCCGCCTTCGTGCGGGCCACGTTCTGCGCCGTGTACGCCGTGACCTCGTGGGTCGCGGTGTCCACGGTGAGCGACACGTGCCCGATGAACTCGCCGTAGTTGCCGGTCTGGACGATCGGGCGGGTCTTGCCCGGGACGCCCGGGACGGGCGCGTCCCACGCGTACTGCTTGTGGGTGTGGCCCGTGAAGATCGCCGCGACGCGCGCGTCGGTCCCGTCGACGATGTCCGCGAAGGCGCCGCCCGCGGCGACCTCCTCCTCGAGCGTCGCGCCGTCGGGCGTGCCCGCGGACGCGCCCTCGTGGACGAGGCCCACGACGACGTCCGCCTCGCCGTTCGCCGGGTCGCCGTCCTGGAGCTGGGCGGTGACGCGGTTGAGCGCCTCGACGGGGTCGCCGAACTCGACGTCGGCGATGCCCGACGGCGTGACCAGCGTCGGGGTCTCCTCCGTCACGACGCCGACGAAGCCGACGTCGAGGCCGTCGATCTCGACGACCTGGTACTCCGGCAGCGCCGGGTTCGTCGTGCCCTTGTCGTAGACGTTCGCGCCCAGGTAGGCCCAGTCGGCCTCGTCGGTGACACGACCCGTGAGGTCGTCCATGCCCTGGTCGAACTCGTGGTTGCCCACCGCGGACGCCGCGAGGTCGAGCGCGTTCAGCACGTCGATCGTCGGCTGGTCCTCCTGGAGCGCCGACGCGAACAGCGAGGCGCCGATGTTGTCGCCCGCCGAGACGAAGGCCGTCCCGTCGGGGTTCGCCGCGCGCAGCTGCTCGATCGTGCCCGCGAACTTCACCGTGTTGGCGTCGATGCGACCGTGGAAGTCGTTGATCGCCAGCAGGTCCAGCTGCGTGGTGCCGGGCTCGGCGGCGCCGAGCTGGAGGCCCACGAGGACGGGGTCGTGGTCGGACGACCGGAACGGCGTCGTGTCGTAGAGGATCGACGCGTTGTAGTTGTACCGGCTGTACTCGTTGGCGATCGGCTCGACCGAGTTGATGTTCCACACGTCGGTGCCGGTGACGGCGTCCGCCGCGGCCGGCGACGCGAACACGTGGTCGAGCGACCCGACGTACCCGTCGAACAGGTAGGTGTGCTCGCCCGTCGACGCACCGAGGTCGGTGTAGCCGGCGTCCTTGAGCACCTGCAGCGGGTCCTCCTGCTCGTAGGAGTTGAAGTCGCCCGCGAGCAGGACCTTGTCCGTCCCGGCGTCGGCCGCGACGTTCTCGGCGAAGGCGACGAGCGCCGTCGCCTGGCCCACGCGCGCCTTGTTGTACGCGCCCTGGCCGTCGCCGGTGTCCTTCTGGTCGGCGGGCGCGGAGTCGCTGCCGCCCTTCGACTTGAGGTGGTTCGCGACGACGAGCACGTCGTCGCTCGCCGCGTCGTCACCCTCGGTGATCCCGCCCGCGGGCTGGAAGACCTGGGCGAGGGGCTCGCGCGCGTTCGAGAACGCCGGGTCGTCGAGCAGGATCACGGAGTCGCCGACCGGCTCGGCCTCGGCCACCTGGTAGATGTACGCGAGGCGGATGACGTCCTCGTCCGTCGGCACGGCGGCCGGCGACGGGACGAACGCCCACTCCTCGGCGCCCGCGGCCGCGTTGAGCGCGTCCACGAGGTCCGACAGCGCCTGGTCGCGGTCCTTGCCGAACGGCTCCGAGTTCTCGATCTCCATGAGCGCGACGACGTCCGCGTCGAGGGCGTCGATCGCCGCGACGATCTTCGCCTGCTGCCGCTCGAGGTTCGCGGCGTCCGCCGCGCCGCGCGCGTCGCAGCCCGTGCGGACCGTGATCGGGTTCCCCGCGCGGTCCGTGTAGAACTGGCAGCCCGCGACCTGGTCGCCCGTGGTCGTGAAGTAGTTGAGCACGTTGAACGTCGCGACGGAGAGGTCGCCCCCGACCTCGGCCGGAGCGTCCTCCCGCGTGTTCTCGAACGTGACCGGCTGCACCGTGGCGGCGTTGCCGCCGTCGCCCGCGGTGAGCTGCGTGCGCGGCTGGAACGTCCAGGCGTCGAACCGGTAGTCGAGGATGACCGGCGTCGTGAACGACACGGCCGCACCCACGCGCGCCGGTGCCCCGCCCGTGAGGTACGGGAGCGGGACGCCCTTGTTCGCGGTGTTGTTGAAGTTCGTCGTGGCGCCGTCGTCGAGCACCACGGCCCGCGCCGCACGGTCCGCGACGGCGGCCGCCGCCTCCACGCTGCCCGGCCGCCCGGCCGACGTCGGCTGGACGAACGGGTCCGTCCCCGCCGCGAGCACGAACGACCCGTAGTAGTTCGTGTCGTAGTTGTCCGCGACGACGTAGTCGCCCGCCGGCTGCACGAGCATGCCCTCGAGGACCTCGCGCTCGGCGTCGGTCGCCGGGAACGCGACGTTCGCGGGCTTGACGTCCTGCGCCGCCTCGTCGAGCACGGTCCAGCCGCCCGCCGCGGGCGTGATCTGGGTGAGCGTGAAGTACTCGGAGACCGCGCCCGTCACCTCGACGTGGTCGCCGACCGCCACCGCGGCCGCGCCCGCCTTCGAGTAGACGAAGATCGCGTCCGACGCCGTGTGCGACGCGTCGAGGTCGCCGCCGGTGCCCTCCGTCTGCAGGTAGAAGCCGTCGTAGCCGCCCGTGGGGTAGGTCGCGGTGACGACGCCGCGCGTGGTGACCGTCTGCCCGACGAGCGGGCTCGCCGCGCCCGTGCCCTGGATCTCCGCGATCGGGACGACCTCGCCCGGCTCAGGGCCCGGGCCGCCGCCGTCGTCGCCGCTGTTCTGCGGCGTCACGGTGCTGGAGAGCGTGAAGTCCTTGCTGTTGTCGTCCGTGTCGGCGTACCCGGTCCGGTTGATCGACGCGGGCACGTTGTTGGCCGACGGCGCGGGGCCCACGGCCGTCTCGAACGTGTTCGAGGTGCCGTACCCGATGAGGTCGACGACGTTCGCGGCGCCCGCGGCGTTCCCCGCCGGCAGCGTCACCGGAGAGGTCGACCGCACGAGCGCCAGGGTGCCCGTCGTGCCCGACGGGTTGAGACCGCCCGTCGCGTCGGGCGTGGGCAGCGCGGCGCCGTTCGAGCCGTTCGACCCGCCCTGCACCAGGTAGTAGCCCCCGGGGGCGACCGAGCCGGTCAGCGCGGTCACGCCCGTGAAGGCGCCCGTGCTCGTCGCGGAGCGGTACTGCAGCGACATCCCGGAGAGGTCGATCGCCGCCTGCGTGGGGTTGTACAGCTCGACGAACTTGTGGGTGTACGGGGCGTTGGCGCTGCCGCCGCTCAGGTAGGCCTCGTTGATGACGAGGCCCGACCCGTCGGGCGCCGCGCTCGCGGCGGTGGCCGCCGCGACGGAGAACGGCACGGCGAGGGCCACGGTCAACGTGCCCGCCACCACCCTCCGTCGCCGCAGGTGCTGGTGGTCGGTCACGCTGACTCCTTCATCTCGTGCGGACGGCCGGGCAGCAGCTCGCGCGTTCCCGTGGGTCGGGGACGTCCCTCGGACGGGGCGACGCCCTGCCTCCGCGGGACATCGCACCCCACCTGGATGAACGTGCGGTTGCTGCCGTGTCACCGTCACGAGAACGCCAGCGCACGTCGTCGTGCCGCGAGCGCCCGCGCGGACGGCGGCCGGTCATCCTGGGACGCTAGTCCCCCGTCCGGCGCTCCGCCAGACCGGCCCCCAGAACGTTACCCACCGGTAACACGCTCGCCGCCCGCGAGCGGATGCCGAGGCCCCCGCCTGAGTGGTCAGCGCGGCCGGGCCGCCTGGAGCGGGAGCAGGAAGGAGATGTCGGAGCGCTCGCCCGACGCACGGACGCGCCCGTCCGCGACGGCGTCGGCCCAGGCGACGGCCCCCGTGACGAGGCCCAGCCACGTCTGCGGGTCCGTCTCGACGACGTTCGGCGGCGTCCCGCGCGTGTGCCGCGGGCCCTCGACCGCCTGGACGGCCCCCGCGGGCGGTACGCGCACCTCGACCGTGTGCCCGGGCGCGACGTCGGCGAGCTCCTCGAGCGTGAACCGCACGGCCGTCGTCACGGCACGGCGGTCGGTGGGGTCGTCGCGCCACGTCGCCAGGGCGAGGCGGCCGGCGGCGGGGTCGGTACGGCGTCGGGCAGGCACGAGGACCAGCCTAGGCCGCGCGGCCCGGCGTCAGCCGACGGTGAACCGGACGCGGCGCCCGGGCACCGACGCCTCGCGCAGCGTGGCGCGCACCGGGTCGCCGAGCGGGAGGTCCGTCCCCTCGACGGGAGCGCGCACCGCCGGGTCGGCGAGGACCACCTGGCCGCGCCGTGCCCCGCCCGCCTCGTCGGCGTCCTCGCGCTCGAGGCGGCGGGCGCGCTCGCGGTCGTCCTCGACGTCGACCACGACGCCGTCGAACTCCTCGCCCTCGCGACCGGTGAGCAGCGCGGCCTCGACGACGTCGACGATCGCGCGCTCGTACGCGCTCGCGCGCTGGCCCGTGCGGGCCATCGTGCGCGGCAGGCCGGGCAGGGCGTCGAGCACCCACCGCGGCACGTCCTCCCCCGCGCACAGCGCGAGGCACACCTCGGTGCCGTAGCGGTCCACGAGCCGGCGCAGGGGCGCGGTGACGTGCGCGTACTCCGCACCGATCGCGGCGTGCGCCGCGTCGTCGGGCACGCCGGGCTCCTGGCCCGTGCCACCGAACGCCTCGTACGACGCGCCCCGGAACAGCGACGTCGCCTCGTTGAGGAACGCGGCATGGCGCGGGACGCGCGAGTCGAGCGTCGGGACGAGCTCGGCGTACGGCGTCTCGCGCGGCCAGCCGATGCCGAGCGCCCGGGCCGTGCGGCGCAGGCGCGCGAGGTCGCGCGGGTCCGCGTCCGGCAGCGCGCGGAAGACGCCGACGCCCCCCGCGCGCATGATCCGCGCCGCCGCGATGCCCGTGAGCAGCGACACCTGCGCGTTCCAGGCCTCCGCCGGGAGGGTCGAGCGGAACTCGAGGCCGAACGAGCCGTCGTCGCGCGTGACGATCTCCTGCTCCGGGACCTCGAGCGACACACCGCCGCGCTCGCGCTCGCGCGCGAGCCGCAGCTCGCCCACCTCGCGGAGCAGCAGGAGGGGGTCTCCGGTGTCGTCCCCGGCGGGACGAGCGTCGATCCGGGCCTGCGCCTCGTCGTAGGTGAGGCGCTGCGTCGAGCGCACGACGGCGCGCCGCACCGTCGCGTCGAGGATCTCGCCGCGGGCGTCGAGCACGACGCGCCAGGCCGCGGCCGGGCGGTCCTCGCCCGGCAGGAGGCTCGCCGCGCCCTCGGACAGCACGGCCGGGTGCAGCGGGGTGCGGCCGTCGGGCGCGTAGAGGGTCGTGCCGCGCTCGTGGACCTCGGCGTCGATCGCGCCGCCCGGCACGACGAACGCGCCGACGTCGGCGATCGCGTAGTGCACCACGAACGCGGCGCCCGCCGGGTCGTCCGGCGCTCCCCCGGCACGCTCCAGGTGCAGCGCCTGGTCGAGGTCCATCGAGCCCGGCGGGTCGATCGTGAGGAACGGGACGTCGCGCAGGTCGACGCGCCCGGGACCGGGCACCGGGCGGTCCTCTCGCACGACCTCCTCGGCCTCGGCGAGCACCCCGTCCGGGAAGCTCTCCGGCACCTCCATCTCGCGGCGCAGCGCCGCGAGCGCGTCGGTGACCAGGGCGGTGCTGCTCGGGGCGGAGGGCTCGGGTCGCGCGAGGCGCAGGTGACGGGCGGGCACGAGCCCGACCCTACCCACCCATCACCGGGGACGTCCTGTGTGGCAGGACGAACGACGACGGACGGGGCGAGCGCGCGGGCCAGGGCGTCCGACTGACCTGGCCCGCGCGACGCGCACGCGTCACCACCGACGCGTGCCGCCGGGCAACCCCCGCTGCCCGGACGAAGAGGGGACGGGCGACGCCCGTCTCACATGCCGCGCGTGCCGAAGCGGTCGCGGGCGACGGCGTCGCCCTCGCCCGCCGCGGCCGCGGCGAGCTCGCGGCGCACCTCCTCGCGGAGGCGGCCGTGGTTCTGCGGCTCCGGCGCCGCCCCGAGGAGCAGCTTCGTGTACTCGTGCTGCGGGTCGAGGATGACCTGGTCCGACGGCCCGCGCTCGACGACGTTCCCGCGGAACATCACGAGGATCTCGTCGCTGAAGTGCCGCGCCGTCGCGAGGTCGTGCGTGATGTAGAGGACGCCGAGGTTCTCCTCGCGCTGCAGGCGCGCCAGCAGGTTGAGCACCCCGAGCCGGATCGACACGTCGAGCATCGACACGGGCTCGTCCGCGACGAGGAACCGGGAGCCGGGGGCGAGCGCGCGGGCGATCGCGACGCGCTGCCGCTGACCTCCGGACATCTCGTGCGGACGCTTCTCCGCGAACGTCCCCGGGGGCGTGAGGTTCACGCGCGTGAGGAGCTCGTCGACGGCCGCGTCGAGCTCGGCGGCCGTCTTCGCGCGCCCGTGGATCCGCAGCGGCCGCTCCAGGTGGTGACGGATCGAGTGGAACGGGTTGAGCGACGCGAACGGGTCCTGGAACACCATCTGGACGTCGTGCCGGTACTCGGCCAGGCCACGGCCACGCCGGGCGGACGGGACGCCGTCGAGCAGGATGTCGCCGGACGTCGGCGTCTCGAGCTTCGCGATCATCCGCGCGACGGTCGACTTCCCGGAACCCGACTCACCGACGATGGCGATCGTCTTGCCCGGCTCGAGCGTGAACGACACGTCGTTCACCGCACGCAGCCGCGACCGCTTCCACCCGTTGCGGATGACGAAGTCCTTGGTGAGGTTCCGGATCTCGAGCGTGCCCATCAGGCCACCCCTCCCGTGCTGTCGGCGGTGTCCTCGCCGGACCGGACGAACCCGCCACGGTCGCCCGTCAGGCTCGGGAACGACCCGAGCAGGCGGCGCGTGTACTCGTGCGCGGGCGCGTTGTAGATCTCCTCGGCCGTGTTGAGCTCGACGATCTCGCCGCGGAGCATGACCGCGATCCGGTCGCTGATCTCCAGCAGCAGCGGCAGGTCGTGCGTGATGAAGACGACGGCGAAGTCGAACTGCTCGCGGAGCCGCATGATCTCGCGCAGGATGCCGCGCTGGACGACGACGTCGAGCGCCGTCGTCGGCTCGTCCATGATCATGACCTGCGGCTGGAGCGCGAGGGCCATCGCGATCATGACGCGCTGGCGCATGCCGCCGGAGAGCTCGTGCGCGTAGCTGTCGAGCCGGTTCGGGTCGACCCCGACGAGCTCCAGCAGCTCACGGCTGCGCTCGAGCTTGGCCTTCGCGGACATCCCCGGGCGGTGCGTCGCGAAGACGTCGAACAGCTGGGCCTTGATGCTGATCACGGGATTGAGGGAGTTCATCGCCCCCTGGAAGACCATCGAGACCTTGTCCCAGCGGAACGCCCGCAGCGAGTCCCCGGACAGGGCGGCGACGTCGATGTCGTCGCCGTCCTTGTCGTGGAGGACGATCTCCCCGCTCGTGCGCAGCGCCGGCGGCTTGAGGAGCTGGTTGAGCCCGTACGCGAGGGTCGTCTTGCCGCAGCCGGACTCGCCCGCGAGGCCGAGGATCTCGCCTCGGTGCAGGGTCAGGGACACGTCCTTCACGGCCTGCACGACCGGGTTCACCTGGTACTCGATCGAGACGTTCCGCGCCGTGAGCACGGGGACCGCACCGGGCGGGGCCCCGAAGTCGCCCGCAGGCTTCGCGGTGAGGGTCGGTGCGCTCATGACTGGACCTTCTCGTCGTCGCGGGCGGGGGTGTCGGCCGCGGTGCCCGCCGTGCCGGCCTTGGCGGTGCTCGGCGCGGTCGCCGTCTGGAGCTTCGCGCGCTGCTTGCGCGCGAGGCGGACGTTCTTGACCGCGGCAGGGGCCGTCCGCAGCTTGGGGTTGATGATCTCGTCGATGCTGAAGTTGATGAGGGCGAGCCCGCAGCCGAACAGCGCGATGAGGAGGCCCGGCGGGACGAACCACCACCAGCGCCCGTACGCCATCGCGTTCTGCGTGCTGGCCTCGTTGAGGATGGTGCCCCACGTCACCGACCCGGAAGGCCCGAGGCCGAGGTACGAGAGGCCGGCCTCGCTGAGGATCGCGAGGAGCACGGCGCCCAGGAAGTTCGCGGTGAGCAGCGGCAGGAGGTTCGGCAGGATCTCGACGAGGACGATGCGCGGCGCCTTCTCGCCCGCGACCTTGGCCGCGTAGACGTAGTCGCGGCTGCGCAGGGACCGGGCCTGTGCCCGTAGCACGATCGCCGCCCCCGCCCACCCGGTGATGCCGAGGATCAGGGCGACGAGGAAGAGCGAGCGGGACTCGAGGTAGGCGGAGATCACGATGATCAGGGGGAGCCCGGGGATCACGAGCATGATGTTCGTGACGAAGGACAGGATCTCGTTGGTCCAGCCCCCGACGTAGCCGGCGATGATGCCGAACAGGAGCGAGAGGACCATCGCGATCACGCCCGCGAGCAGTCCCACCGTGAGGGAGCCGAGGCCGCCGTGCGCGACCTGGGCGAAGATGTCGACGCCGATGTTGTTCGTGCCGAGCAGGTGCTCGGTGCTCGGCGGCAGGTACGCCGGGTTCGACGTCGCCCGCGGGCTCTGGCTGAACAGCGGCGCCACGACGGAGAAGAGCACGATCCCGAGCGTCAGCACGAGGCCGACGACGAGCTTGCCCGAACGGCGCGGGAGCATCGCCCGGATGCCGCGCTTCGGCGCGGTGCTCTGTGGGACGGGCTCGCCCGCGACGACGGCCTCGGGCGGGGCGATGGGCACGTCCGGCACGATGCCGGCGGTCCGGTTCTCGGGCGGCAGGCCGTCCACCACCACGGAGGCGGCAGGAGCGGCGTCGGCCGCGGGAGTCACGGTCTCGGCGTCACGGGTGGGGTCAGCCATTGTTCCGCGTCCTCGGGTCGATGATGCCGTTGATCAGGTCCATGAGGAAGTTCGCCGCGAGCACCACGACGGTGATCACGAGGAAGGCGCCCTGCATGAGCGCGTAGTCCTTCGCCTGGACCGCGGTGAAGAGCAGCTTGCCGATGCCGGGGTAGCTGAAGGCCTGCTCCATGACCACCGACCCGGCGACGACGAAGCCGAGCGCGATGCCGAAGCCCGTGACCGACGGCAGGACCGCGTTCCGCGTCGCGTACGTCAGCGCGACCCGGAAGGGGCGCAGGCCCTTGGCCTCGGCCGTCGTGACGTAGTCCTCGGCGATCGTCGAGACCATCATGTTGCGCATCCCGAGGAGCCAGCCGCCCATCGCCGACAGGATGATCGTCACGGCCGGGAGGGTGCCGTGGTAGATCACGCTGCCCACGAAGTCCCACGACCACTCGGGACCGCTGTCGAACTCGAAGATGTCGTACGCGCCCACGATGGGGAACCAGCCGAGCGACACCGAGAAGATCGAGATGAGGACCAGGGCGAGCCAGAAGTACGGCACCGCCTGGAGGAAGGTCGACGCGGGGATGATGTGGTCGACCCACGTACCGCGCTTCCACCCGACCCATGCGCCGAGGCCGACGCCGAGGAGGAACGCGATGATCGTCGCCAGCCCGACGAGGCCCACCGTCCAGGGGAGGGCCTCGCCGAGCAGCTGGCTGACGGGTGCCGGGAAGTACAGGACCGACGTACCGAGATCACCTGTGAAGATGTTCTTCCAGTACGTGAGGTACTGCTCCCACAGCGAGGCGTCGTCACTGCCGAAGAGGATGTCGACACTCTGGATGAGGCCCGGAGTCAGCTCACCGTTCTTCCGGAGCAGGGTGTCGAGGTAGATCTGCTTGGGATCACCGGGGATGGCCCGCGGGAGAAGGAAGTTGAGCGAGACGGCGGCCCAGAAGGTGACCACGTAGAACGCGATCCGCCGTGCGTAGTACCTCATTGAACCGACTCCTCGTTCACCCGAGCTCCTCTTCGGCAGTGCGACATCAGCTCGCGGGCTTGAGCTGGGAGAGGATCACGCCGTTGCTGATCGTGGCCCACGACGGCGGGAAGGCGTACATGTCGTCCTCCGACGGCCAGCCGGTGTAGTCCTTCGTGTTGACGAACGACATGGTCGGGTTCACGACGAGGGCGATGTAGGGGAGGTCGCGGGCGATCTCCTTCTGCACCGTGGCGTACGCGGCCTTCTTCGTGTCCTCGTCGTTGGTGCCGGCGGCGGTGGCCACGGCCTCGTCGACGAGCGGGTTCGAGTAGCGCGGGAAGTTGAAGCGGCCGGCCTCGATGGTCTCGCCCACCGGCGTCGTGTACTCGGTCGTGAGCCACTGGCGGTAGATGGCGAACGGGTCGTCGAGCGACGTGCCCGTGATGCCGCTGATCATCATCTGGTAGTTGCCGCTGGTCCGGGCGTCGGACATCTCCTGCTGCGTGATCTTCACGTGGTTGATCTGCACGCCCGCCTCGAGCGCCTGCTGCGCGATGAGGTCACCCGCCGCGTTGTGGTCGCTCCAGCCGTCGACCGAGATGAGGTCGACCGAGAGCTTCTGGCCGTCCTTCTCGAAGATGCCGTCAGCACCCTTGGTGTAGCCCGCCGCCTCGAGGACCTTGGCCGCCTCGGCCGGGTCGCCCTCCTGCGGGCTCTCCTTCTCGATCTCGGAGGAGATCCAGCGGTCGTCACGACCGACGAGCGCGAGCGACGGCGACGCGACGGCCGCGTGGCCCGAGAACGCCTTCTCGTTGATCTCGCCGCGGTCGACGAGCAGGTTGACCGCCTGGCGGACGGCGAGGTCCGTCTGCGGGCCCGCGCAGCCGAGCGCCGCGTTCGAGCACGACATGATCGTGGTCGGGTCCTGCGGGGTGTTGAGCAGCGAGACCTGGCCGCCGCCGGTGACCGTCTCCGGGTCCGCGATGAACATCGTGGTCCAGTCGATCTTGCCGGTGGCGAGGAGGTCCTGGGCGCTCTGGTTCTTGTCGAGCGCGAGGAAGCGGACCTTCCCGAGGCTCGGCTCGCCGCCCCAGTAGTCCTCGTTCGGGACGACGGTGTAGGTCGCGTTCGTGATGGTGTCGAGCGTGAACGGCCCGGTGCCCACCGGCTCGTCGTTCGTGAACGTGATGAGGTCCGACACCTCCTTGAAGAGGTGCTCGGGGACCATGAGCGTGGTGCCGAGGATCTGCACGGCGCTCGTGAACTGCGCGCCGTTGAACGTGAACTTGACGGTCGACTCGTCGACCTTCTCGATCGTGTTCAGGTAGTCGCGCTTCGCCGCGTCGTTGGTGTACGAGAAGATGACGTCCTCGACCGTGAAGTCCTCGCCGTCGGACCACTTCACGCCCTCGCGGATCTTGACGGTCAGCTCGGTGCCGTCCTCGCTCCACTCGTAGGACTCGCCCAGGCGGGGCGTCGGGTCGCCGGCCTCGGCGCGGTTGTAGAAGAACAGCGGCTCGTAGATGCCACCGTTCGTCACGTGCAGCGGGTTGGGCGCGTACGGGTTGAAGTTCGCGACCATGGGCGTCTGGGTGCCGGCCCAGACATTGAGGACACGGGCCTCACCGCCGTTGCCCTCACCCTCGCCATCGCCCCCGCCGGTGCAGGCGCTCGCGAGCAGCGAGACGCCCGTCACGAGTGCCGCGGCCGTGAGCAGACGCTTGCGCGCCGTGCTTCGAATCATCTTCGGTCCTTTCGCATGGACGACGCGTCCTCACGTCGTACTTCGGCGCCCGCAGGCGTGTGGCAGGAACACTAACTAATAGCCACCGGCCCTCCTACGAATACGACAGGAAAGTTACCTAACTGAGACATCGATACCAGGATCGCGCCGCGACGGGCTCGGCCGGACCCCGTGGAACGGGGTCCGGCCGAGGTGCCGAGGACGGTCAGGAGGGGGTGGGGCGGCCCGTGGCCGGTCCCGGCGCAGCGGGTCGTGCGGGGCGCAGCGCGTCGCACGGGCGCAGCAGGCCGCGCTGGCGGGAGCGGTCGGGGACGGGGTCGGCGGCGGGACGGCGGCAGCGCCGGCGGCGAGCCGGGAGCGGGGTCAGCGAGCGGCGTCCAGCGCGGCACGCGCGGCCCGCGCGACCTCGGGGTCGGTGACCTCGTAGCCGGCGTCGCCGCCGCCCCCCGGCCCGGCGTCGTCCGCGACGACGCGCTTGGCCGAGAGGTGCACGGCGTCGACGCGCGCGGCCACCAGGGCCCCGACGTCCTGCGGCCGCACTCCCCCGCCGGCCATGACCTGCACACGCCCGCCGAGCGCATCGCGCGCGTGCGCCGCCATGGCGCGCAGCCGGTCGGTGCCGTCGATGCTGCGCGACGCACCGCCCGACGTGAGCACGCGCACGACCCCGGCCCCGGAGAGCGCGTCGAGCGCGGCGAGCGGGTCGGCGACGACGTCGACGGCGCGGTGGAACGTGACCTCGCGCCCGTCGGCGGAGTCCACGAGGGCGCGGACGGCGCCGACGTCGACCAGGCCGTCCGGGGTGAGCGCACCCACGACGACGCCGCGCGCCCCGGCCGCCACCGCGGCCCGGACGTCGCGCACCTGGACGTCGAGGTCGGTGGGCGTGAGGACGAAGCCGCCCGGGCGCGGGCGCACGAGCACGTGCACCTCGACGCGTGGCCCCGGACCGTCGGCCTCCGCTGCGGCGGCGACCGCGGCCTCGACGAGCCCGGCGCTGGGCGTGAGCCCGCCCGTCGCGCCGAGCCCGACGCACAGCTCGACCCGGTGCGCACGCACGGCCGCGGCCACGCGGACGCCGTCGGGGTCCTGGACCGCGAGCTCGAGGGCCACGTCGCGGGCCGCGGGCGCCGCGCCCCCCTCGGGGTGGGTGGTCGTCATGGCGCTCTCCCGTCGTCCGGTCCGGCGGCCGTCGCGTCGCGCGACCCGCACGACGGCGGCCGTCGGCCAGGGTAGACGACTCCGGGCGCGGGCCGGGCGCGGGAGCTCAGGCCGGCGTCGGCCGTCCCGTGGCGACGGCGGCGAGGCACGCGGACCGCAGGGTCGCGGCCACCTCGTCGGGGTCGCCGAGGTAGCCCGCGACCATGGCGCCGTCGCGCAGCATCATGAGCTGCGCCGCGGTCGCGTCGGCGTCCGTGACGCCGACCGCGGCGGCGAGGCGGGCGAACACGTCCCGCGTCCAGCGCCGGTGGCGGTCCACGACGACGCGCACCGGGTCCTGCGGGTCGGGTGTCTCCGCCGCGGCGTTGATGAACGGGCAGCCGCGGAAGCCCGGCACGCAGCTCACGGCGCCGATGGCGCCCGCGAGGGCGCTCAGGGCGTCGAGCGGCTCGGCGTCGCGGAGCGACTCGTCGACGACGGCACGGTCGCGTGCGGCCTGCGCCTCGAGGTAGGCGACGACGAGGTCGGACTTCGTGCGGAAGTGGCGGTAGAACGTCACCTTGGTGATGCCGACCTGCTCGATGACGCGGTCGGCGCTCGTCGCTCGGATGCCCTGGGCGTAGAAGAGCGCCGAGGCTGCCTCGAGGATGCGGCGGCGCGTGTCGGCCGCGGTGCCGCGGCCCGTCGCCCCGGGCGTCGGCGAGTCGTCGACCATGCCCCCTCCTTGTCTCCGCCCTTGCGCGCGGTCGGCCACCAGTCTAGGTTCTCCGATGTAGACGTACTAGTAACTCTACTTCGATCCCGACTCTCGAGAGGCACCTCATGGCTGACACCCTCTACACCGCCGTGGCCACCGCGACCGGCGACGGTCGCGCCGGAGGCCGCGCCGTGTCCGACGACGGCCAGCTCGACGTCACGCTCGCCGTCCCGCGCCAGATGGGCGGCCCCGGTGGCGGGACGAACCCGGAGCAGCTGTTCGCAGCCGGGTGGTCGTCATGCTTCCACTCGGCGCTGAAGATGGTCGCGGCGCAGCGCAAGGTCCCCGTGGCCGACTCGGCCGTCGTCGCCGAGGTCGACCTCGTCCCGACCGGCGACGGCGGCTTCTCGCTCGGCGCGACGCTGCACGTCGAGCTCGGGGGCGGCGTCACCCAGGACGTCGCCGAGGAGCTCGCGGAGGCCGCGCACGCCGTCTGCCCGTACTCGCTCGCGACCCGGGGCAACATCCCGGTCACCGTCCGCACGACGGTCGCGTAGGGCACCCCTCGGCACGACCGCCGGGGCCGGCTGGCGGAGCGGTCCGCGGGTCGGCCCGGCGGTCAGTCCAGGCAGAACTCGTTGCCCTCGACGTCCTGCATGACGATGCAGGACTCGTTCTCCTCGTCGGCGACCATCACGCGCACGCACGTCGCGCCGAGCGCGACGAGCCGGTCGCGCTCGGCCTCGAGCGCGGCGAGACGCTCGGCACCCACGAGCCCGGTGCCGGCACGCACGTCGAGGTGCACGCGGTTCTTGACGACCTTGCCCTCGGGGACACGCTGGAAGTACAGGCGCGGACCGGCCCCGGTGGGGTCGCTGCACGCGGACCACGCGTCCCGCTCTGTGGCCGGGAGGGAGGCCTCGGCGTCGTCCCAGGTGCTGAAGCCCTCCGGGGGCGGCGCCGGGACGTAGCCCAGCACCTCGCACCAGAACCGGGCGACGCGCCGTGGCTGCGCGCAGTCGAACGTGACCTGGACCTGCCTGACCGCCGCCATCCGGCCACCCTAGGCGCCCGACCCTTCTCGGCCGGAGGGCTTTTCACGGGCGCACGACGGCCGCCGATGCCACCGCTCCGCGCGGGGCACCGACGGCCGTCGTCGTGCGGCTCGGGTCAGATGACGCCGAGCGCGAGGATCGCGTCGGCGACCTTGGTGAAGCCCGCGATGTTGGCGCCGAGCACGTAGTTGCCGGGCGTGCCGTACTCGTCGGCCGTCTCGACGCAGCGGTCGTGGATGCCCGCCATGATCTGCGCGAGGCGGTCCTCCGTGTACTCGAAGGACCACGCGTCGCGCGACGCGTTCTGCTGCATCTCGAGGGCCGACGTCGCGACGCCGCCCGCGTTGGCTGCCTTGCCCGGCGCGAAGAGGACGCCCGCCTCCTGGAGCAGCGCGACGGCGCTCGGCGTCGTGGGCATGTTGGCGCCCTCCGCGACCGCGACGACGCCGTTCGCGACGAGCTGCTTGGCCGCCGCCTCGTCGAGCTCGTTCTGCGTCGCGCACGGGAGCGCGACGTCGCACGGCACGTCCCAGATGGACCCGTCGGTGACGACGCGGGCCCCGGGGCGGCGCGCGGCGTAGTCGGCGACGCGCCCGCGCTCGACCTCCTTGATCTGGCGCAGGAGCTCGAGGTCGACCCCGGCCTCGTCGACGACGTACCCCGACGAGTCGGAGAACGCGACCACGTTCGCGCCGAGCTGCTGCGCCTTGGCCGTCGCGTAGATCGCGACGTTGCCCGAGCCCGAGACGACGACGCGGCGCCCGTCGAGCTCCTGCCCGCGCGTCTCCAGCATGTTCTGCGCGAAGAGGACCGTGCCGTAGCCCGTGGCCTCCGTGCGGACGAGCGAGCCGCCCCACGAGATGCCCTTGCCCGTGAGGACGCCGGACTCGTACCGGTTGGTGATGCGCTTGTACTGCCCGAAGAGGTAGCCGATCTCGCGGCCGCCCACGCCGATGTCGCCCGCGGGGACGTCCGTGTTCTCGCCGATGTGCCGGTAGAGCTCCGTCATGAACGACTGGCAGAACCGCATGACCTCGCCGTCGGACCGCCCGCGCGGGTCGAAGTCGGAGCCGCCCTTGCCGCCGCCGATGGGCATGCCCGTGAGCGAGTTCTTGAAGATCTGCTCGAAGCCGAGGAACTTCACGATGCCCAGGTAGACCGACGGGTGGAACCGCAGGCCGCCCTTGTACGGGCCGAGCGCGGAGTTGAACTCGACGCGGAAGCCGCGGTTGATCTGCACGCGCCCGGTGTCGTCCACCCACGGGACCCGGAAGATGATCTGGCGCTCCGGCTCGCACACGCGCTCGAGGACGGCGGCCTCGACGTAGCGCGGGTGCTTGCGCAGCACGGGGCCGAGCGAGTCGAAGACCTCGCGCACGGCCTGGTGGAACTCGGCCTCGCCGGGGTTGCGACGCAGGACCTCGTCGTAGACGGACTGCAGTCGGCTGTCCATGGGTACTCCTCGTCTGACGCGGGCGGAACTCCTGCTGACGGTACGCCTGTGCCAGAAGCTCCCGTCACACCGTCTCACTCCGCGCGCACCGGCACGGGCGGCCGCAGCGCACGAGCGACCGCACGGGGCGGCACAGGAGTCACCGACGACGACACATCCGTCCACCCACTGAGAAACCCTACCGATCTGGTGCAGTTTCTCGGGGCGGTTGCTATACCCGTCCCCAGGTCACGAGCGCCAGCGCCAAGCCCCGGCTCGCTGGCCGACAACCCCCTGTCACGGCGGGGTGCTCCGGGAGATGACCAGGCCGGGCCCGGCCTGCCCCGCCACCGGCGAGGACGGCCCGCACGGCAAGCGTGATCGACGACTACTGCGAGGTGCACATGACCCACCACCCCACCCACCCGACGGTGCTCGCCGTCTCGGGCAACCCGCGGCCCGGCTCGCGCACGCTCGGCGCCGCCGAGACGGTCGCGCGCCGCGTCGCCGACCTCCTCGGCGCGGACGACGTCGCCACGGTCGACCTGGCGTCGCTCGCCGGCGAGGTGCTCGCCGCCGACCATCCGGCGGCCGACGCCGCCCGTGAGCAGCTCGCCCGGGCGACCGTCGCCGTCGTGGCGACGCCGGTCTACAAGGCGTCCTACACCGGGCTGCTGAAGGCCTTCCTCGACCTCTACGGCCCCGACGGGCTCGCGGGCGTCGTCGTGGTCCCGCTCGTCGTGTCCGGGAACCCGGCGCACGCGCTCGTCGGGGAGGTGCACCTGCGACCCGTGCTCGTCGAGCTCGGCGCCGTCGTCCCGACCCGGTCGCTCACGGTCACCGAGCCGCAGCTCGCGGACCTGGGACCGGTCGTGGACGCGTGGCTCGCGCGCGAGGGCGACGCCCTGCGCCGCGCCACGGCGCAGCTCCCCCCGGCGGAGGACCGCCCGTCGGCCCGCACCGACGCAGCCGTCGCCGACGCGTTCGCGGGGGTGGCCCGATGACCGCCGAGCTCACCCACCTGGAGGCCCTCCTGGCCGAGCAGGACGAGCCCCAGCTCTCCCCCGACGAGTACAAGGCCGTGTTCCGCGGCCACCCCGCGGGCGTCGCCGTCGTCGCGCTCGAGCACGGCGACCGCCTCGTCGGCTTCACCGCGACGTCGGTCATCTCAGTCTCGGCCGCGCCCCCGCTGCTCGCGTTCTCGCTCGCGTCCACGTCGTCGTCGTGGCCCGCGGTCTCGACGGCGCGCACGCTGACCGTGAGCTTCCTCGCGGACCACCAGGACGACGTCTCGGCCCGGTTCGCGACGAGCGGCATCGACCGGTTCGCGGACGGCGGCTGGTCGCGCCTGCCGACGGGCGAGCCCGTGATCGACGGCGCGCTGTCGTGGGTGCGCGGGCGGGTCGTCCAGCGCACCCCGGTGGGCGACTCCTACCTCGTCTCGCTGCGCGCGCTCGCGTCGAGCGTCGGCGCCGCGCCCGGGGCGTCGCGGGAGGCGGCGGCGTCGCCGCTCGTCTACCACGACCGCACCTACCACCGGATCGGCGACCACTCCGCGCTCTGAGCGCACGGACGGGCGAGGGGCCCGACGGCGGAGGTCCCGCCGTCGGGCCCCTCGCCCGTCCCGTGCCGCCCCTCACGGGTGGTCCGTCACCAGCTCCAGCCGCGCGCGCTGAGCTCGAGCTCCTCGCGGAACCGCTCGTCGTCGCCGGTGCGGAAGCCCGCGCGCAGGGGCGCGTCCGCGACCGGGAGCCCCGTGAGCCGACAGGCCTCGCGCAGCAGCGCGTCGTAGGCGCCCTGGACCGCGAGGTAGTGGTGGGCGCGCGCGTAGACGTCCGGGTCGGCCTCGATGCGCCGGAGCTCCGCGGCGAGCGCGGTGAGCCGCACCTGGAGCGCGAGCGTCGTCAGCGGGTCCGGCGCCGCGGCGGCACGACGGCCCGCGCCCGCCCGGTGGCTCGGAGGCCGCCCGGCCCGGCGCAGCACCCACCACGCGGCGGCGGCCGTGCACGCCGTCGCGCACCAGATCATGAGCAGCCACGACATCGGAGCCGACCTCTGCGCGGGGAGACCCACAGGACCTCTCCAGTCTAGGTCTCCCCGGCCCCGCGAGGCAGGGTGGGCGGCCCCCTGTCCTCGCCGCCGCCCGCGCGGCAGGTCAGCCGTCGAGGAGGTCCGGCTGCGGGTGCCGCACGCCCTGGACGGCCGCGCGCGGGATCGCGGCGCCGATCGTCGCGACGTCGTCCGGCGTGAGCTCGACCGCGGCCGCCGCGACGTTCTGCTCCAGGTATGCGACGCGCTTCGTCCCCGGGATCGGGACGACGTCGTCGCCCTGCGCGAGGAGCCACGCGAGCGCGAGCTGTGCCGTCGTGACGCCGTGCTCCGCGGCGAGCTGCTCCAGGGAGCGCACGAGGCCGCGGTTGTGCTCGAACGCCTCGCCGGCGTACCGGGCGTGGGCGCGGCGCACGTCGTCCTCCGCGAAGCCGTCGGTGGCGTCCACGGTCCCGGTGAGGATGCCCCGGCCGAGCGGCGAGAAGGGCACGAAGCCGACCCCGAGCTCGCGCAGCGTCGGCAGCACCTCGTCCTCCGGGTCGCGCGTCCACAGCGAGTACTCGCTCTGCACGGCCGTCACGGGGTGCACGGCGTGCGCGCGGCGCACGGTCGCGGCGGACGGCTCCGAGAGACCGATGCCGCGGACCTTCCCGGCCTCCACGAGCTCGGCGAGCGCGCCCACCGTGTCCTCGATCGGCACCTGGGGGTCGACGCGGTGCAGGTAGTACAGGTCGAGGCGGTCGGTGCCGAGGCGGCGCAGGCTCGCGTCGACTGCGGCACGGACGTACTCGGGGCGGCCGTCGACCGGACGCCCGTCGGGGTGGCCGCCCGCGGGCGGGAGCCCGAACTTCGACGCGAGGACGATCTCGTCCCGGTGCGGCCCGAGGACCCGGCCGAACAGCTCCTCGTTGCGGCCGTGGCCGTAGACGTCGGCCGTGTCGAAGAGCGTCACGCCGAGATCGAGCGCGCGGAGCAGCACGGCCTCGGCCTCCGCGGCGTCCGCGGGGCCGTAGGCGTCGGTGACGGACATCCCGCCGAACCCGACGGCGGAGACGGCGAGCGCCGCCCCGCCGGTGCCGAGCGTGCGCGACGGGAGGGTGCCGAAGGCGAGGGTCCGGGAGGTGTCGGTCATGGCCCCAGCGGACCACCGCGCGCCGCCCGGGGCAAGGCCGGACGCCGTCCTCTCACCTGGCGAGAGGACGTGACGCGCCACGCTGCGGCTCGGCGCGCGACGAGCCCCGCCGCAGGTCAGGCACGCCTCTCCTTGCTGGCGGGCGCGCGGAATGCCACCTAGTCTGGAATCGTTCAAGTGAACGGCACCGACGGAAGCCGGGTGACCGCCGCACGATTCCGGGCGACCCCCGAGAGAGCGAGGAGCACCATGTCCGCACCCACCATCCACCGCACGACGGCCCGCTTCGAGGCGTCGGAGAAGCTCCGCGCCCACCTGCAGCGCGTGCTCGTCGCGCTCGTCGACCTGCACGTCCAGGGCAAGCAGGCCCACTGGAACGTCACGGGCCGCGGGTTCCGCGACCTGCACCTCCAGCTCGACGACGTCGTGGACGCCGCGCGCGAGCACAGCGACACCGTCGCCGAGCGCATGCGCGCGCTCCAGGTCGTGCCCGACGGCCGCACCGAGACCGTCGCGACGACGACGGACCTCTCGCCGTACCCGGCGGGCCTCGTGTCGGTCGGCGACACGGTCGACGCGGTCGTCGAGCGCATCGCGCAGACGGTCGAGGTCGTCCGTGCCGTGCACGACGACGTCGACGCCGAGGACCCGACGAGCGCCGACATCCTGCACGAGATCATCGCGGACCTGGAGAAGCAGGCCTGGTTCCTCTCCTCGGAGAACCGCGAGGCCTGACCCGTCCGGCACCGCGCCGTCGAGCCGCAGGCCGTGGGGGAGGACACCTGGTGTCCTCCCCCACGGCCTGCGGCTCTATCTGGTGGCGGGGCGGGCGAGACGCTCGTCGAGCCACGATGCCGCCCAGGCGACGAGGGCGAGGGCCGCGACGGCGGAGCTGACGGCGACGAGGCCGTCGCGGTGCGCGTCGAGGAGACCCGGGGCCGCGCCGTCGGTCCGGGCCACGAAGGCGCCGGTCATCGCGGCGATGCAGACGGTGGCCGCGACGCGCTGCACGAGCTGGAGCGCCGCCCCCGCGACGCCGCGCTCGGTGCCGGGCGCCCCCTCCAGGGTGAGCGTCTGGTTGGGCGAGATCGTCAGCCCCGCGGCGACACCCGTGAGCACCTGGGAGACGACGAGCGCGGCGACCACGGCCGCCGTGGGCGCGACGCCGACGGCGAGCGCCGTGCCCACGGCGACGAGGGCCTTCGCCCCGACGGCGACGGTGACGCCGCGCCGACCGAACCGCCGGAACGACCGCCACGAGAGGTTCGCCGCCACCACCGACGCGACGGCGCCCGGCGTCGTCACGAGGCCGGCCTGGACCGGGCTGAGGCCCGCGCCGTCCTGCAGGAAGAGCATGAGGACCGCCGAGTAGCCGAGCGCGGCCCCGAAGCTGAACGCCGCGACGACGCACCCCAGCACGTAGGTGGGGGAACGCAGGAGCCCCGGGGCGAGCACCGGCGCCCGGCCACGCCGCGCGTAGCGCGGCTCCCACACGACGAGCCCCCCGACGGCGGCCACGAGCACCCCGAGCGAGACCGGCAGCACGACGGCGCGCGGCCCGTCGGCGACGAACGGGACGAGCAGGCCCAGGGTCACGAGGGTGACGAGCACGAGGCCCACGACGTCGAAGCCCACCCCGACCCGACTGCCGCGCGACCGGCCCCCGCGGCCGCCGTCCGTGCTCGCACCGGCCCGGCCCTCTCCCGCGACGCCAGGTCCGGCGTCCCCCGGCCGCAGCGCCCGCAGGGCGACCACCATGACCGCCAGCCCGAGCGGCGCGGCGAGCCCGACCGCGGCGCGCCACCCCGCCGCCGGTCCGAGCGCGGACAGGATGCCGCCACCGACGAGCGGGGACAGGACCATGGCGAACGCCCCCGTCGAGGCGTAGGCGCCGAGCGCACGCGCGCGAGCCGGTCCGGCGTAGTGGTCCTGGAGCAGGCCGATGACCTGCGGGTTCGCGGTCCCGGCGCCGGCTCCTTGGAGCAGGCGCGCGGCGACGAGCACGTCGGCGTCGGAGGCCGTCGCGCCGACCAGGCTCCCCACGGCGAACAGCCCGAGCCCGACGGCCAGCGGTCCGCCGCGACCGAGCCGGTCGCCGAGGCGGCCGGCCGGGACGAGCGCGAGCCCGAAGGTCAGGGAGTACCCGGCGAGGATCCACTGGAGCTGGGCGGTCGTCGCGCCGAGCTCGGCCCGCAGCGCCGGCGCCGCGACGGTGAGGATCGCGGAGTCGAGCAGCGTGACGAACCCGGTCGCGAGGCAGACCCGCAGCACGGCCCGCGACGCGCGCCCGCCCGCGGTCACCGCCACGGCGGGGCGCCGACGCCGGGACGACCGCTCACCCGAGGTAGCTCGTGACGACGTCGTGCAGCGCGGTGGCCGTGAGGCCGAGGGACTCGACGTCGACGCGCTCGTCGTTTCCGTGGAACAGCGACCGGAAGACCCCGGGGTCCCACTGCTCGCTGAGCAGCCCGAACCCGTAGGCCGGCACGCCGCGACGGCGGAAGAAGCGCCCGTCCGTGCCGCCCGTACCGAGGACCGGCACGACGTCGGCGCCCGCGTGCGCGCGCACGGCCCGCTCGATCGCCGCGTACGCCGCGCCGTCGGTGGGCGACTGCGAGGCCTCGCCGAACCAGTCCCCCTCGACGTGCACGTGCTCGCGCAGGTCGCCGAGCGCGTCGTCGAGCAGGTCGGCCACGTCCTGCGGGGTCGCGCCCGGGAGGACGCGGACGTCGAGCGTGACCTCGGCGAGCCCGGGGATGACGTTGGGCTTCGACCCCGCGTGCAGCACGGTCGGCGCGACGGTCGTGTGGGTCGTGGCGTGCGCGACGGACGCGAGCGCACCGAGCGCGGGCAGCGCGTCGTCGATCCGCGCGGGGTCGAGCAGCGCGGCCCGCACGTCGGGCGCGAGGTCGAGCGCGTCGACGTAGCGGCGCCACAGGTCTCCGATGACGACGGGGCCGCGGTGCGCGGTGATCCGCCGCACGGCCTCGGCCGCGAGCACGATCGCGTTGAGCGACCCGTACGGCCCCGACCCGTGCCCCGGCCGACCGACGACGCGAAGCCGGCGCCCCGCGCCGCCCTTCTCCCCCACCGCGACCGTGCGGCTCCCCCGGGGCCCGAGCGGCACCCCGCCCGACTCCGTGAGGACCGCGTCGACGTCCACGAGGTCGTACCGGTGCTGCGTGATCCAGTCGACCCCCCACGTGCTGCCGTGCTCCTCGTCGGCGACGGCGGCGAGCACGAGGTCGCCGCGCAGCCGCTGCCCGCTCTCCGCGATCGCCCGCGTGACGACCGTGAACGCCGACGTGAGCCCGAGCATGTCGATCGCGCCCCGGCCCCAGACCCAGCCGTCGACGAGCTCGCCGCCGAACGGGTCGCGCGTCCACCCCTCCGGCTCGACCGGGACGACGTCGGTGTGCCCGACGAGCGCGAGCGACGGGGCACCGGGGTCGGTGCCGCGCAGGCGCGCGACGAGCGACGTGCGACCGGGCTGCGGCTCGACCCACTCGACCTCGAGGCCCAGACCGTCGAGCACGTCCGCGACGGCGCGCGCGTTGCGGGCCTCGTGCCCCGAGCCGACGGTGCCGTCGTTGACGCACGCGTTGCGGATCATCGCCTGGAGCAGCTCGGTGGTGCGGCCCGCGAGCTCGGTGCGCGACGGCGCGGGGGCGGGCTCCGCGAGCACGCGCGGCCCGGGCGTCGCCCTGGTCCCGGGCCGGGTGCCGGGCGCTGCGGGTCGTGCGGCGACGGTCATCGTGCGCTCCCTGCTGTCGTGGACGACGCCCGGGGCGCGTCCTGGAGCGTGCGGCGGCCGGGGATGGCCGCGACGAGCTCACGCGTGTACTCCTCCTGCGGGTCGAGCAGGATCTGCTCGGCCGCCCCCTGCTCGACGACGCGCCCGCGGTGCATGACGCCGACGTGGTCGGACACCTGCCGCACGACGGCGAGGTCGTGCGAGATGAACAGGTACGCGAGCCCGTGCTCGGCCTGGAGCCGCACGAGCAGCTCGAGGATCTGCGCCTGCACGGACACGTCGAGCGCCGAGACGGGCTCGTCGAGCACGACGAGCGCCGGGTTCAGGGCGAGCGCCCGCGCGATGGCGACGCGCTGGCGCTGCCCGCCCGAGAGCTCGCGCGGTCCCCGGCGGAGCACGTCGGGCGGGAGCGCGACGTCCTCGACGAGCGCACGCGCCCGGTCGGCGCGCTCGGACGGCGACCCGACCCGGTACGCCCGGAGCGGCTCGGTGACGATCTGCTCGACGGTGAACCGCGGGTCGAGCGACGCGTACGGGGACTGGTAGACCACCTGGAAGCCGCGGCGCAGCGACCGCAGCCGCTCGCCGCGTGCCGTCGTGATGTCCTCGCCGGCGAACTCCACCGTGCCCGCGGTGGGCCGTTCGAGCCGGAGGGCGAGGCGCGCCGTCGTGCTCTTGCCCGACCCCGACTCCCCCACGAGCGCGTACGTCTCGCCGCGCCCGACCGCGAGGCTCACGCCGTCCACCGCGACGAGCGTCCGGTGCGACGACCCGCGCGGCAGCGTGAACTCCTTGCGCAGGTCCCGCACCGCGAGGACGGGCGCGCTCGCGGTGTCCGGGCCGGCGGCGTCGGGCACCGCGATCCCCTGGTCGACGGCGCGGCTCGCGACCGCGGCGCGGCTCGCGTCGGCGCGCGGGACGACGCCGTCGTTCGGCGCCGTCTCCGGGGTGCCGCCTGCGACGAGGCGCGAGCTCGCGAGGCTCGGCGCCGCCGCGATGAGCTGCTGGGTGTACGGGTGGCGTGGGTCGTGCAGCACCTGCTCGGCGGTGCCCTCCTCGACGACGACCCCGTGCTCGAGAACGACGATCCGGTCGGCGCGGTCCGCCGCGACGCCGAGGTCGTGCGTGATGAGCAGGACGGCGGTGCCGAGGTCGCGCACGAGTCCGTCGAGGTGGTCGAGGATGCGGCGCTGGACCGTCACGTCGAGCGCGCTCGTGGGCTCGTCCGCGACGACGAGGCGCGGCCGGGCCGCGACGGCGATCGCGATGAGCACGCGCTGGCGCATCCCGCCGGAGAGCTGCGACGGGAACTGCCGCGCGCGGGCCTCCGGGTCGTCGATCCCGGCCTGGCGCAGCAGCTCGACCGCACGCTCGCGCGCCTCCTTGCGCCGCGCGAGCCCGTGGATGACGAGCACCTCCGCGACCTGGTCGCCCACGCGCGTGACGGGGTTGAGCGAGACCGTCGGGTCCTGCGGCACGAGCCCGACGTCGCGGCCCCGCACCTGCTGCCACTCCTTCTCGGAGAGCCGTCCGACGTCGCGGCCGCCGAGGCGGATGGTCCCTGCCGTCACCTCGCCCCCGCGCGCGAGCAGGTGCAGGGCCGCGTGCGCCGTCGTGCTCTTGCCCGACCCGGACTCGCCCACGAGCGCGACGACCTCGCCCGGCCCGACCGTGAGGTCGACGCCGCGCACGGCGGCGTACGAGCCGCCGTCGCGCGTGCGGTAGGCGACCTCCAGACCGCGGATCTCGAGCGCGGGCGCCTCGCCCGACGTCGGGCCGGGACGCTCCTGGGTGGTCGGCGTCGTGGCGGTCATGCGTCCCCTCCGGTCCGTTCCAGGGCCCGCGCGATGCGGTTCGCCGACAGCACGACGGCGACGATCACGAGGCCCGGCATGGTCGTGAGCCACCACGCGGTGGCCAGGTAGTCGCGCCCGCCCGAGACGAGCGACCCCCACTCCGGCGCGGGCGGCGGCGTCCCGTAGCCGAGGAAGCTCAGGGCCGAGATGGCGAGCACGGCCGTGCCGAGCTCGAGCGCGACGAGCGCGAGCACCGGTCCCGTCGAGTTGGGCAGCACGTGGCGCCCCAGCACGCCGTACCAGCGCACCCCCGACGCGCGGGCCGCCTCGACGTACACCGACGTCGAGGTGCGCAGGACCTCGGCCCGCATGACGCGCGCGAACGTCGCGACGCTCGTGATGCCGACGGCGATCGCGACCTTGACCGTCCCGAACCCGAGCGCCGTGATGATCGCGAGCGAGAGCAGGATGCTGGGGATCGCGAGCAGCACGTCGACGAACCGGCCGACGACGTCGTCCACCCACCCGCGCACGAACCCCGCGAGCAGGCCGAGCAGCGACCCGGCGACGAGCCCGACCGCGACCGCGACGAGGGTCGCGCCGAGCGAGGCCGACGCGCCGTGGACGACGCGCGCGTACACGTCCCGCCCCAGGTGGTCGGTGCCGAACAGGTGCGCGCCCGACGGCGGCTGCAGCCGGTCCGCGGGCACGCCCGTCAGCGGGTCGTACGCCGTGAAGAGCTGCGGGACGACCGCCCACGCCGTGACGAGCAGGACGACGAGCACGGCGACGACCAGCCCGGGACGCCGCACGGCGTACCGCGCCCCGCGCCGCCACCGGCCCGCCGTGCCCCGGGTCCGCACGCGGCCGTGCCGGAGGATCGCGCGCGCGTCCTCGCGGTCCTCGACCTCGATCTCCGCGGGCGTGCGTCCCCCGGGCGCGTCGGCGGGCGGGGCGTCGGGGGCGAGCGCGCCCGACGGCGGCACGTCCGCCACCGAGGCACGGTCCGCGACCCGGGCCTCGTCCCGGAGCACGATGCGCACTCCCGGCCTGGTGCTCATGCGGCCACCGCCTTCTGTCGTGCGTCGATCCGGGGGTCGAGCAGGGGGTAGAGCAGGTCGACCACGAGCGTGACGACCACGAACACGAGCGCCGAGAGGACGACGACCGCCTGCACCACGGGGATGTCCTGCGCGTCCACCGACGTGACCGTGAGCCGTCCCAGGCCCGCGCGCGAGAACACCGTCTCGGTGACGACCGTGCCACCGAGCAGCCCGCCCACGACGACGCCCAGCACGGTCAGCGCGGGGATCGCGGCGTTGCGCAGCGCGTGGCCGAAGTGCACGCGCGCGCGGCTCGCGCCCTTGGCGCGCGCCGTCTCGACGTACGGCTCGCCGAGCGTCCCGCGCAGGCTCCGCGCGAGCACCTGGGCGAGCGCGGCGCTCGCCGGCACGGCGAGCGTGATCGCCGGGAGCACGAGGCTGATCGCGCCCTGGTTGCCGATCGCGGGGAACAGCGGGATCTGGAAGGAGAACCACTGCAGCAGGAGGAGGCCCAGCCAGAACGGCGGCAGGGCGACGCCGAGCGGCGGCAGCGACGCGAGCGCGTGGCGCAGCCAGGCCGCGCGCGGGAACGTGCTCGCGATCGCGATGCCGGCGCCCGCCACGACGGCGAGGACGAGCGCCGCGGCCGTGAGCCGGAGCGTCTCCGGGAGCGCCTGGAGCACGAGCTGCGTCGCGGGCGCCCCGGACGCGTACGACGTCCCGAAGTCGAGCCGCAGCGCGTGCCACAGCGCGTCGGCGTACTGCACGAGCACGGGCCGGTCGAGGCCGTACTGGGCGCGCAGGGCGTCGAGCAGCGCGGGGTCCACCTGGTCCGCCTCGCCCCCGCCGCTCGCCATGAGCGCGGCCGGGTCGCTGGGCAGCAGGTAGAGGACGAAGAACGAGATGGTGAACGCCGCCCAGAGCACGAACAGGCCCTGCCCGGCGCGACGCAGGACGTACCGGCCCATGGTCGGCCTCCTTCCGTGGGGGATGCCCGCCTGCCCGACGCCGCGGCGTCGGGCAGGCGGGCCCGGCGGGTCAGCCCTGGGTGACCCAGGCGTCGTAGAAGTCGAGGCGCGACGACGCCTCGAACGTCAGGCCGTGGACCGTGTCGGCGGCCGCGATGGTCGTCGAGAGCTCGTAGACCGGGATCGCGTGCCCCTTCTGGACCAGGAGGCGTGACGCCTCCGTGACGAGCCTCTGGCGCTCGGCCGGGTCGGTCGCCGCGGCCGACGCGTCGAGCAGGTCGTCGACCTCCTCCGCGTCGCGCTGGTTGATGTTGCGCGCGTTCGCCGAGAAGATCGTCCGCAGCACGTCCGGGTCGGAGCGCGTGAGGTTGTAGTAGTCGAAGTCGAAGTCGCCGCTCTCCTTGATCGCCTGCGACTCGGCGACGGTCACGTGCTGGAGCTGGAGGTCCACGCCGATCTGTGCGAGCTGCTGCTGGACGAGCTCGAGCGGCTCCGGCACCTGCCAGAACGTCACGGTCGTGGAGAGCTTCTGGCCGTCCTTCTCGCGCACGCCGTCGGCGCCCTCGACCCAGCCCGCGTCGTCGAGGATCTTCTTCGCGCCCTCGGGGTCGTAGGCGAGCTCGTCCGCGACGCTCTCGTAGAGCGGCGTCGAGTGCGACAGGACGCTCGTGGCCGGCTCGTCCTGCGCGCTGAGCACGGTGTCCGCGATCTGCTCGCGGTCGATGCCCTGGAGGATCGCCGTCCGCACGGCCTCGTCGCCCGCGAGCGGGCTCGACTCGTTGGGGAAGAGGTTGAACACGACGCCCGGGTTGGCGCGGTACTCGAGCCAGAACCCGTTCCCGTCGAACTGCGGGAGGTCGACGGTCGAGATCGCGGCCGTGGCGTCGATCTGCCCGGACTGCAGGCTGCCGCTGCGCACGCTCGCCTCGGGGATGACCTTGAACGTCACCGTGTCGAGGTAGGCCTCGCCCTGGTGGTCGCTCGCCTCCGAGCCCCACGCGTAGCCCGCGACCTTCTCGAGCACGATCTCCTGGTCCTGCGTGTACGACTTCACGGAGAACGGGCCGGAGCCGACGAACTTCCCGGCGCAGCGGTCCTCGACGCTCAGGTCGGCCGAGGACGGGGCGAGGAGGCCGAGCGAGAACGTCGACGTCGCCTGGAGGAACTGCGCGCTTGGCTCCGCGAAGTCCACCGTGAGGGTCTGCGGGTCGGTGACGGTCGTGCCCTCGTAGCCGACGAGGTACTGCGACCCGAGCGACGCCGTCGCGCCCAGCGCGACGATCGCGTCGAAGTTCGTCTTCACCGACTCGGCGTCGATCGGCGTGCCGTCGGCGTACGTCGCGTCGTCGCGCAGGTGGAACGTGTAGCTCGACGCGTCGTCGTTCACCTCCCAGCTCTCCGCGAGCCACGGCAGGATCTCGCCCGAGTCCGGGTCCTGCGCCGTGAGCGACGCGACCGTCTGGCGGGCCGCCGCGATGGCGTCGTTGTTGCCGACCTGCTGCGGGTCGATGCAGTGCGAGTCGACCGTGAGCGCGAACGTCAGGTCGCCGCCCGCCACGGGCTCGCCGGACGGGCTGGGCGACCCGTCGCCGTCGGACGCGCCGGAGCCGCCGCCCGCGCACGCGCTGAGCAGGAGGCCCGTCGCGGCGGCCGCCGCGGCGACGGTCAGGGACCGGCGTCGGTGAGGTGTGGGGATCATGTCGTGCTGCTCTCCTCGTGTGCCGGCTGAGGACCGGCGGTCGTCCGGCGCCGGTGGTCGACCGCGCCGGGCCCAGGGCCGGCGCGGCGGGGGAACCCACCGGGGTGCCGTGCTTACCGCGCGGCGGGAGCCACGCGGTCAGGTCGTTCCCGGAGCACCCCGTCACGTCGAAGGGTTGCTGGTCAGCGAGCCGGGCCTGCGTGCTGACGCTCGTCACCTGGGAGCAGGAAAGACAATCTCGACCAGGTGAGTCAAGTATCGAGACGACCGTCCCGCCAGACGGACGGTTGTTTCCTGCTCCGCGTCGTCGTGACCCGTCGCCGGGGCTGCCACGAGCACGGCGAGGGCCCGCCTCGCCGGGCGAGACGGGCCCCTCCCTCCGGTCCGGCGATCGCTCAGGCCGCGGTGAACCCCGCCGCGCGGCGGGCGTCGGCCGGGCTCCACAGGTCGGTCTTCACCTCGGCCTTCACGACCGGGACCACCTCCTCCGCGAACCGGCGCAGGACGTCCTCCTGCTGCGCCGCGGGGATCAGGTGGTTCACCGAGACGGACTGCAGGTCGTGCCGGTACGAGGCGTGGTAGTCGAGGATCTTCTCGGCCACGCGCTCCGGCGACCCCACGAGCGCGGGCCCCCGCTCGACGGCGTCCTCGACCGTCCGGAAGCTCGGTGCCTTCCCGACGGCGTCGGGCCCGTACCCCCGGCGCGCCGCCGCCGCGACCTGGCCCTCGTAGATCGGGCGGTACTGCTCGATCGCCTCCTCCGTCGTGTCGGCGAGGAACAGCCCGCCCGAGCCCGACCCGACGTACCCGTACGCCGGGTCGTGCCCGTGCGCCGCGTACTGCTCGCGGTAGCGGTCGATGAGCACCTGGTAGTTCTCGCGCGGCTGCAGCGCATTGGCGCTGACGATCGGGTCCCCGTACCGGGCCGCGAGGTCGACCGCGAAGCGCGACGTCGCCGACCCGTGCCAGATCCGGAACGGCCCGGCGAACGGCCGCGGCAGCGTCGTCGCGTGCTCCAGCGCGTGGCGGTGCCGCCCGCTCCAGCTGACGTCCTCCTCCGACAGCAGCAGGCGCAGCAGCTCGTAGTTCTCCTGGAGGTACTCGTACTGCTTGTCGAGGTCCAGCCCGAGCAGCGGGTACTGCAGCACCTCGTTGCCCTTGCCGATGACGATCTCCAGCCGCCCGCGGCTCAGCTGGTCGACCGTCGCGAGGTCCTCGGCGACGCGGATCGGGTCGAGCAGCGACAGCACGGTGACGCCCGTGCTCAGCAGGATGCGCGACGTCCGCGCCGCGACCGCGCCGAGGAGCACCGTCGGCGCCGACGACAGCACCTCTCCCGCGTGCCGCTCCCCCACCGCGAACGAGTCGAACCCGAGCTCCTCGGCCAGCACCGCCGTCTCCACGACCCGGTTCAACCGGTCGGACGGCGCGACCGCCTCCCCGGTCACGGGGTGGGGCGGGTTGAACACGATGTCGAGTACCTGGAACCGCACGTCCTTCTCCTTGTTGTTCGTCGTCGTCCGGGGGCCGGTACCGGCGCGTTCGGCAGCTCCGGTCGAGTTCGGCACGCGCAGGTGCCGAACCCGACCGGAGCTGCCGACCCGGGGCGGGGTTGCCGATCTGTCAGGCCGCGGTGGCCTCGGCGGCGGCGGCGTCGCGCTTCGCCACCTCCTCGCGGACGAGCGGGATGACGTAGCGACCGAAGTCGACCGCGTCGTCGAGCAGGTCGTAGCCGCGCGCGGAGATGACGCGGACGCCGAGGTCGTAGTAGGCGAGCAGCGCCTCGGCGACCTGCTCGGGCGTGCCGACGAGCGCGTTGGAGTTGCCGGCGCCGCCGGTGGCCTTCGCGGTCGCGGTCCACAGCGCGGTGTCGAAGCGCTCGCCCTGGGCGGCGATCTCGAGCAGGCGCTGGGAACCCGCGTTCTCGGGCTTGTCGATCGGGTGCCGACGGCTGAGCTGGCCCCCCGCGGCGGCCTTGCGCGCCTCGATCCGGTCGAGGATGCGGTGCGCCTTCTCCCAGGCGAGCTCCTCGGTCGGCGCGACGATCGGCCGGAACGCGGCGTGGATGCGCGGCGGCGTCGTGCGGCCCGCGGCGGCGGCCTCGGCGTGCACGCGCGCGATCTGCTCGGCGGTGCGGTCGAGCGGCTCGCCCCAGACGGCGTAGATGTCGGCCTCGGCCGCGCCGACGCGGAACGCGGCGTCCGACGACCCGCCGAACGAGATGGTCGGGGTGCGGCCCTCGAAGGGCTTGGCGTCGAGCACGAAGTCGTCGAAGTCGTAGAACGGGCCGTGGTGGTCGAACGGCTCGGCGCTCGACCAGGCCTGCTTGACGATCTGGATGTACTCGTGGGTGCGCGCGTACCGCTCGTCCTTGGTCAGCGTGTCGCCCTCGCGGCCCTGCTCGTGGTCGTTGCCGCCGGTGATGAAGTGGACGGAGAGCCGCCCGCCGGAGAGCTGGTCGAGCGTCGCGAACGTCTTGGCGGCGTACGTCGGGTAGGACACGTTGGGCCGGTGCGCGAGCAGCAGCTCGATCGACTGCAGGCGCGCGGCGGTGTAGGCGGCGAGCGCGGCGGGCTCGGGGCCGGAGGAGCCGTACGCGAAGAGGACGCGCGTCCAGCCGTTGTCCTCGTGCGCGCGCACGAGGCGCTCGAGGTAGGCGGGGTCGAACGCGGCGGTCGTGCGCTCGGTGGTCTCCGAGGCGTCGTTGGTCGTGGCGATGCCGAGGAACTCGACGGGCATGAGGGTCTCCGTGGTGTCGGTGCGGGTGGTTCGGGGTGCGGGGTCGCGGACCGGACGTGCGGGGCACGGTCCGGCCGCCGGCTCAGGGCCGGGCGGGTGCCGTCGGCTCCGGCGGCGCCGCGGACCCCGAGGGCGCGGGCTCCGGGGCCGCCCCGACGGGGTCGGACGCCGGGAGGCCGGCCTCCTTCCACGCGGGGAAGCCGCCGTCGACGTGGGACACGTGCGTGTACCCGCGGCGTGCGAGCGCCTCGGCCACCGGCCCGGAGCCGTTCGGCGACCCGCACACGACGACGACGGGCGTGTCGAGCGAGATCACCGGGGCGTCGGCGGGGCCGAACAGCGCGTCGAGGTCGTCGCGGTCGGCGTGCGTGGCGCCGGGGATCTCGCCGTGCGCGGCGCGACCGCCGGCCGAGCGCACGTCGATCAGCAGCGCGCCGTCGGCGACCTGGGCGGCGGCGTCGGTCGCGGCCCGCAGGGGCGGGGTCGTGGTCATCGGTGTCTCCTTCGCGGGGTGGTGGTGTCAGTGGGTGGCGGCGAGCGCGGGTGCGACGTCGGGGGCGACGGCGGCGCGTGCGGCAGCGTCGGCGTCGGCGTCCGCGAACCAGTGCTCGGCGAGCAGCGCGAACGAGCGTCGGGCGTCGTCGGCGTCGTGGGTCGCGGTGGTGACGAGGAGCTCGTCCGCGCCGGTCGCGCGGCGCAGGGTCTCGAGCCGCCGCACGACGGTCTCGGGGTCACCGACGATGCGTGTGTCGACGCGGTCGGCGACGAGCGCGCGCTCCGCCTCCGGACGCTCCTCCCACGCGGGCGACGTGCCCGGCTCCGGGTAGGCGATCGCGCCGTCGGCGCCGCTGCGGATGGAGAGCACCCAGTCCGCGAACGGCGTCGCGAGCTCGCGGGCCCGCTCGACGGTGTCGGCGACGAGCACGTCGGCGGACACGACGACGTAGGGCTCGTCGAGCACGCCCGGCCGGAACGCCTCGCGGTACGCGGCGACGGTGTCGAGCGTCGCCGACGGCGCCACGTGGTAGTTCGCGGCGAGCGGCAGCCCGAGCTCGCCCGCGACGCGCGCGCTCTCGCCCGCGCTCGACGCGAGGACCCACAGGTCCCAGTCGGCGCCCTCGACGGGCGGGCTCACGTACGACGTCCCGCGCTCGTCGCGGTAGGTCCCCGCGCGCAGCCCGAGCACGAGCTCGAGCTCGTCGCGGAAGCTCGCCGGGGTGCGCGACGCCCCGACGATCCGCTTCTGCGCGAGGATCCGCTCGCGCAGCACGGAGTCGTTGACGTCCGCCGGCGGCGCGCCGGGCACGTACAGCCCGTCGACGACCCGCGGCCCGGTGGCCGGCCGGGCCCGCCGCGGAGCCCCGGCCCCCTTCTCCCCCGGCGGCGGCGTGAACGCCCGGCCGAGCCCGAGGTCGACGCGGCCGGGGTGGAGCGCGGCGATCGTCCCGAACTGCTCGGCGGCGACGAGCGGGCTCGTCGTGCTGAGCAGCACGGCACCGCTGCCGACGCGGATGCGCTCGGTCCGGGCCGCGACGGCGGCGGCGAGCACGGCGGGCGACGCCGAGCCGACGCCGGGCGACAGGTGGTGCTCGGCGTACCAGACGCGGTGGTAGCCGAGCCGGTCGAGGTCGCGCGCGAGCCCGACGGCGCGGCGCACCGCGTCCTGGCCCGTCGCCCCCTCGGGGACGATCGCGAGGTCGAGCACGGACAGCGGGACGCGGCCGGACGCCGGTCGCGGCCCGCCGGGGGTGGCGGTCGGGTGCGGGTGCTGGTGGGACATGGCTTCCTCTGGTGGGGTGCGGTGGCTCGGGGCGAGGCGGTCGCCGGGCTACTTGGACGGGAACCCGAGCGCGGCGAGCGTGGTGCGCAGGTGGGCGCGCCCGCGCAGGGCGCCAGGGACACGCAGGCGGTCGACGACGCGGTCGCGCCAGCCGCCGTCGAGCCCCTCCTCGCGGTAGAAGGGCGCGATGCGCTCCTCGTACGCCGCGACGTGCTGGTCCTGCCCGACGGCGCGGTAGCGCTCGGCGTGCAGGACGGCCGCCTGCGGCAGCCGCGGCTTGACCCGTTCCCCGCCCGCGGGGTCGGGGTGCCCGACGACGAGCCCCACGACCGCGACGACGCCCTCGGGCAGGCCGAGCTCGGCCGCGACCTGGGCGGGGTGGTTGCGCAGCGCGCCGATGTACACGGTGCCGAGACCGAGCGACTCCGCCGCCACGACGGCGTTCTGCGCGGCGAGCGCGGCGTCGAGGAACGCGACGACCGTCGTCTCGAGGTAGTCGGTCGCCTCGAGCCGGACGCCCTCGCGCTCGCCGAGAGCGCGGGCCCGCGCGACGTCGGCGAGCCAGACGAGCAGCAGCGGCGCGGTGCGCACGTGCTCCTGGTCGCCCGCGAGCGCGGCGAGCCGCGCCTTGCGCGCGGGGTCGGTGACGGCGACGACGCTCCAGAGCTGGAGGTTCGACGACGTCGGGGCGGACTGCGCGGCGGCGACGAGCGTCGGCACGACGTGGTGGGCCAGCGGGTCGGTGCGGTAGCGGCGCACCGTCCGGTGGCCCAGCTGCGTCGCGAGGACGGTGCCGGGACGGTCCGCGGCGGGTGCCAGGCCCGCGGCCGCGCCGGGCGCGACGTCCTCGACCCCGGCGGGGTCGACGCCGTACCGCGCGGCGAGCGCGGCGCGGGCACCGTCGGTGTCGTGGGGCGGCGCGGGGAGCGTCCCGGGGTCCGCGGCCGGGGCCGGAGCGTCCCCGGCGGTGGGTGCGGGAGCGATCGTCATGAGGCGGTCCTCTCGGGGAGTGCGGCGAGGCGGGCGAGCGCGAACCGCTCGGCGGCGGTGCCGCCGTCGGGCAGGGCGCCGGGGGCGGTCGCGAGGTCGGCGAGCACGCGCCCGACGGCCGGGGCGAACTTGAAGCCGTGGCCGGAGAACCCGGCGCCCACGACGACCGCGCCGCGCCGGTCGAGCACGAAGTCGTGGTCCGGCGTCGTGGTGTACGTGCAGCTCACGGGGACGTACGCGTCGGGGTCGAGGCCGGGCAGCCAGGTGCGCACGTAGTCGCGCAGCGCGGCGAGCTGGCCCGGCTCCGGCCGGTAGGAGCGCCGGTCGGGGTCGACGACGGGGCCGACGCCGTGGAAGCCGACCTTGACGCCCTCGCCCGGGGTCGCGAGCCCGTAGACGCCGCTCGGCCACGCGGTGCCGGGACCGACGTCGTGCGTGAACGCGGGCCACCCCGCGGGCGACGTGCCGGGGGCGAGCGCGAAGTGGGCGGGCTGCTCCTGCGTGACGACGAGCGGGAGCTCCTGCCCGAGCAGGCCGCCCGCCGGGGAACCCAGCAGACCCGCGCTCCACGCCCCGCCGGTCACGACGACGACCCGCGCGACGACGTCGGCGCCGTCGGTGACGACGCGCACGCCCTCGGGGACGCGCTCGACGTGCCGGACGGCGACCTCGTGCCGCACGTCGGCGCCCCGCGCGGCCGCGGCCCCCTGGAGGGCCGCGACGGCCCGGTCGGCGTGGAGCCGGCCGGCCGTCGCGACCTCGTGCAGCACCCGGCCCTCGAACCGCAGCCCCGGCCAGCGCTCGGCCGCGGCCGCGGGGTCGAGCCACTCGTGCTCGATCCCCCGGACCGCGAACGCGGCGCCGATCGCGTCGACGCGGCGCGCGGCCGCGCCGTCACGACGCCCGTGGCTCACGCCGCCGGTCACGTCGAGGAGCTCGGTCCCGGTCTCGTCCTCGACCTCGCGCCACTGGCGTAGCGCCTCCTGCGCGAGGTCGAGGTACTCGGGCTCGGCGTACGTCGTGCGGTAGATGCGCGACGTCCCGTGCGAGGCGCCGTGCGCGTGCCCGGGCGCGAAGCGCTCGAGCAGCACGACGTCGCGCCCACGCCGGGCGAGCTGCCACGCCGCGGCCGAGCCCATGACGCCGCCCCCGACCACGAGGTGGTCGACGTGCTGGGTGCTGGTGGTCATGCGCGGGTCACTCCGTCTTCGGCAGGCCGGGCGGGTTGGTCTGCGACTCCTCGACGGCCTCGGACTCCAGGCCCCACCGCTGGAGCACCTCGAGGTAGGTGCCGTCCTCGATGGCGTGGTTGATCGCGGCCGTGATGGCCGGGGCTGCCTCGTTGCCCTTCTTCGTGGCGACGGCGATCTGCGCCGTGTCGGGCCAGCCGCCGTTGAGCGTGCCCACGACCTTGAAGTCCTGCGGGGAGATCGCCGCCTGGTACGCGAGCGACGCGTTGGGGCCGACGTACGTCTCGATGCGCCCGGACTGGAGCGCGAGCAGGACGTCGGAGAACTGCTCGTAGTACTCGGGGCCCTGGATGGGCTCGAGGCCGTCCTCCTGGTTGAGGCGGTCCCACTCGAGCACGATCTTCTCCTGGTTCGTCCCGGAGCCGACGGCGACGACCTTGCCCGCGATGTCCTCGCGCTTCGCGATCGACGTGATGTCGGAGTCGGCGCCCACGAGCCAGCCGAGCTCGTCGTTGCGGTACGTGGAGAAGTCGATCGTCTCCTTGCGCTCCTCGGTCACCGTGACGTTGGAGATCACGGCGTCGACGTCGCCCGAGCCGAGCGCGAGCGGCCAGTCGGCCCAGGCCTTGACCTCCAGGCGCAGGTCCTTGCCGAGCGCGTCGGCGACGAGCTGCGCGATGTCGGTCTCGTTGCCGATGGGCGTCTCGTCGTCGTCGGCGAGGAAGCCGAGCGGTGGCGCCGCGCCCGCGGAGATCGCGACGACGAGCTCGTCCTTGTCCTTCCAGGCGTCCGGGAGGAGCGCGACGGCCTCGGCCGACTCGGTGGTGCGGATGCGGTCCTGGTCCGGGCTCGTGCTCACGTCGAGGGCGTCCGAGACGGACGTCGTGCTCTCGTCGGTCGCCGCGCCCTCGTCCGCCGCGGCCGGGGCCTCGGTGCTCACCCCGGAGCAGGCCGCGAGCGCCAGCAGGGGCACGACGGCGAGGGCGGCGAGCGCGCGGGGGGCGCGGGCGCGGGTGGTCGTTGCGGTCACGTGAGTCCTACCTCTCGGGTGGTGCGTCGGGGTGACGCAGGGAGTGCGGGTGTGCGGGACGGCCGGGCGGCCGGTCGCGGGTCACGACGGCGGGCGTCGGTGGACGTCGGGTGGGTTTCAGAGGACTTTCTGGAGGAAGGCCCGGGTGCGGTCGTGGCGCGGGTGGTCGAGCACCTCGGCGGGCGTGCCCTGCTCCACGACGACGCCGTCGTCCATGAACACGACGGTGTCGGCGACCTCGCGGGCGAAGCCGATCTCGTGCGTCACGACGACGAGCGTCGTGCCGGTGCTCGCGACGTCCTTGATGACCTCGAGCACCTCCCCGACGAGCTCGGGGTCGAGCGCCGAGGTGGGCTCGTCGAACAGGAGCACCTTGGGCCGCAGCGCGAGCGCACGGGCGATGGCGACGCGCTGCTGCTGCCCGCCGGAGAGCTGGCGGGGTCGCGCGTCGGCCTTGTCCGCGAGCCCGACGCGTTCCAGCAGCGCGCGGGCCTCGGGCTCGACGTCCTCGCGGCGCCGACGCTGCGCGGATACCGGCGCCTCGACGACGTTCTCGAGCGCGGTGAGGTGCGGGAAGAGGTTGAAGCTCTGGAAGACGAACCCGATCTGGGTGCGCTGGCCGAGGATCTCGCGCTCCTTGAGCTCGCGCAGGGTGTTGCCCTTGCGGCGGTACCCGATGAGCTCGCCGTCGAGCGAGATGAACCCCTTGTCGACCTTCTCCAGGTGGTTGATCGCGCGCAGCAGCGTCGACTTCCCGGAGCCGGACGGGCCGAGCACGACCGTCACGGACCCGGGCGGCACGGTGAGCGACACGTCGCGCAGCACCTCGAGGGTGCCGAAGCTCTTGTGGACGCCGTGGATCTCGACGAGCCCGGCGGTCGCGACGTCGGCGCTCATGCCGCACCTCCCGACGTGCGCGCGGTGCGGGTCAGCACGCCCACCCGGGCGCGGGCCGCGTACGCGGGCGGGACGGCGTCGGGCACGGGGCGGCCGGAGAGCCGCGACGCCCAGACGAGCACGGTCCACCGCGCCTTCTGCAGCGGGGTCGGGGGCAGCGTGCGCACCGCGCCCTTCGCGTAGTGCCGTTCGACGTAGTACTGCACGACGGTGATGAGCGTCGTGAGCACGAGGTACCAGATCGACGCGACGATGAGCAGCGGCACGACGCGGCCGTTGCGGCCGTAGATGACGCTGACGATGTAGAACAGCTCGCCGTACGCCAGCACGTAGACGATCGACGTGCCCTTGAGCAGCCCGATCACCTCGTTGACGGCCGTCGGGATGATGGAGCGCATCGCCTGCGGCAGGATGATGCGGCTCACCTGGCGGCGCTTGGGGATGCCGAGCGACGCGGCGGCCTCCTGCTGCCCCTGGTCGACCGAGAGGATCCCGGCCCGCACGATCTCGGCCGAGTACGCGGCCTGCGAGAGCCCGAGCCCGAGGATCGCGGCCCAGAACTTGTCGATCACGGACAGCGTGTCGAAGTAGAGGAACTCCGGCCCGAAGGGGATGCCGACGCTCAGGTACGGGTACAGGTAGGCGAGGTTGTACCAGAGCAACAGCTGCAGCAGCAGCGGCACGGACCGGAACACCCACGTGTACGTCCACGAGACCGACTGCAGGAGCGGCGAGCGCGACAGGCGCATGAGCGCGAGCACGGTGCCGAGCGCGAACCCGACGACCGACGCGACGAGCGTGAGCCGGATCGTCGCCCACGCGCCCTCGAGGATCGAGGGCCAGGTGAGGTACTGCGCGACGACGCCCCACTCCCAGCGGTCGTTCGTCACGAGCGAGCTGACGACCATGGCGAGGAGCACGGCCACGCCGGCCGTCGCGACCCAGCGGCCCGGGTGCCGGGCGGGGACGATGCGCAGGCTCTCGAGCGGCAGCGCGTCCTCGACACCGCCGCGCGGGTCGGCGGGGTGCCGGCCCGACGGCGGCGCGAGCTGCCGGGACTCGTCCTGCGGGAGCGACACGGTGCTCATGGCGCGACCTCCAACCACTTCTCGAAGGCGAGCGGGCCGATCTCCTCGGGATCGGTCCCGGTGTCGAACAGGGGCGTGTAGCCGGTCGCGAGGTACAGACCGGCGGCCTCGGGCTGGCGCGGGCCCGTCGTGAGGTAGACGCGCCGGTAGCCGCGCTCGACGGCCCGGCGCTCGAGCTCGGCGAGCACGAGGCGCGCCAGCCCGCGGCGCCGGTGCGCCGAGTGCGTCCAGATCCGCTTGAGCTCGGCGGTGCGCACGGCGGGCGTCCCGTCGGCGCGGCGCGCGGCCGGCCGGGTGAGGCGCGCCGGGTCGCCGAGCTCCGGCTCGGCCCGACGGCGGAACGCGCCGCCCGCGACGGGCTCGCCGTCCTCCAGCACCAGCACGAGCTCGCCGTGCGGCGCGGCGAAGTCCTGCGCGGGGTAGTGCTCCATCTCGGCGCGGAGCTCCTCGGCGCTGAGCACGCGCTGGTACCGCGTCCAGTACTCGTGGGAGAGCTCGTCGAGCAGCGGCCGCACGAGCGGGTCGTGCATCGCGACGGACCGGACCTCGCGCGTCCCCTGCCCGGCGGGGCGCGCGGCGACGGCGGTCACCGGGGTGCCCTCTCGCCCGCGGTGACGGCGAACGGCACGTGGTTGCCCTCGACCGGCGCCGGGCACGTGCCGAAGTCGCTGAACGCGTACGGCAGGTTGACGGCCCGGTTGAGGTCGAGGCGCACGCTGCCCGCGGTGCCGGGCACCGCGTCGGCGTCCACGCGCAGAACCCGCCAGGGGGCGACGCCGTCCGCCTCGTCGCTGAAGAGCAGCGTCACCGCACCGCCCGGCGCGCCGGTGAGGGCGAGCGTCGCGCCGCGCCGGGCGCCGTCGCGCTCGACGACGAGGTCGACCTCGCCGACCGTGCGCACGTGGTGCACGAGGCCGGGCCGGGCGGCGCCGACGACGACGGGCCGCGGCGCGTCGTACCAGCGCACCGGCGCGTCGACGACCCAGGCGGGGTCGTAGGCGAACGTCGGGACGCCGTCGAACGCCGTCCGGGCCGGGGCGAGCGGGTCGCGCACGCGGACGGCGTAGCGGCCCGTGCGGCGCACGACCTCCACCGCGACCTCGCGCGTCTCGCCGCCGTCGGACGGGTCGCCCGCGTCCCGGCCGTCCGGGATGAACGTGCCCGCGAGCGTCGACCCGCCCTCCGCGACGACGACGGTCCCGACGGCGCTGCCCGTCGTCCGGACGGCGCCGCCCTCGTCCGCGCGGTGGTGCGCGCCGTCGGCGTCGGCCCACCAGAGCCCCGGGACACCCGGGAGGGCGGCGGGCTCGGCCGGGAGCGCGTGGTACGCGACGAGGCTCAGCCAGCCGTGCGGCGGGCGCAGCCCGTCCTCGCGGTCGGCGTGCCAGGCGGCCCACGCGGCGGCGTCGGGCGACGCGTACGCGACGGGGTCGGCGGGTGCGGTGGCCACGGCGCCCGTGGCGGTCGGCGTGCTCGTGCTCATGGGTCCTCCGAGGTCGGTGCGGGTGGTCGGTACGGTGGTCGCCGCGGTGCCGGCGGCGGTCAGCCGACGAGCTCGGCGGGGTGCGCCGTCGTGGGCTCGCCGTCGCCGCGCGTCGCGCCGGGGCGGGCGAGGCCGAGGTGCTCGCGCAGGGTCGTGCCCGCGTACTCCGTGCGGAACGAGCCGCGCTCCTGGAGCAGCGGGACGACCTGGTCGAAGACGTCGTCGAGCCCGCCCGGCGTGAGGTGGGGCACGAGGATGAAGCCGTCGGAGGCGTCCTCCTGCACGTGGCGGTCGATGTCGTCCGCGACCTGCTGCGGCGTGCCGACGAACCCGCCGCGCGACGTCACCTGGATGACGAGCTCGCGGATCGACCAGCCGTTCGCCTCGGCCTGCTCGCGCCACGCCGCGGCGACCGCCGCCGGGTCCTTCGCGTGCCGCACCCGGCCGCGCGTGATCGACAGGTTCTCGGTGTCGGGGTCGACGTCGGGCAGCGGGCCCTCGGGGTCGTACGCCTCGAGGTCGCGGCCCCAGACCTGCTCGAGGAACGCGATCGCCGTCGGGCCCGAGACCTGCTGGAGCCGGATCTCCCGGGCGCGCTCCTCCGCCTCGGCGGGCGTGTCGCCCAGCACGACGACGGTCGCGGGCAGGATCTTCAGGGAGTCGCGCTCGCGCCCGTGCGCCGCGAGCCGCCCCTTGACGTCCTCGTAGAACGCGCGCCCCGCGTCGAACGTCGAGTGCGCGGAGAACACGACGTCGGCGGTCGCGGCGGCGAAGTCGCGCCCGTCGGCCGAGTCGCCCGCCTGGAACAGGACGGGGTGGCCCTGCGGGCCGCGCGGCGTCTCGAACAGCCCGACGACGTCCGCGTACGTCCCGTGGTGCGCGACCGGCCGCACCGCGCCGGGCCGCAGGAACTTGCCCGCGATCCGGTCGGCCAGCACGGCGTCGTCGTCCCACGAGTCCCACAGGGCGCGCGCGACCTCGACGACCTCGGCCGCCCGCGCGTACCGCTCGGGGTAGGGCAGGTACCCGCCGCGGCGGAAGTTGGCGCCCGTGAAGGCGTCGGGGCTCGTCACGAGGTTCCACGCCGCGCGGCCCTCGGAGAGCAGGTCGAGCGTCGCGAACTGCTTCGCGAGCTCCCACGGCTCGTTGAACGTCGTGTTGATCGTGCCCGCGAGGCCGAGCCGCTCCGTGACGGCGGCGAGCGCGGCGAGGACGGGCAGCGTGTCGGGGCGGCCGACGACGTCGAGGTCGTGGATGCGGCCCTTGTGCTCGCGCAGGCGCAGGCCCTCGGCGAGGAAGAAGAAGTCGAGCCTCGCCTCCTCGGCGCGGCGCGCGAGGTGCTCGAACGACGCGAAGTCGATCTGGCTGCGCGAGCGGGGGTCGCTCCACACGGTGGTGTTGTTGACGCCCGGGAAGTGGGCGCCGAGGTGGATCTGCTTGCGGGGTCGGGTGCTCATGTCGCGTCCGTCCGGGCTCAGGCGATCGCCGCGTAGCGGTTCGCGGGGTGCGGGAGGCCGAGCGTGTCGCGCAGCGTCGTGCCCGGGTACGCGGTGCGGAACAGGCCCACGCCCTGGAGCAGCGGCACGACCCCGTCGACGATCGCGTCGAGGTCCGTGCTCAGCGACGACGGCCGCAGCAGGAAGCCGTCGGCGGCACCGGCGTGCGCCCACTCCTCGACCGTCGCCGCGAGGTCGCGCGCCGTGCCGACGTGCGTCAGCGAGTCGGTGTCCCACGAGACGCCCTCGAGGTCCTCGAGCAGGTCGAGGCGGGCCTGCGCGCTCGCGCGCGTGTCCCCGACGACGACGTACGCGTCCACGAGGACCCGCAGCCCGTCGGGGTCGCGCCCGGCGTCCGCGGCGGCGTCGCGCACCTGCGCCCGCAGCGCGACCGCCTCGTCCCGCGTCGCCGCGCGGACCCGCACGACGTCGGCCCGCCGGGCCGCGAGGTCGAGCGACGCCGGCGTGCTCGCCCGCACGACGACGGGCGGCTGGCCCTGCGGCGGGCGCGGCGTGATCGACGGCCCCTTGACCGCGAACCGGATGCCCTCGTGGTCGACGTAGTGCAGCTTCTCGCGGTCCACGAACCGGCCCGTCGCGACGTCGCGGATCTCGGCGTCGTCCTCCCACGAGTCCCAGAGCCGCGTGACGACCTCGACCGCCTCGTCGGCCTCGGCCACGGCGTCGGGCTCGTCCTGGGCGCCCTTGCGCCCGAAGGCCGCGGCCTCGGCCGGGGTCGTGGACCACCCGACCTGCCATCCCGCGCGGCCGGAGCTCACGTGGTCGATCGTCGCGACCGCCTTGGAGACGTGGAACGGCTCGGTGTGCGTGGTGGTGACGGTCGGGACGAGGCCGATGCCCGCGCTGCGCGGCGCGAGCCGGGACGCGACGAGCGCGGCGTCGAGCCGGCCGCGCACGGACCCGTTGCGGCCCGGCTGGAGGGTGAACGCGTCGTCGAGCGTGACGAGGTCGAGCAGGCCGCGCTGGGCGGTGGCCACGAGCTCGACGAGGCGCTTGGCGTCGAACAGGCGCTGGGCCTGGGAGCCCACGGTCCGCCAGGCGGCGGGGTGCGCACCGGCGTCGGTGAGGTCGACGCCCAGGTGGACGGTACGGGCGGGGCGGGGGTCGGGCATCGCGAGGATCCGTTCTGGGACAGGCGCCGGCGGCGCGCTCAGGGCGCGGCGGGGTGCCGGGGGTGGGCAGGGTCGTCCCGCCGCGGGACGGCAGGGCGGGGCCGGGGAGGCCGGAGGGAGGCCCGTCAGGGCGTGCGCGCGGGAGCGCGCGGCGTCAGGAGCGGGGCGTCGTCAGCGACAACAGGTGACGCGCACGGGGGCGCCGACCGGACAGGGGACGACGGCCGCAGCGCGGACCGGACAGGGGCACGTCGGCGCGTGCGGGGTGCTCACCGCGGTGCTCGACTCTCGCCGGTCCATCGTCCGTCTCCTTCGTGCCCGTCTCCGGGCGCCGCGTGTTGCCCCGCACCGCGCAGGTCGCGCGACACGGGACCTGGTCCTCACCCGGGGCACCCCGCCGCGCGGGAGGGTTGCCGTCCGACGAGCCGGGGCTTCGCGTCGGAGCTCATGACCATGTCCTGTGCCGGGGTCCGTGGACCTCGGTTGCCGGGAACCTACGAGCGGTCGGAGAGGGTGTCAACGCACCGCCGGGACCTTCCCACATACTGGACTCGATCGGTCAACTTTGAGCAGCCGAGGCCCTCGTTTGCACCCAGTGCATCGATGCACCTAGTGTCAAGAGGTGCCTCTCCTCCCCGGACCCGAGCGCCCGACCGCGCCCGCGACGGACGCCGTGACCCCGGACGCGCCGAGCGCGGACGTCCCCGGCCCGGACGCCGCGGCCCCCGACCGTCGCGCGGCCCTGCGCGCACGCCACCGCCGCGCGATCGTCGCCGCCGCCGCGTCGCTCATGGAGGAGAAGGGCGGCGCGCGCTTCACCGTCGACGAGCTCGCGGCCCGGGCCGACGTCGCGCGCCGCACGATCTTCAACCACTTCGCGTCGCTCGACGACGTCGTCGTCGAGGTCTGCGAGGACGTGCTGGGCACCGTCGTCGAGACGCTCGGGGCGAGCGCGGCCGAGCCGGGCACCGACCGCCCCACACCCCTCGACGACGTCACCGCGGCGCTGCGCGGCACGGACCTCGTCGGCCCCATGGCCTACCTCACGCGCGCCCTCGGCGGTACCGCGACCGAGCCCACGCCGCGCGTCACGACGATGGTCGTGCGCACCTTCACCCACCTCGCCGAGCGCCTCGTCGCGGCGACCACGCGCCGGCACCCGGACGTCGACCCGCTCGAGATCGAGATGCTCGTGGGCGCGCTCATGGCCGGGGTCCTCGTCATCCAGCGGCGCTGGTGGGCCGAGACCGGCGCCGCCGACGACGACGCGTCGCGCGCGGTGTGGTCCGGCCTGCTCGACCGCCTCGTCGAACGGATCCGCGCCGGCTGGGCGGACCCCGTCTGACACGACCCGCACCCTCCCCGCCCTGTCCCGCCTCGCGACCACCTCTCCCGCAGCACCGCACCCGCCACCCCGGGCACACCCGCCGGACCCGGACCGGACTCCCACCGAAGGATCCTCATGGCTGAACTCCTCTACCGCCTCGGCCGCGCGTGCGCGCGCCGCGCGCGGACCGTCCTCGCCGCGTGGCTCGCGGTGCTCGTGCTCGCCGGGGCGGCGTTCGTCGCGTTCGGCGGCACGCTCGCCAGCAGCTTCTCGATCCCCGGCACCCCCACCGCGGACGTCACCGAGCGACTCCAGACCGCGCTGCCCGAGGCGTCGGGCGGGAGCGGCACGATCGTCCTCGCGACGGAGGACGGCGCGCCGTTCACGCCCGAGCAGGAGGCGGCGATCGCGGACCGCTTCGCCGCGGCGGAGGAGGTCGACGGCGTCGCGTCGGTCGTCGACCCGTTCGCGACGCAGGAGGAGCTCGCCGACCAGCGGAAGCAGATCGACGACGGCCGCACCCAGATCGCCGCGGGACGCGAGCAGATCGAGGACGGCCGCGCGCAGCTCGCCGCCGCGCAGGAGCAGGTCGACGCCGCGCGCGCCCAGCTCGACGCGGGCCAGGACGAGCTCGACGCCGCACGTGCCCAGGCGGAGGCCGCGGGCGGGCTGGAGCAGGCGGCGCCGCAGCTCGACGCGCAGCAGGCCGAGATCGACGCGGGCCGCGCCACGCTCGAGTCGCAGGCCACGACGCTCGACCAGCAGGTCAACGCGCTGGAGGACCAGAGCGCGACGCTCGAGGAGCAGTCCGCGCAGCTCGAGCTCTCCGCTCCCCTGCTCGACATGGCGTCCGACATCCGCCTCGTGTCCACGGACGGGAGCGCGGCGGTCGCGAACGTGACGTTCACCGAGCCGAACATGAGCATCGACCAGCAGACGAAGGACGACCTCGTGGCTGTCTTCGCCGACGACCCGGTCGACGGCGTCCAGACCGACTTCTCGTCCGACATCGCCCAGGGCGTGCCGCAGGTGTTCGGCGTGGGCGAGGCCGTCGGCCTCGTCGTCGCGGCGATCGTGCTCGTCGTCATGCTCGGGACGCTCGTGGGCGCAGGCCTGCCGATCCTCACGGCACTCATCGGGGTCGGGATCGGCGCGCTCGCCGCGATGTCGCTGTCCGGGGTGGTGGAGATGTCGTCGGTGACGCCGGTGCTCGGCCTCATGCTGGGGCTCGCCGTCGGGATCGACTACTCGCTGTTCATCGTCAACCGGCACCGGCGCCAGCTCAAGCAGGGCGACGAGCTGCACGAGTCGATCGCGCTCGCGAACGGCACGTCGGGCAACGCGGTCGTGTTCGCCGGGGCGACGGTGCTCATCGCGCTGCTCGCGCTCAACGTCACCGGCATCCCGTTCCTCGGCCTCATGGGCACGGTCGGTGCGCTGTGCGTCGCGATCGCCGTGCTCATCGCCGTCACGCTCACGCCGGCCCTCCTCGGCATGATCGGCCCGCGGATCCTCAGCCGCCGCGAGCGCGCCGCGCTCGCCGGGCCCGCCGCGTCGTCGGGCGCCTCGACGGGCGCGTCGGCCGGGACCGCGTCGTCGGAGCCGGGCGCCGCGGGCGGCCTGCCCGCCGCGGAGCCCGTGCGCCCCATGTCGACCGTCCGCGCGGTGGGGACGGCCCTGCTCTCCGTCGTCGCGCTCGGCGTGATCGCCCTGCCCGCGCTCGACCTGCGGACCAACCTGCCCGACGGCTCGTCCGAGGCGCACGACTCCACGCAGTACCGCGCGTACTCGACCGTCGCCGAGGAGTTCGGCGAGGGCACGAACGGGCCGCTGCTCGTCGTCGCCGACCTGCCGGGCGAGCCCACCGAGGCCGAGGCGCTCGAGTACCAGGTCGGCGTGGCCGAGGAGCTGTTCGCGCAGGACGACGTCGTGGCGGTCGCCCCGATCGGGACGTCCGAGGACCGCACGGTCGCGGCGTTCCAGGTGATCCCGGCCGAGGGCCCGACGAGCGAGTCCACCGAGGAGCTCGTGCACGCGCTGCGCGCCCTCGAGCCGCTCGACGGCGAGGTCACGCTCGGCGTCGCGGGCTCGGCCAGCGGCAACATCGACATCTCGGAGAAGCTCGCGCAGGCCCTGCCGATCTACCTCGCGGTCGTCGTCGGGCTGTCGCTCGTCATCCTCGTGCTCGTGTTCCGGTCGATCTTCGTGCCGGTCGTCGCGACGCTCGGGTTCATCCTGTCGTACTTCGCCGCGCTCGGCGGGGTCGTCGCGATCTACCAGTGGGGCTGGCTCGCGGGGGTGTTCGGCGTCGAGACGCCGGGCCCGATCCTCAACTTCCTGCCCACGATCCTCGTCGGCATCCTGTTCGGCCTCGCGATGGACTACCAGCTCTTCCTCGGCTCGGGGATGCGCGAGGCGTACGCGCACGGCGCCCCCGCGCGCGTCGCGATCGTGCAGGGCGTCCGCGCGGGCCGGGCCGTGGTGACGGCCGCGGCGATCATCATGATCTCCGTCTTCGGCGGGTTCGTCTTCTCGCACAGCGCGATGATCCGGCCCATCGGGTTCGCGCTCGCGTTCGGCGTGCTGGTCGACGCGTTCGTCGTGCGGATGCTGCTCGTCCCGGCGCTCATGCACCTCGTGGGCGACAAGGCGTGGTGGCTCCCCCGCTGGCTCGACCGCATCCTGCCCGACGTCGACGTGGAGGGCGCCGCGCTCGAGCGCCGGCACCCGCACCACCTCGACGGGTCGACCGACCCGGCGGCTCAGGGCGTCGCGCCCGACGACGGCACCGAGCTGGGCACGACCGGCCCGGACGCGACCGAGCCGGAGACCGCGCGCGGCTGAGGCCGCGGAGCCCCGCACCGGACCCGGTGCCACCGGTCGACGAGCGAGCCCGCTCGTCGGCCGGTGGTGCCGGGTCCGTCGTCGTCAGGGGCGGGGCACGTGCACCGTCGCGACGATCGCGCGGTGGTCGCTGCCCACGACGTGCAGGGAGCCGACGTCGGTCACGACGTTCTCACGGTCGGTCACCACGTGGTCGAGGTTGAGCACCGGCGGCACGACGCCGGGGCGCGGCGACCACGACAGGTCGAGCCCGCCGCCCGAGGCGCGCGACGCGTCGTGGAACCGGTCGCCCAGCAGCCGGCGGAACGTCGCGTGGTCGTGGGTGGAGTTGAAGTCGCCGACGAGCACCTGGGGCAGCGGGTCGCCGTGCGCGCGCTCGGCGAGCGCGTCCGTCTCCTCGTGCCAGATGTCCACGTACTCCGGGATCGGCGGGATCGGGTGCACCGCGGTGACCCGCACCGGGACGCCGTCGACCTCCACCGTCGCCGACGGCATCGCGTCGTTCGAGAACGGCTCGACGTCCACGTCGCGGAGCGGCAGCGCGCTCCACAGCCCGCTGCCCATGGCGCCGCGCCCGACCTTGCCGTCGGCGCTGTACGGCAGCACGTCCTCGATCCCCGCCGCGACGAGCCGCTCGCGCAGGTCCGTCGTGAGCTCCAGCACGGCGAGCACCTGCACGTCCTCGGTGCGGACGAGGTCGACGAGCGCCTCCGCGTCCGCCGCGCCGTACCAGGTGTTGGCACCCATGACGCGCAGCGTCACCGCGTCGTCGGGCGGCGCGGGGCCGGGCACGAACGCGGGCACGAGCCACACCGCCTGCACGGTGACGCAGACGGCGAGCAGCGCCGCGAGCAGCCACCGGCGCGCGAGCAGCGTGAGCACGAGCCCGACGGCGGCGCCCAGGGCGACGAACGGCGTGAACCCGACGAGCTGCGCGACGGGCGTCCACGCGTCGTCGGGCAGCATGCGCACGAGCGTGAGGAGGAGCACCGCGACGACGCCCGTGGCGAGGACGACCGTGAGGGGTCGGCCGCCCGGTCGGCGCCGCGTCGTGACGCGCGCGGGCGGGAGGCGCGTGGTGGCCGAGGTCATGCCCGGACTCTCGCAGCGCCGCCCCGCCGCCGCGACCCGCCCCACCGGCCCGCCCGGTGATCTCCACCGAACCCGCCCACCCGCCCGTCCCCTCCGTCCGCCGAGCACGAGGTTGCCGTCGTTCCGGGGTCCGTCCCGACGCCAACCTCGTGCTCGACCGAGGGCTGGACCGGGACCGGACGACGACGCCCCGGTCACCACGTGGTGACCGGGGCGTCGGTGGAGCGGGTGTCAGCCGAAGATGGCCGGCAGCGTGCCGCGGAAGGCCGCGTCCGCCTCGCTGAGCGGGACGGTGAACAGGCCCGCGACCTCGAGCGCCTCGCCCGACTCGGCGACGGCGCCGGGCTCGGTGCCCGTCTCGCCGATCTTCAGGACGGGGACGCCGCGCGCGACGCACGCGTCGACGAGCTTGGACTCCTCGCCGCGAGGCACCGCGACGAGCGCGCGGGCCGTCGACTCGGAGAACAGCGCCTCGAACGGCGTGACGCCGTCGCGCTCGGTCAGCGCGTCGAGCGACACGGTGGCCCCGACGCCGAAGCGCAGCGACGCCTCGAGGAGCGCCTGCGCGAGCCCACCCTCGGAGAGGTCGTGCGCGGCCGACACGAGGTCGTCGCGGCTCGCGTTGACGAGGACGCCGGCGAGCGCCTTCTCGGCCGCGAGGTCGACCCGCGGGGGCACGCCGCCCAGGTGGCCGTGCTCGACGTCGGCCCACGCCGAGCCGTCGAGCTCCGCACGCGTGGTGCCGAGGAGGTAGATGCTCTCCCCCGTCTCGCGCCAGCCCGACGGCGTGGCGTGCGCGACGTCGTCGAGCACGCCGAGCACGCCCACGACCGGGGTCGGGTGGATCGACGAGTCGATCTGCCCCGGCTCGCCGGTCCCGTTGTAGAGCGACACGTTGCCGCCCGTCACGGGGACGCCGAGCTCGCGGCACGCGTCCGCGAGGCCCTCGATCGCCTCGACGAGCTGCCACATCGAGTCGGGGTCCTCGGGCGAGCCGAAGTTGAGGCAGTCGGTCACGGCGAGCGGGCGGGCGCCCGTCGTCGCGACGTTGCGGTACGCCTCGGCGAGCGCGAGGCGGGCGCCCGTGCGCGGGTCGAGCTTGCCGTAGCGGCCGTTCGCGTCCGTCGCGAGCGCGACGCCGAGACCCGTGCTCTCGTCGACGCGGACCACGCCCGAGTCGTCGGGCTGCGCGAGCGCGGTGTTGCCCTGGACGAACCGGTCGTACTGGTTCGTCACCCACTCCTTGGACGCGAGGTTCGGCGACGCGAGGAGGCGCAGCGCCGTCGCGCGGAGCTCGTCGCCGCTCTCGGGTCGGGCGAGAGCGTCGGCGGCCACGGTGCGGGCGTTGAGCCCGTCCTGCCACGACGGGCGCGCGTACGGGCGGTGGTACACCGGGCCCTCGTGCGCGACGGTCCGCGGGTCGACGTCGACGATGCGCTCGCCGTGGTGGTCGATCGTCAGGCGGCCGGAGTCGTTGACCTCGCCGATGACGGCGGTCTCGACGTCCCACTTGGCGGTGATGGCGAGGAACTCGTCGAGCTTCTCCGGCGCGACGACCGCCATCATGCGCTCCTGCGACTCGGACATGAGGATCTCGCCCGCGTTGAGCGTCGGGTCGCGCAGCAGGACGTCGTCGAGCCACACGTGCATGCCGCCGTCGCCGTTGGAGGCGAGCTCCGACGTCGCGCACGAGATGCCGGCGGCACCGAGGTCCTGGATGCCCTCCACGACCTGCGCCGCGTAGAGCTCGAGGCAGCACTCGATGAGGACCTTCTCCATGAAGGGGTCGCCCACCTGGACGCTCGGGCGCTTGGCGGGCACGCCGTCCTCGAACGTCTCCGACGCGAGGATCGAGGCGCCGCCGATGCCGTCGCCGCCCGTGCGGGCGCCGAACAGCACGACCTTGTTGCCGACGCCCGAGGCGTTGGCGAGGTGGATGTCCTCGTGGCGCAGCACGCCGAGGCACAGCGCGTTGACGAGCGGGTTGCCCTGGTACGAGGAGTCGAAGACGAGCTCGCCGCCGATGTTCGGCAGGCCGAGGCTGTTGCCGTACCCGCCGACGCCGCTCACGACGCCGTGCACGACGCGCGCCGTGTCCGGGTGGTCGACGGCGCCGAAGCGGAGCTGGTCCATGACGGCGACGGGGCGCGCGCCCATGGAGATGATGTCGCGCACGATGCCGCCGACACCCGTCGCGGCGCCCTGGTAGGGCTCGACGAACGACGGGTGGTTGTGCGACTCGACCTTGAACGTCACGGCCCAGCCGTCACCGATGTCGACGACGCCCGCGTTCTCGCCGATGCCGACGAGCAGGTGCTTCTTCATCTCGTCCGTGGTCGCGGCGCCGAACTTCGACAGGTGGACCTTGGAGGACTTGTACGAGCAGTGCTCGGACCACATGACGGAGTACATCGCGAGCTCCGCGGCCGTGGGGCGGCGCCCCAGGATGTCGCGGATGCGCTGGTACTCGTCCGGCTTGAGGCCGAGCTCGGCGAACGGCTGGACCTCGTCGGGCGTGGCGGCGGCGTGCTCGACGGTGTCGAGCGTCGACGCGGCGGGACGAGCCTCGGAGCGTGCGGAAGCCTGGGGTGCGGGGGCGGTCATCGTTTCCCTCGGGTGGGCGCTGAGCGGGGAGCGCACGACGGCGCGCGGCCAGTCTACCGGCGCCCGCGGAGAGGCCGTCCGCGCGTCTCGCGTCGCGGGCGGCCGAGAAGTGAGACGAGCGTCTCGCCGTGCGGAAACCCGGTTTCCGGGTTCCGATGGAGGGGTGACCACCCTTCTCGAACCGACGTCCGGCACCGACCGCAGCAGGACCAGCGACCTCCTCGACCCGCACCTGGAGCGGCTCGGCCACGAGCTCACGCTCGTCGAGCGCCAGCTCAACGGCTACTCCCGGCGCACGGGCTCCTACGTGGGCCACGGGGCCGTCGAGACCGTCGAACCGGCGGAGGGCCGCTACCGGGACGAGCTCGAGGCCGAGCGCGAGCGCATCCTGTCGCGCCTCGAGATGCTCAGCGCCATGCGCGTCGCCGCGTCCTGCTGACCAGGCTCCCGGCCGCGACTCCGAGCGCGGCCACCGCGGTACGCGGGACGGCTCAGAGCGTCAGCCCCAGCACGACGCCCAGCACGCCCAGCGCGGGCGGGACGAGCTGGACGAGCGCCGCCCGCGCCTTCGACGGCGACGAGACGAGGAGCACGAGCCCCGCCGCGACCATGGAACCGGCCCCCGCGACCACGAGCGTCAGGCCGACGTCCTGCCGGTCCGCCGCGTACAGGACGATGCCGAGCACGACGAGCACCGCGAGGAACAGGTTGTAGAACCCCTGGTTGAAGGCCATCTCGCGCGTGGCCGCCGCCTCCTGCGGCGACGTGCCGAACGTGGCGCGCGTGCGGTCGCTCGTCCACGTGAGCGACTCCATGACGAAGATGTACACGTGGATCGCCGCGGCGACCCCCGCGAGCGCCAGCCCGAACCCGATCATCGTCGGTCCCTCCCGGTCCGCGAGGCCGCACGGTGCGCAGACCCCGGCGTACCGACCGGGTGTCGCTGCCTCAGCGCTCCTCAGCGTTCCACAGGAGCGGCTCGGCCGCCGCGAGCGCCACGGCCAGCGCGCCGACCACGAGCCCGACGCGCGTGTGCGGCAGCCGCACGCCGCGCTCGCGCAGGCGCTCCCCGCGCCGGTAGACCCACTTCTCGCCCGCGACGACGAGGGTCGTCGCGAGCGCGAGCCCGGCCGCCGCGCCCGCGACGGCGACGCCCGCCGGCACCGGCGTGGCGTCGTCGTCGGTCGCCCAGGTGTTGTCCTCGCGCGGGGCGCCGTCGGCCGTCGCGATCTCGGCCTCCGCGTCGGTCTCGTCCGCGTCCGCCTCGCGGGCCGCGTCGCGCAGGGAGCGCAGGCCCTCGCGCGCCTCGGTCCCCTCGGTCGTCGAGGTGAACGTCAGCACGACGGCGGCCGTCGCGACCGCGGTCTTGACGAGCGCGCGCGCCCAGCGCGGGCGGACGACGTCGGGCACGGCGTACCACGCCACGGTGGACAGCCCCGCGATCGCCACGGTGCGCGGGTCGGCGGCCCGTCGGGTCGGCGCGTGCTCGGTCATCGTGCCCCTTCGTCGGCAGGTGTGCTCACGGGGCCTAACGGCTCGCGGCCGTGCCGGGTTCCTGCGACGCGCAGGCGTTCGCGCAGGTAGCGCACCGCGGGGGCGTCGGTCATGGTCGCGCGCCACACGACCGTGACCGGGCGGGTCGGGACGGGCTCGTGCACGGGCACCGCGACGACGTCGGTCGGCAGCGGGCCGCGCCCGAGGCGCGGCACGAGCGCGACGGCGAGGCGCTGGGCCACGACCTCGACCTGCGACGCGAACTCGAGGCACCGGAAGTCGATGCGCGGGACGCGCGGCTCGCGCGCGAACATGTGGCAGAACCACTCGTAGCAGATGGTGCCGTCGGGCGTGCAGACCCAGGTCTCGTCGAGCAGGTCCGACGGCGTGAGCGCGGCCCGCCCCGCGAGCGGGCTCGACGCGTGCACGAGCACGTCGGCCTCGTCGCGGAACAGCTCCTCGGCGCGCAGGCTCGGCGGGAGCGCGAGGCCGACGCCCTCCCAGTGGTGCACGAGCGCGAGGTCCAGCGTGCCCGCCGCGACGGCCGCGACGGCGTCCCACGGCTCGGTCTCCTCGACGACGAGGCGCAGGTCCGGCACGTCGTCGCGCACCCGCGCGAGGAGCGGGGCGACGACGCCGCGCACCGCCGTCGAGAACGACCCGAGGCGCACGGTCCCCGTGGGGCGCGCCCCGGCGTCGTGCAGGCGGGCCCGCAGCGACTCGACCTGCTCGCGCAGCGCGCGGCCCTCCTCGACGACGCGCCGCCCTGCGGCCGTGAGGACGACGCCCCGCCCCTCGCGGTCGAGCAGGCGCGCGCCGAGGTCGCGCTCCAGGCGCTTCACCTGCTGCGAGACGGCGGACGGCGTGTACCCGAGGTCGCGTGCCGCGGCGTGCACGGTGCCGGTGCGCTCGACGGCGAGCAGGGCGTCCACGGCGGCGAGGTCGATCATGCGACCGATGCTATTCGGAAGCGTGGCTACCGGGAACCGTGCACGACTGTGCGCTGGACGTGCACGATGCCGCGGGCGCACCCTCGATGCCATGCCGCTGCGCCCGTCCCTCCTCGCCGTCCTCGTCGCCGTCGTCTGGGGTGTGAACTTCGTCGTCATCGACCTCGGGCTCGGCGACATGCCGCCGACGCTGTTCGTCGCCCTGCGCTTCCTCGTCGTCCTGGTCCCGGCGGTGTTCCTCGTGCCGCGGCCCCGCGCGCGGTGGCGGGACGTGCTGCTCGTCGGCGCGTTCATGAGCCTCGGCCAGTTCGGCCTGCTGTACACCGCGCTCGCGCTCGGCATGCCCGCCGGGCTCGCGTCGCTCGTGCTGCAGGCCCAGGTCGGGCTCACCGTGCTGTTCGCCGCCGCGGCGCTGCGCGAGGTCCCGACGCGCGCGCAGCTCGTGGGCGTGCTGGTCGGCGCCGCCGGGCTGGTCGTCGTCGGCGTGGGCCGCAGCGCCTCGACGCCGGCCCTCGCGTTCGTCGTGACGCTCGCCGCCGCGGCGTCGTGGGCGGTCGGGAACGTCGTCGCCCGACGCGCCGGGAGCCGCCGTGACCACGGCTCTACCTCGCGCACCCAGGGCTCTACCTCGGGCGACCAGGGGTCTGCCTCGGCGGGGCGGGGCTCTTCCCCGCGGCCGGGGCTGGAGGGGCTGTCGATGACGGTGTGGTCGGCGCTCGTGGTGCCGGTCCCCATGCTCGGGCTGTCGCTCGCGCTCGACGGGCCGGACGCCGTCGGGCACGCGCTCACCCACCTCACGCTCGCGCCGGTCCTGTCGACCCTCTACACCGCCTGGCTCGCGAGCCTCGTGGGCTACGGGATCTGGAACACGCTCCTCGCGCGGTACCCGGCGTCGGCGGTCGTGCCGTTCACGATGCTCGTGCCGCCGGTCGGGATGCTCGCCGCGTGGCTCGTGCTCGACGAGGTGCCGAACGCGGCCGAGGTGGTGGGCGGTGCCGTGCTCCTGCTGGGCGTCGCGACGACGACGGGCGTCCTGGGGCGACAGCGCCCGCCCGGCACGGCGGTCGTGCCTGGCGCGGGGGCGCCCTCCGTCGCGGTGCCGTCCTCCCTCGCGGCAGGCCCGCCCTCTGCGCCCGCTCCCGGGCGCCCCGACGCGACCGCGACCGACGGTCCGACCGCGACACGCGCGCGTTCGCGCTGACAGGACGCCCGCGCGGGGGTTCCATGGGAGTCCGGGACGTCCGAGACGCGAGGGAGCCTCTCATGAGCGAGACCGCGGGCCGCACGCAGGAACGGCAGCAACCGGAGCTCAAGCGCGTCATGGGGCCCAAGCTGCTCCTGCTGTTCATCGTCGGGGACATCCTGGGCACGGGCGTGTACGCGCTCACCGGCCAGGTCGCGGGCGAGGTCGGCGGGGCGGCGTGGCTGCCGTTCCTGCTCGCGTTCGTCGTCGCGACGATCACCGCGTTCTCCTACCTCGAGCTCGTCACGAAGTACCCGAGCGCCGCCGGCGCCGCGCTCTACACGCACAAGGCGTTCGGCATCCACCTGCTGACGTTCGTCGTCGCGTTCATGGTCATGAGCTCCGGGATCACCTCGGCCTCCACGGCGTCCAACGCGTTCGCGGGGTTCGTCTCCGACGGGTTCGGGCTCGGGCTGCCGACGGGCGGCGACGGCCGCCTGCTCATCGCCCTCGCCTTCATGGCCCTCGTCGCGCTCGTCAACCTGCGCGGGGTCGGTGAGAGCGTCAAGGCGAACGTCGTGCTGTCGCTCGTCGAGCTGTCCGGCCTCCTGCTCGTCGTCTTCGTGGGGCTGTGGGCGACGACGCAGGGCCGCGCCGACTTCTCGCGCGTCGTCGTGTTCGAGAGCGCCGACGACAAGAGCGTGTTCCTCGCCGTCACCGCCGCGACGACGCTCGCGTTCTTCGCCATGGTCGGGTTCGAGGACTCCGTGAACATGGCGGAGGAGTGCAAGAACCCCGTGCGGGACTTCCCGCGCATGATGCTCACGGGGCTCTCGATCACGGGCGCGATCTACGTGCTCGTCGCGATCACCGCCGTCGCGCTCGTCCCCGTGGGCGACCTCACGGACGACGCCAAGGGGTCGGCGCTCACGCAGGTCGTCGCGGCGGGCGCGCCGAACCTGCCGTTCGACACGATCTTCCCGTTCATCGGGATGTTCGCCGTCGCGAACTCGGCGCTCATCAACATGCTCATGGCGTCCCGCCTGCTCTACGGGATGGCGAACCAGGGCGTGCTGCCGCGTGCGTTCGGCCAGGTGCACCCGTTCCGCCGCACGCCGTGGGTCGCGATCCTCGTGACGACGGCCATCGCGTTCGCGCTCATCGTGTACGTCGTGCGGCAGTCCGGGACCGCGGCGGGCACCAACGCGGTCGCCCTGCTGGGCGGGACGACGTCGCTGCTCCTGCTCGTCGTGTTCACGATCGTCAACATCGCGCTCCTCGTGCTGCGCCGCGACCGCGTCGACCACGAGCACTTCCGCACCCGCACCTGGCTCGCGGTGCTCGGCGCCCTCACGTGCGCGTACCTCGCCGGGCCGTGGGCCCGCAGCGCCGACCAGCAGGAGCAGTACGTCATCGCGGGCGCGCTCGTGGCCCTCGGGGTCGTGCTCTCGTTCGTCACGTGGCTCTACAACCGCTCGGTGCGCCACCGCCGGATCGCGTTCTCCGACGTGTCCCGCCTGGAGGACGGCATCGACGACGAGTGACCGACGACCCGCCGTTCGGCGGGAGGCGCATGGGCACCGCGGGACCGACGATCGGCCGCGCCACCCGCCTCAGCGCCGCGCGAGAGACTGCCGCGGCACGGGAGCCAGGAGCCACGCGGCGGCGCCCGACCCCAGCACCGCGACGAGCACCGGTAGCCACCACGCGTCTCCCGCCCCGGAGGGACGGGCTCCGGCGACCAGCGCGAACGCGCCCGCGAGGACCGCGGCGGTCCCGAGGCCCAGCAGCACCGCGGGGAGGACCGACACCAGGCTGCGCAGCACGAGGACCCCGCGCAGCATCCGCGGACGTGCTCCCACGGCGGCCAGGGCGCGCAGCTGAGGCGCGCTGTCCTCTGCCCAGGCCGCGACCAGGAGGAGGACGACGAGGACGACGAGCCCGCTGCCGACGAGGAGCGTGGTGCGGGCGATCGTGTCGAGGATCCCGACGAGAGGCGGCCCGGCCTCGACGACGAGCTCGGCGGTGCCGGAGACGTCTGCCGGCAGCGCGGTCCGGACGACGCTCTCGTCGATCGCCCCGGTCTGAGGGACGAGGAAGGAGAACCCCAGCCCGCTCCTCTCCTCGAAGAGCCCCAGCTCCACCCCGCGCTCCGCGGAGACGATCAGGGCCGGAAGCCTGCCGAACGTCGCGTACCCGTCGACGGCGACCGGATCGAGCGCCCGGCGGAAGTCCGTCTCGGACTCGCTGTAGCCGGGTGGCGGCACGAGCACCACGTCGTCGTCCGGCTCGACCAGGAGGAGCCCGTCCCCCTCGTCGAGCGCGCTCCTCTCCTCGGCCGTGACGTCTCGACCGAGGAGCGCCGCAGCCTCGTCGGCGCCGTCCACCAGGAGCACCGACCGGTCGTCCTGCAGGGTTGCTCGGTCGAGGCAGTCGTCGACGGCCCCGGCGCGCGCGCAGCGGGTGAAGTCGCTCTCGAGGACGACCGGGACGTCCGTGCCCGCCGAGTCGACCGTGAACGACGCCCGTGCGTCGTCGATCACCCGGAGGTTGCCGCTCACCTCGATCGCCGACCGCTCGGCGTCGGTCAGCGCTCGGCCCGTCCGGAGCTCCGCATCGCCGACGGGCACCGCCGCGACGTAGGCCGTGGCCGCCCTCTCCCGGGCGGCCTCCACCGTCGCCAGACCCGCGCAGCTCACGGCGACCGCCGAGCCGACGACGACCACCCCGACCCTCCGAAGTCCCCGGGATCGGGTCGCGAGGCGTGCGGCCACACGCACCGTGTAGCCACCGCGGCGCGTCCACGCGGGTCCCCTCGCACGAGCCGGCTCCCCTGCCGCGGCAGGCTCACGGACACCGCCGACGACGACCACGAGCACGGCAGCGCTCGCGAGCGCAGCGGCGAGGATCCCCGGGAGCCACGCGTAGTCGATGCCGCCCCAGTCCTGGTGGACGACGCCCGAGAGCAGCGCGACGCCCACGTGCGTCACGACTGCCCCGAGCACGAGGCCGACCGCCGCACCACCTCCCGCTGCCGCGCCCGCGTGGACCGACCACACCGTCCGCCGCTCGCGCCTCGTCGCACCCAGCGCGCGCAGGATCGCGTCCTGGCGCCCGCGCGCCTGCGCCAGCGAGGCCGTCGTGGCGCCGAGGACGCCGGCGGCCACCAGCCCGACACCGCCCAGCACGAGATCGACGTCGACCAGGTCCGTCGGTGGCTGAGCCGTGAAGCCGCCTCGTGTCGCCACCGTGAGCCCCAGGTCGCGCAGACGCTGGCCCGTCACGAGCGGGTCCGTGCTCTCGACCAGCCATCGGGGAGTCAAGGAGCTCGACGCGCCGTCCACGATCTGCTCGAGCTGCGCTGCGTCGGCCCCGGCCGGGGAGATCAGGAAGAACGCGGCGTCGGTGGCGCCGGCGTACCGCACCTCGTCGGTGAAGGTCAGCGTCACGGTCGACCCGGCAGTCCGGACGCCGACCGTGTCTCCGAGGACGACCCCGAGGCGGTCGGCCGCTGCCGGGGACAGCGCGAGCTCGGGAGAGCCGGAGACGTCGCGGGCGAAGGTGACGATCCCCGTCGTCATCGGGTCCTCGTAGGCGACGACCCGCCCGTCGAGCATCTGCGACGCGGTGCCCGCGACGAGCGTCGTGCGCAGGTCGGTGTCGGTGAGCACGCGAGCGATGCCGGTCCCGGGCCCGGGCTCGACCTCGGGCACGGACGCGACGTCGCCCCCCGCGAAGCGTGCCTGGAGGTCCGCCTCGCCCATGGCGATGCGCGCGAGCTCCTCACCGGAGTACTGGGCGCTGCCGCGCACCGAGAACACAGCGAACGTCCCCGCGACGACGACCGCGACGACGACCGCCAGCAACGCGGAGTGCCGCCACAGCCCCCGCAGGTTGCGCACGCCCAGGCCCGCGGGGGTGACGGCTCTCATCCCACGAAGCCCTCGTGGAACGCCACGACCTCGTCGGCACCCGCGGCCACGACGGGGTCGTGCGTGACGACGATGCAGCACTTTCCCTCGGACGAGAAGTACTTGAGCTGTTCGACGACGATGCGGGTGTTCTCCTCGTCGAGCGCTCCCGTCGGCTCGTCGGCGAGCACGACGGGATGTGGTGACGCCAGGGAACGCGCGATCGCGACCCGCTGCCGCTCGCCGCCCGAGAGCGTCGTCGGCAGCATGGTACGGACGTCGGCGATGCCGAGCCGCTCGAACCAGCCCTCGACCTGGGCCTCGGCACCGCGGACCCCTGCCACCCTGAGCCCGAACAGGACGTTCTCCTCGGCCGTGAGGGTGTCGACGAGGTTGAGGTCCTGCGCGATCGTCGTGACCGAGGTCCGTCGAAGCGCAGACTTGTCCCGGAGCCGACCGACGTCTCGCCCGGCCACGTGCACCGACCCGGCCGACAGCGGCACCTCTCCGAGGACGGCCCGCAGGAGACTGGTCTTGCCGCTCCCCGACGGGCCGACGACGGCCGTCACGCACCCTGCGCGGAACACCCGTGAGAACCCGCGGAAGAGGGGGCGCGCCACGCGCCCCCTCCCCACCACGAGCGTCGCATCCCGGAACTCGACCGTGGTCATGCTCTGCTCCCTACGACGCCGTGGTCGCTAGTACCCGCGGACCTCGTAGGAGTAGCCGCGGGCGCCGAACAGGCAGAAGCCCCCGGTCGAGCTCTGGTACGCGCGAACCCAGGCGGTGGCCGTGTCGGGCGCAGCCGTGCAGTCCAGCTTCCCGCGCGCCTCGGTCCGAGGACCGACGGTCGTGCACGAGATCCGCGGTGCGCTCTGACCGGCGCCGTTCCTCAGGATCTGCCCCGAGCAGTTCGCCCACAGCGCGGCCTCCGCCGACCCCTGGACGAGCACGGCCCCTCCGAGGGCCAGTGCCGCCGCGGTCACGGTAGCCATGATCTTTCGCCTCATCGCGATGTCCCCTTCCTGACGCCCCCCCTGGGACGAACGGGAGGATCGTCCTCTCCCGCCCGCGTGCGCGGGGGGACCTTCCACATGCTGACACGGACGTCCGTCGACGACGTCGCCTCCCGGGGCGGGCGGCGGGCTCCGTCACCGACCAGCGCCCCGAGCTGGCCTCCGGGGAGCCGAGGGACCGACGCACCGCGCCGGACGGAGGGAGCCCGTCGCGCATGATGGGTCCATGCAGATCCGCGTCGCCGCCTACGCCGTGGTCGTCCGCGAGGACGGCCGGATGCTCCTCCCCCACTGGAGCGAGGGGGACCGCGGCGGCTGGACGCTGCCCGGCGGCGGCATCGACCCGGGCGAGGACCCCGCCGCCGCGGCCGTCCGCGAGGTGCGCGAGGAGACCGGCTACGACGTCGAGCTCGACGGCCTGCTCGGCGTCGACAGCCTCGTGATCGACGCCGCCGACCGGATCCGGCCCGAGGACCGCGACCGGTCGCTGCACGCGATCCGCATCGTCTACCGGGCCCACGTGGTAGGCGGCGAGCTGCGCGTCGAGGAGGACGAGTCGACCGACGACGTCGGCTGGTTCACGCCCGACGAGGTCGACGCGCTGGACCGCGTCGGCCTGGTCGACGTGGCCCGCCGCTGGGCCGGCCTGCTCCCCGTGCCGTCGTGACCCGCCCGCGCCGGGTCGCCGACGGGCGGCCCGGGACGACGGTGCTGGGCGCGCTCGCCGTCGGCGTCCTGGTCCCGGTCGCGCTCGCCGCGTGCACGCCCGGCACCCCGCCGCCGGACCCAGACGTGGTGACGTCCGCACCGGCGCGGGTCCCGTCCCCCGGCCCTGGCGCCACCACGGAGGACGGCCGCGCCGCGGACGACCCGGACGGCGACCGGCACAGCGACACCGAGCCCGCGTCCGTGCGCGTTCCCGTGGGGACGGCGACGGTCGAGCTCGCCGTGCCCCCGCCGGCGTCGGGCGGGGCGGCACCCCCTCGGGTCACGGCCGACGCCGAGGGCGCGTCCGACGTCACGCTCGCCCTTGCGGGTGCCCCAGCCGTGGTCTCGGTGGAGGGCGGCTCGCTCGTGCGCCACCCGGACGGCACGCTCACCGTCCTGGACGACGGCAGCACGCCCGTCGGCGGGCTCGGCGCCCCGCGCGTCGTGGGCCGGCACGGCGCGCCGGGCACGCCCGGCGCGGACGGCGCCGACGGTGCGAACGGGGCGAGCGGGGCAGAGGGCGGGACGGCCGACGGCACGGACGCCGGCCCCGCGGCGGACACCCCCGCACCCGGGACCCCGCGCGTCCGGGTCGCGCTCGTCGACGCCCACCGCGCGGAGGTGACGCTCGTGGGGACGGCGGGTACGGCGGGGACGGCGCCGGGCGGCGACGACGCGGCGAGCGCTCCCGACGGGGACCCGGGCGAGACCACGACGACCGACGCCGCCGGGGCGTGGGAGGTCGTCGTCCCGCTCGGCACGCGCGCGGTGCGGAGCACCGACTGGGGCGAGCGCGAGGGCGGCCGGTCGCTCGCCGTCGACCCGACCGCGTGGGCCCGCGCCGCGGGGCAGGCGGGCCAGGAGCTCGTGTGGGCGCAGGTCGTCGCCGCCGAGCCGGAGGCCGACACCCCGACGATGCACGACCAGCTCGTGTGCCACGCCGTCGGCACCCCGGACAAGGCGACGTGGAACCTCGAGCCCTGGCGGCCCGACGTCGGGCTCCTCGCCACGATGTCCGCGCGCTGCAACCCCGCCTGACCGCCGCCGTCGTCCCGACTGCGGCCCGCGCACCGGCTCGGCCGCCGAGCACGACGTCCCTCCCCGTCGAGCACGAGGTTCCTGTCGGCATGTGCCTCGGAACGAGAGGAACCTCGTGCTCGGCGACCGAGACGGAGAACGAGACCGAGACGGCAACGGCCCGGGCGGCACGACGGCTGGTGGACGTCGTGCCGCCCGGGCCTGACCCTCGGCAGCGGTACCGCTCCGCCTGCGACGCCGAGGACGTTCCGGGGTGGCGCCGAGGACGACGCCGGGGTGGTCAGCGGGCCTGCGGGCCGCCCTTCGCGGCCTTGCGCAGCGACTTCTCGCTCCGCGGCTCGTCGCCGCTCGCGCGCAGGCGCCGGTAGTAGTCGCGCGCCTCGTCCTGGCGCTCCTTCTCGATGCCGGTCGCGATCGTCGCGCGCAGGTGCTCGGGGCCGTAGCCCCAGGCGTCCACGAGGTCCTGCGCGTGCGGACGCAGCCGGTCGATGAGGCGGTCCAGGTAGCTCGTCACCGTGCGCGCGCGCTGCGTCGAGAGGCGCCCGTTGAGCAGGTACCAGGCGAGGTGCCGCTCGACGAGGCTCAGGCCGAACAGGTCGCGCACCGTGGTGAGGACCTCGCGCGTGCCCGCGTCCTCGATCGTGTCGAGCGCCTGCGTGAACGCCTCCCAGCGCAGCAGCTCCGCGTGGGCGCGGGCCGCCTCGACGAGCTCGACCTGGTGGGCGTTGAACAGGTTCGTCGCCGTCTCCGGGTCGGCCTTCTGCGCGGGGCGCAGCGCCTGCGCGACGTCCGCGACCATCGTCTCGACCCGGTCGGTGAGCAGCGCGCGCTGCGTCTCGGGGTCGCGCAGGTGGCCGGCCGCGCGGCGCGGGTCGCCGACGTCCGCGAGCGCCTGGGCGGCCCGCTTGAGCGGCGTGCGGTGCAGCGCCATGTCGCCCGCACGCTCGACGACGACGCGCGCCATCTGGCCGGGGGTGATGCCCTTGAACTGCTTGCCGTAGTCGGCGAGCAGGCGCTTCGCGACGAGCTGGAGCAGCACGGTGTTGTCGCCCTCGAACGTCGCGTACACGTCGAGGTCGGCGCGCAGGCTCGTGATGCGGTTGGTCGTGAGGAACCCGGCCCCGCCGCACGCCTCGCGCGTCTCCTGGAGCACGTCGAGCGCGAACCGCGTGCTCGTGGCCTTGAGCGCGGCCGCCGTCGTCTCGAGGTCCTCGCGCTGCTCCGGGGTGTCCTCCTCACCGGAGAACACCGAGTGGAACAGGTCGAGCAGGCGGTCGTGCGCGAAGTGCGCCGCGTAGGTCTCCGCGATGGGGACGATCAGGCGACGCTTGTGCGTGCCGTAGTCGAGGAGCACGACCTCCTCCGTCGGCGTCGCGCCCGTGAACTGGCGGCGCTCGTTCGCGTACCGCACCGCGATCGCGAGGCCGAGCTTCGCCGCGGTCACCGCGGCGCCGTCGAGCGACACGCGACCCTGGACGAGCGAGCCGAGCATCGTGAAGAAGCGGCGCCCGGGGCTGTCGATGGGGCTGGAGTACGTGCCGTCGGCGTCCACCGAGCCGTAGCGGGCGAGCAGGTCGGTGCGCGGGACCCGCACGTGGTCGAAGTGCAGGCGCCCGTTGTCGATGCCGTTGAGCCCGCCCTTCTGGCCGTCGTCCTCGCCGCCCACGCCGGGCAGGAAGGGCAGCCGACCGAGCTCGTCGCGCTCGCCCGCGGTGTCGCGGATGGGCACGTAGAACGCGTGCACGCCGTGGTTGACGTTCTTCGTGATCAGCTGCGCGAACACGACGGCGGCCACGCCGTGCACGCCCGCGTTGCCGAGGTAGTCCTTCCACGCCCCGCGGAACGGGGTGTGGATGACGAACTCCTCGGTCTCCGGGTCGTACGTCGCCGTGGTGGCGATGCTCGCGACGTCGGACCCGTGGCCGATCTCCGTCATCGCGAACGCACCCGGCACCGAGAGGTCCATGGCGCCCGGCAGGAGGCGGTCCTGCTGCTCGGGCGTGCCCAGGTGCAGGATGGCCGAGCCGAACAGCCCCCACTGCACGCCCGCCTTGATCTGCAGCGACGGGTCGGCCGCGACGAGCTCCTCGAACCCGGCGAGGTTGCCGCCCGCGTCGTCCGCGCCGCCGAGGCGCTCCGGGTACCCGCGCCACACCTGGCCCTTGCCCACGAGCAGGTGCATCTGCTCCAGCACGCGCTCGCGGTGCTCACGCAGGCTCAGGCCCTCGACGCGCTGGAACGCCTCCTCGCCCGCGGTCGCGCGCGCCGTCGCGCGCAGGTCGGCCCAGCGGCCGAGCAGGATCTTCTCGAGCGCGGCGACGTCGACGCGGGCGTCGCCCTGCGACGTCGGGCCCGCGTCGCCGGCGCTCGTCGTGCGCGGTGCGAGCGCGGGACGGTCGGACGTGGCGGTCATGGCTTCTCCTTGGGGTCTGAGGCGGTCGCCGGGTGCGGAGGGCGGACGGCGTCCGGGCGGGTCGTGCCCGGGTTGTGGGAGAGGACGCCGACGGGGCCGGCCCACAGCCACGCGGCGACGCGCTCGGTGAGCTGCTCGCGGTCGGGGACGTCGGCGCGCTCGCGGTGGGCGAGCCACCACTCGCCGGCGCCCCGGACGAAGCCGACGGCGCCCGCGGCCCACGCCGCGGCGTCGGCCGGGGAGACGTCGGTGACCCGGGCGAACGGCTCGGCGACGAGCTCGATCACCGAGTCGAGGAAGGCGGCGAGCGGGGCGCGGTCGGCGCCGCCCGCGCCCTGGGTGAGGCCGCTCGCCGCGAGCTGGGCGGCGGGCTCCTCCGTCCCCGCGACGGCGCTCGTCCGGGTGACGAAGTAGTACACGTTGGGCGAGCTCTCGATCATCTCGAGGTACACGCCGACCATCGCGCGCAGCGCGCGCTTGGGCGTCTCGGCGGCCTCGGCCGCCTGGGTCAGGGCGTCGTGCATCTGCCCCACGACGGCGGAGCCCAGGGCGACCTGGAGCCCGGTCTTGTCGTCGAAGTAGCGGTAGATGATCGACTTCGACGTGCCCGACGCCGCCGCGATCTCGTCCATGGAGACCCCGGGGCCTCCCCGGTGCACCGCCTTGCTCGCCGCCCGGATGAGCTCCGCGCGGCGCGCCGCCCGGTGCTCGTCCCAGCGGGTCGACCGACCGTCGACCACCGCGGCCGGCTGCACCCGCCCTCGGGTGACCGGTCGCGCGTCGGCACCTGCGTTCACGTCGTCCTCCGTTGCGCCCGACCTCGATGTCGTCGGCACCTCGTCACGGGTGCCGTGCCGGGGCAGGACACAGCCCTGTGACCCGACTCACGAAACCGAGAGTATCAGGTACTCTTGGTATTGGACACCAACCGGCCCTCTCCCCCGTCTCGCGCACGCCGTGCCGAGGCGCTCTCCCGGGCCGGCACCGAACGCAGCGCAGCGAGCACGGACAGGAAGTGAGGCACAGTGGCCACCAGCACCAGCCCCCGCCCGACCCCCGAGCAGTCCCCCCGGGAAGACGCCCCCGCGGGCGCTCCCCGCGACGCGTGGGTCGTGGGCGGGAACCGCATCCCGTTCGCCCGCGCCGGCAAGAAGTACGCGTCCGCGAGCAACCAGGAGATGTTCACCGCCGCGCTCGAGGGGCTCGTCGCGCGCTTCGGCCTCCAGGGCGAGCGGCTCGGGGAGGTCGTCGGCGGCGCCGTGCTCAAGCACTCCCGCGACTTCAACCTCGTGCGCGAGTCCGTGCTCGGGTCGTCGCTCTCCCCGCAGACCCCGGCCTACGACCTCCAGCAGGCGTGCGCGACCGGCCTGGAGGCGACCATCGCCGTCGCGAACAAGATCCGTCTCGGCCAGGTCGAGTCGGGCGTCGCGGGCGGCTCCGACACCGTGTCCGACGCCCCCATCGCCGTGAGCGAGGGCCTGCGTCGGGCGCTGCTCGAGGCGAGCCACGCCAAGACGTTCGGCCAGCGCGTCAAGGCGTTCGCGAAGGTCCGCCCCGCCGACCTCGCGCCCCTCACGCCCGCGACCGACGAGCCGCGCACCGGCCTGTCGATGGGCGAGCACCAGGCGATCACGACGGCCCGCTGGGACATCTCGCGCGAGGCGCAGGACGAGCTCGCGCTCGCGAGCCACGAGCACCTTGCGGCCGCGTGGGACGCCGGGTTCTTCGACGACCTCGTCACCCCGTTCCGCGGGCTCGTGCGCGACGACAACCTGCGCGCCGACTCGTCGCTCGAGAAGCTCGCCGCGCTCAAGCCGGTGTACGGCAAGCGTCTGGAAGGCGTCACCCCGACCATGACGGCGGGCAACTCGACCCCGCTCACCGACGGCGCGTCGACCGTCCTCCTCGCCTCGGCCGAGTGGGCGCGCGAGCGCGACCTGCCGCTCCTCGCGCGCGTCGTCGACGCGGAGACCGCCGCCGTCGACTTCGTGCACGGCCACGAGGGCCTGCTCATGGCCCCCGCGCACGCGGTCCCCCGCCTGCTCGTCCGCAACGGGCTCACGCTCGGCGACTTCGACCTCTACGAGATCCACGAGGCGTTCGCGTCGACCGTGCTCACGACGCTCAAGGCCTGGGAGGACGACGAGTACTGCCGCACCGAGCTCGGGCTCGACGGCGCGCTCGGCTCGATCGACCGCTCGCGGCTCAACGTCAACGGCTCCTCGCTCGCCGCGGGCCACCCGTTCGCCGCGACCGGCGGGCGCATCGTCGCGACGGCGGCCAAGCTCCTCGCGCAGCGCACCGCCGAGACCGGGGCGCCCGCGCGTGCGCTGATCTCCGTGTGCGCCGCGGGCGGCCTCGGCGTCGCCGCGATCCTCCAGTCCGTCCCCGCGACCGACGCCGCCTGACGCCCCGACGACCGAGAGGAACACCGTGACCGACTCCTACGTCCAGGCCGTCAACTCCGGCTTCACGAAGACGCTCGCCAAGAAGCTCGGCCTCCCGCGCCCCGCGGTCCTGCGCCGCTTCCGCGCGGGCGACCCGCTCACCGTCGGGCCCGTGCTCGTGCTCGGCGGCACGCCCGGCGTGCGCGACGACGCCGACCTCGTCGCCGAGGCCCTGCTCGGCTGGGACCTCGACGTCCGCCAGACCCCGGACGACACGACCCGCTGGGGCGCGGTCGTCGTCGTGCTCAGCGGGATCGAGCGGCCGCAGGACGCGTCCGCGCCCGTCATGGCGCTCTCGGCGACGCTCCGCCGCCTCGCGCCCAACGGCCGCGTCGTGACGATCTCCCGCGGCCCCGCCGACACCGACTCCCCCGAGCTCGCCGCCGCCCGCGAGGGCGTCGACGGGTTCCTGCGGTCCGTCGCCAAGGAGCTGCGCTACGGCGCGACCGCCAACGGCATCCAGGTGACCGACGACGCCCCTGTCGACAGCCCGAGCGTCCTCGCGACCCTCCGCTTCTTCCTGTCCGCCAAGTCGGCGTTCGTCGACGGCCAGCTCCTCCGCGTGGGACCGAGCGCGACCGACGGCGCCGCGGGCAGCACCTCCGCCGACCTCGACCAGCCGCTCGCCGGCAAGGTCGCCGTCGTCACGGGCGCGGCCCGCGGCATCGGGGCGCAGGTCGCCCGGACGCTCGCGCGCGACGGCGCGAAGGTCGTCGTGGTCGACGTGCCCGCGGCGGGCGAGGCGCTCGCCCGGGTCGCGAACGAGATCAAGGGCACGGCGCTGCAACTCGACGTGACCGCCGACGACGCGGGCGCCCGGATCCTCGAGCACGCGCGCGCACGGCACGGCGGGCTCGACGTCCTCGTCCACAACGCCGGCATCCTGCGCGACAAGCTGCTCGCCAACATGTCGCCCGACAAGTGGGACGCGGTGGTCGCGGTGAACCTCGCCGCGCAGCTGCGGATCACGGAGTACCTGCTCGGCGCGAACGGGTTCTCCTCCGCGCCGCGCGTCGTGTCGCTCGCCTCGACGAGCGGGATCGCGGGCAACCGGGGCCAGGCGAACTACGCGTTCTCGAAGGCGGGCGTCATCGGGCACACGCGCGCGTTCGCCCGCCTGCTCGCGGCGCCCGGGGGCCCGGGCGGGACGGCGAACGCCGTCGCGCCGGGCTTCATCGAGACGGACATGACGGCGTCGATCCCGTTCGTGCAGCGCGAGGTCGCGCGCCGCGTCGCGTCGCTCCAGCAGGGCGGCCAGCCCGTGGACGTGGCCGAGGCGATCGCGTTCCTCGCGTCGCCCGCGGCCGGGGGCGTCAACGGGCAGGTGCTGCGCGTGTGCGGGCAGAACGTGGTGGGCCGGTGACGGCGCCCGCGGGCGCCCCGGCGCGCGTCGAGACGCTGCCTGCCGTCCCGGGTCTGGGCGGCCTGTACGTGCGCGGGCTCGCGGCGTCGGGCCGGATCGCGGCGGCGCACCGGCTGCCCGTCCGGGGCGGCCGGACGGAGCTCACGCTCCCGGACGTCACCTACCGCGTCGCGGCCGTCCCGACGGGCGACGACGCGGCACCGGGCCACGTGGGCACCGCCGCGCACCTCGCGCGGTACGCGCGGCTCGTGGGCGAGGCGCCGTCGGACGTCCTGCCCGCCGGGTACCTGCACGTGCTGGGGTTCCCGCTCGCGACGGCCGTCATGGTGCGGGCCGACTTCCCGCTCCCGCTGCTCGGCATGGTGCACCTCGCGAACTCGGTGTCCGTGCTGCGTCCGGTGCGGCTCGGGGACGCGCTCGAGGTCCGCGCGTGGGCGCAGGACCTGCGCCCGCACCGCCGCGGTGTCCAGGTGGACCTCGTCACGGAGGTCTCGGTGCTGCGCACGGACGACGAGCGCGCCGCGGGCAGCGGGCTGGCCGCGACGACGCTCGCCTACCGGGGCGTCTCGACGTACCTCGCGAAGGGCGCCTCCCTCCCGGGCGGCCCCGCCCCGGCCGACGCCGACGGCCCGCCCGCGTTCGTCCCGCCCCTGCCCACCGCACGGTGGGCGCTCGGGGCGGGGACGGGCCGCGCGTACGCGGCGGTGTCGGGCGACCGCAACCCGATCCACACGTCGGCACTGGGCGCCAAGGCGTTCGGGTTCCCGCGGGCCATCGCGCACGGCATGTACACCGCGGCGCGGGCGCTCGCCGAGGCGGGTCCCGGTTGCGGCGACGCCTACGACTGGACCGTCACGTTCGCCAAGCCGGTGCTGCTGCCCGGCACGGTCGACGTCGCGCTGCGCCCGGCGGGCGACGTGGCCGCCGAGGTGCGGGACGCCGTCGGGCAGGTCGCGGCGGCCGTGCCCGACGGCGCGGGCGACCCGGGCACGGGCGTCACCTACCAGGCGTGGGACGGCAAGGGCCGCCTCCACCTCGCGGGCCGCGTCACCCCGCGTCCCTGACCCCCGCCGCCGAGCACGGGGTTGATGTCGTTCTGGAGCGCATGACGACACCTACCCCGTGCTCGACGCCGCGCAGGCTCGTGCTCGGCGTGCCGGTCCGTCAGGGCAGGCGGGCGAGCAGGCCGTCGCGGACGGTCGGCCACTCGTCGCGGAGGACCGAGAAGTAGGCGGTGTCCTGGCGGGAGCCGTCGGGCGCCACGCGGTGGCTGCGCAGGACGCCCTCCGGCACCGCGCCCAGGCGCCGGATCGCCCCGATGGACCGGCTGTTGCGGGCGTCGGCGCGGAGCGCGACGCGCGCGACCCCGAGGTCCTCGAACGCGTGCTGCAGCAGGAGGTACTTGCACGCCGGGTTCGTCGTACCGCCCCACCACTCGCGCGCGTAGAACGTGGACCCGAGCTCGACCCGGCCCTGGGACGGGACCCACTCGTAGAGCGACGTCGAGCCACGGACCACGGCGTCGGCGGTCGCGCCGTCCGCACCGGGTGCACCGGGAGCGCTGGGAGCACCGAGGACCGCGAACGCGAGCCGGCCCGGCGCGGCGACCGCGTCGCGCACGTAGCCCTCCATCGCCTCCGTGCCGCGCGGGACGGCGCTGGACATGCCCGCCCAGATGCCGTCGTCGACGAGGGCGCCGAGCGCCGGCGCGTGGGTCGCGGCGAGCGGTTCGAGGCGGACGCCGAAGCCTTCGAGGACGGTGTCGTGCTGCACCCGCACATCCCACCACACCACCGGTGCCCCGACCGCGTGCGAAGCCGGCCGACCGTGGTTACGGTCGAGAGGTACCGACGAGAGGAGCACCCATGGGACTCGGAGACAAGGCCAAGCACGCCGCCGAAGAGGCGGGTGGCAAGCTCAAGGAAGGCGCGGGCAAGCTCACGGACAACGAGCGGCTCGAGGCCGAGGGCCAGGCTGACCAGGCCAAGGCCAAGGCCAACGTCAAGCAGGCGGGCGACGACGTCAAGGACGCGTTCGACCGCTGACGTGCTCCACCGTTCTGCTCACGAGGGCTCCGCTCCGGCGGGGCCCTCGTGGCGTCTCCGGGACCGTTCGACCGGGACGCCACGACCGGGACGCGACGGTCAGGACGCGACGACCGGGAGCCGCGGCGGTCAGGACGCGACGAGCGGGAGCCGCGACGGTCAGGACGCGGCGAGCGGCCGGACGTCGGCCGACGGCGCCGGGGCGAGCACCGGGACGACGCGCGGGGCGGTGATCCGCGCGAGGAGGCCCACCTCGACCCCGGGCCACTCGGGCGCGAGGATCGAGAACAGCACGGAGTCGGCGCGCGTCCCGTCGGGCGCGGTGCGGTGGCCGCGCATGACGCCCTCCTCGTGGGCGCCGAGACGGCGCATGGCCCCGAGCGAGCGCTCGTTGCGCGTGTCGACGCGGAAGCCGACCCGGTGCACGTCCCACGTCTCGAACGCGTGGCGCAGCAGCAGCCACTTCGTCACGGGGTTGACGAGGCTCCCCCACGTGGAGCGCGCGTAGAACGTGCGGCCCACCTCGACGCGGCGGTCGACGAGCGACAGGTCGCGGAACGCGGTGCTGCCGAGCACGGCGCCGGGCGCGCCGTCGGGGTCGACGGCGCGCACGACGAAGCCCGTGAGGTCCGGGGCCGCACGGGTCGCGGCCACGAGATCGGCCATCCCCGCGACCCCGTAGGGCAGGGGGATGCTCATCCCTGACCACATCGCCTCGTCGACGAGGCCGGCCAGCGTCTCAGCGTGCTCCAGGGCCAGCGGTTCCAGCCGGAAACCGTGCCCCGAGAGGACGACGTCGTGCAGCACAGCGCATATCAGAGCACACGCGGAACACCGCGCCAAGAGGGTCCGGCGTCGCGGTGGACAACGCTCGGCGACGACCCGGTGAACAGGCTGCCGCGTCGGCCGCCGGTGACGGTCAGACGGCCGGTCCGCACCCCGCCGCGTCGGCGAGGAAGCCCGCCGCCGCGGTCGCGAAGAGCCCTTCCAGGCCGGACCCCACGGGGACCGGGCGGGGGTCGTCCACGACGGCCCAGCAGCCGTCGACGACCTCGTACCGGGTGGCCGGGCCCTGCTCGACGTACGCGCGCACGGCCTCGACGAGACGCACGACGTCCGCACCGGTCGTCCCGACGCCCACCGAGGCGCGGATCGCGCCCGCGTCGTAGCCGAGGCGCGCGAGCAGCGGGTGCGCGCAGAACCGGCCGTCGCGCACGCCGATGCCGTGCTCGGCCGAGAGGTAGGCGGCGACGAGGCCCGGGTCGTGGCCCTCGACGGCGAACGTCACGACGCCGACCGGGTCGACGGCGTCGTCCCACACGCGCACGACCCGGACACCCGGGACCGCCTCCAGGCCCGCGACGAGGGCCGCGCGGAGCGCCGCCTCGTGCGCGTGCAGGTCGGTCGGGTCGAGCGCGGCGAGCGCGTCGCACGCCGCCGCGAGCGCCGCAGCGCCCACCACGTTCGGCGAGCCGGCCTCGTGGCGCGCGGGCGCCGTCTGCCACTGGGTCCCGGTCACCGCGACCTGGCGCACGGCGCCGCCGCCCGCGAGGTAGGGGGTGCCCGCGTCGAGCCAGTCGCGCCGCCCGACGAGCGCCCCCGCGCCGAACGGCGCGTAGGTCTTGTGCCCGGAGAACGCGACGTAGTCGACGCCCGACGCGGCGAGCGAGAACCCGCGGTGCGGGACGAGCTGAGCGCCGTCGAGCACGACGCGCGCCCCCGCGTCGTGCGCGGCGCGGACGACCTCGGCGACGGGCAGGGACTCGCCCGTGACGTTGGAGGCGCCGGTCACGGCGACGAGCGCGTACGGGAAGCGCGCGAGCTCGGTGCGCAGGCCCGAGAGCGTCTCCGCGACGGACGCGCCGCCCGCGAGGACCGTCGCGCCGCCGGCGCGCTGCCACGGCAGCAGGTTCGCGTGGTGCTCGACGTCGAGGACGAGCACGCGCCCGGGCGTGCCGTCCGCGTTCGCCGGGACGCAGCCCGCGAGCAGGTTGAGCGAGTCGGTCGTGTTGCGCGTGACGACCGTGACGTCGTCCTCGCGTGCGCCGACGAACGCACCGATCGTGCGGCGCGACGCCTCGTAGAGCGCCGTGGAGACCTGCGAGAGGTAGCCCGCGCCGCGGTGCACGCTCGCGTAGAGCGGCAGCACCTCGGTCACGCGGTCCGCGACCGAGCGCAGCGCCGGGGCCGAGGCCGCGACGTCGAGGTTCGCGTACGGCACGCTGCGGCCGTCGACGAGCGGGACGAGCGTGTCCCCGCCGACGACGGGCAGGAGCGCGGGCGCGTCGGCGAGCGCCGCGAGGTCAGGGGCCGGGGCGTCGGTGGGACACGAGACGTCCGCGAGAGCAGTCATGGCACAGTCCTCCAGGGTCGTCCGGGGAGAACCTCCCCGCGCTTGCCGCCCGCCGGTCGGCGTGCGGCCTGGTCGTCACCCGGGGCACCCCGCCGCGAGAGGAGGGTTGCCGGCCAGCAAACCGGGGTTTCGCGCTGGCACTCATGACCTGCGGACCAGGATGTCCGCGCGCACGGTGGCGTGTCAACCGGTGGTCACGGCGTCTCGGATGGCGGGACGCAGCCCACGGGCGTCTCCAGGCGCCACCCCGACTCGTCGACCGCGAACGACTCGAGCACCTCCCCCGTGCCGGCGTCGAGCACGACGACCGAGTCGGCCGGCCACCGCGCCGGGTCGCCCGGCGGTGTCGCCGGCGGGCGCTGGAGGCGCACACCGCGCGTGTGGGCCTCGATCACCGCGCCCGTGCGGGTGCTCGCGAGCACGACCTCCGGGTGCGCGTCGGCGTAGGCGTCGCACGCCGCGCCGTTCCCGTCGGAGCTCCACCAGCCCTCGTACCCGCCGACCGTGTGATCGGCCAGGTCGACCGGCTCGCCCCGGTGCGCCGCGGCCCCGTCCGACGACGGCGGGGGCGGGTCGAGCCGCTCGCCGTCGGGCCGCTCGCCCTCGGGGCGAACCGGGTGGACGGACGGCCGCTCCCCGGGCGTCCGCGCGGCATCGTCCCCGACGGGCCCCACGCTCACGACACCCTGCGGGGGCTCCTCCCCGCCGGACGCGGCCCACCACCAAGCGCCCGCCGCGACGACGACCGCCGCCACGCCCGCGCCCGCAGCGCGTGCTCGTCCCGTCTGCATCGACTCCCCCCGCCCGCCGGGACCCCCGCCCGGCCGCGCGGCCACGCTAGCGGAGCCGCGCGGCGTCGAGCACCCCTCACGGGCCGCTCCCCGAGACGGGCGTTCCGCACGTCGGACGCGTGGCGTACGATCCGAGCCAACCATCCGGAGCGGCCGAGTGACGTGGCACGTCGACGCCGCAGCAACCCCCCGGACCGCCTCGGCGGCCGGGCGCAGGGTGCTACTGCCACGATCGATGGAGGAGGACTCTCATGAGCGACCAGTCCCAGCAGGCGTCGGCACCCTGGCCGGCACCCCCCGAGGCGCGTCCCGCCGTCGGCTACGCCGGCGACCTCACCCCGCAGCAGGCATGGGACCTGCTCGCGCACGACGAGCGCGCCGTGCTCGTGGACGTCCGCACCGAGGGCGAGTGGCGCACCATCGGCGTGCCCGACGCCACTCAGCTCGGCCGCGACGTCCTGTTCGACGAGTGGGTGACCCCGGCGGGGCCCAACCCGCGGTTCCTCGACCGGCTCGTCGAAGCAGGCCTGACCCCCGGCGACGAGCGCCCCGTCGTGTTCCTGTGCCGCTCGGGCCAGCGGTCGATCGGCGCGGCGCGCGCGGCCACGGCCGCCGGGCTCGGGCCGTCGTACAACGTGCTCGAGGGCTTCGAGGGCGCCCAGGGGTTCTCGGGCCTGCGGGACGTCGAGGGCTGGAAGGTCCGCGGGCTGCCCACCACGACGTTCGACGAGGCCGCCCGGTGAGCGCGGTCGTGCCCGGGAGCGTGCCCGGCGGCTCCGGCCGCAAGCCCCTGCCCGCGAGCGCCCGTCCCGCGACGCTCGCCGTGCGCGGCGGCCACGCGCGCACCGAGTTCCAGGAGACGTCCGAGGCGCTGTTCCTCACGCAGGGCTACACGTACGACCGTGCGGCGGACGCCGAGGCGGCGTTCAAGGGAGAGCTCGACCGGTTCGTCTACTCACGCTACGGCAACCCGACCGTGCACACGTTCGAGGAGCGCCTGCGCCTCCTGGAGGGTGCGGAGGCGTGCTACGCGACGGCGTCCGGTATGTCCGCCGTGTTCACGGCGCTCGCCGCGCTGGTGCGGTCCGGGTCGCGCATCGTCGCGGCGCGCGCGCTGTTCGGGTCGAGCCTCGTCATCTTCGACGAGATCTTCGCGAAGTGGGGCGTGCGGACGGACTACGTCGACGGCCACGTGCTGTCGCAGTGGGAGGAGGCGCTGTCCACCCCCGCGGACGTCGTGTTCTTCGAGACGCCGTCCAACCCCATGCAGGACATCGTCGACGCGCGGCGCGTGAGCGAGCTCGCGCACGCCGCCGGCGCGGTCGTCGTGCTCGACAACGTGTTCGCGACGCCGTTGCTGCAGCGGCCGCTCGAGCTCGGGGCCGACGTCGTCGTCTACTCGGCGACCAAGCACATCGACGGGCAGGGCCGCGTGCTCGGCGGCGCGATCCTCGGGACCGAGGAGTACGTCACCGGCCCGGTGCAGACCTTCATCCGCAACACCGGGCCGTCGCTCTCGGCGTTCAACGCGTGGGTGCTGCTCAAGGGCCTCGAGACGCTGCCCCTGCGCGTCGCCGCGCAGAACGCCGCGGCGGCGCAGGTCGCGGAGGCGCTGGAGCAGCTCCCCGGGATCGGCCGCGTGCGCTACCCGTTCCTCGCGTCGCACCCGCAGCGCGAGCTCGCGCGGTCGCAGCAGAGTGGCGGCGGGACCGTCGTGACGTTCGACCTCGCCGTGCCCGAGGGCACCGACCCCGAGACGGCGAAGAAGCGCGCGTTCACCTTCCTCGACGCGCTGCAGGTCGTCGACATCTCGAACAACCTCGGCGACGCGAAGTCGCTCGTCACGCACCCGGCCACCACGACCCACCGCAAGCTCGGCCCCGAGGGCCGCGCCGCCGTCGGGATCGCGGAGACGACCGTGCGCCTGTCGGTGGGCCTGGAAGACCCGCAAGACATCATCGAGGACGTCGAGCAAGCCCTGAACTCCTGACCCCGCCTCCCGCCGAGCAGGCGGTATCGGCCCGTCCCGGCGCCGGGACGGGCCACGACCACCTGCTCGGCGGGCAGGAGGAGCCTGGTCGGCACCGGGGGCTTCCCAGGATCGGGTGGACCGGTCGCGTGAGCTTTCGTAGCGTCGTCGGGTGCCCGACGCCCTCTTCGACGACCCCCGCCTCGCCGCCCTCTACGACCCGCTCGACCCGGACCGGTCCGACCTCGACGCCTACGTCGCGATCGTCGACGAGCTGGGCGCGCGCCGAGTGCTCGACGTCGGGTGCGGCACCGGGACGTTCGCGTGCCTGCTCGCGCAGCGCGGCGTCGAGGTGGTCGGCCTCGACCCGGCGGGTGCGTCGCTCGACGTCGCCCGCACGAAGCCAGGCGCCGAGCGCGTGCGCTGGCTGCACGGCGACGCGACGGCCCTCCCCCCGCTCCAGGTCGACCTCGCGACGATGACGGCGAACGTCGCGCAGGTGTTCCTCACCGACGACGCGTGGGCCGCGACGCTGCGGGGCGTCCACGACGCGCTCGCGCCGGGCGGGTGGCTGGTGCTCGAGACGCGCGTGCCCGCCCGTCGGGCCTGGGAGGGGTGGGTCCGCGAGGCGACGACCACGCGCGTGGACGTGCCCGACGTCGGCCCGGTCGAGTCCTGGACCGACCTCACCGACGTGTCGCTCCCCTTCGTGTCCTTCCACGACACGACCGTGCTGCCCGACGGCACCACGCTCCACTCCGACTCGACGCTGCGCTTCCGGGAGCGCGAGGAGGTCGAGACGTCGCTCGTGGCGTGCGGGTTCGAGGTCGTGGACGTCCGGGACGCGCCCGACCGCCCGGGTCGCGAGTGGGTCTTCGTGGCACGGCGCGGCTGAGCCGCGCGAAGCGCGATCGTGTCAGCCGCGACGGTCGCCCAGCACGACGACGTCCTCCGGGCGGCCGCCCGACCGTGCGACGTGCGACCGGACCGCGTCCAGCTCGTGCGGCAGCAGGAGGAAGCTCACCGACGTCCCGGTGTCGTTCACGTCCCAGAGCAGCGTCCAGTGCTCGTCGAAGCCCGAGCCGCAGATCGTGAAGGGGGCGACGGCGAGGGCGAGGTCGAGCTCGCGGTCGTCGCGCGGGTCGAGCTCGAGCGAGATCGGGGGCTCCCACCCGAAGCGCCGGGCGAGGCGTCCGCGTCGTGCGCGGCACAGCTCCTCCAAGGCGTGCACCGCGTCGGTCGCGTCCGGTGGCCACGGCTCGTCGGAGTACACGTCGACCTGGAGCCGTGCCACCCGGTCGCGCAGCGCCAGGAGCGCGCCGCGACACGCGGCCGCGACGGTGCCCGGCGAGGCGCCGTCGGCGATCGTGCACAGCACGGCCGTCGTCCTCCGCTGCCGCATCGGTCCTCCCTCGGGTGCTGATTCCGCCGCGGCCTCCGCGCGCGTGCGGTGCGGACACCGTAGTCCCCGGGCCGCCTGTGGACGGCGGTTCGACGGTGTGGGTCGCACCTCGTAGATTCCTCGTAGCGCACGGCCGCGGGCCGGGCACATGATCACGCCACCACCATCGACAGGGGTCCTCTTGCTGCACGTGCACCGCTCCGAGCGTGCCGAGGCGCTCGTGGCGCCGCTCGCCGCCGTGCTCGCGGAGGTCCCGGCGGACCCGTTCACGCCGGACGTCGTGGCGGTCCCGACGCGCGGGGTGGAGCGGTGGCTCGCGCAGCGGCTCTCGCACCACCTGGGCGCGGGCGAGACGGCGGGGATCTGCGCGAACGTGGATTTCCGGGGCCCGCGGCGGCTCGTCGAGCAGGTCGTGGCCGACCTCACGGACCTCGACCCCGACGACGACCCGTGGCGGCCCGAGCGGCTCGCGTGGTCGGTGCTCGAGGTGCTCGACGCGCACCTCGCCGAGCCCTGGGCGGCGCCGCTCGCGCGCTACGTCGGCGACCCGAGCGACGAGGTGCGGCGGGGCCGGCGGCTCACGCTCGCGCGACGGCTCGCGGACCTCCTGGTCGACTACGCCCGCCAGCGGCCCGAGGTCGTGCTCGCGTGGTCGGCCCCGGTCACGGGGACCGCCGTCGCGCCGGACGACCTCGCGTGGCAGCCCGAGCTGTGGCGCCGCCTGGTGGAGCGCGTCCCGGCGACGGACCCGGCACGGCGCGTGACGGAGGCGGTCGCGGCGCTGCACGCGGACCCGGCGGCCGTCGACCTGCCGCCGCGGCTGTCCGTGTTCGGGCCCACGCGGCTCCCCGAGGACGAGCTCCGGGTCCTGCGCGCGCTCGCCGCGCACCGCGACGTCCACCTGTGGCTCGTGCACCCCTCGCCGGCGCTGTGGGCGACGGTCGCCGCGTCCGCCGGCGACCCCTCCAAGGGCGACGCGGACCCGGGCTCGGACCGCGCGGGCGCGCCCGTCCGGCGTCGCGCGGACCTGCCGACGTTCGCGCGCCACCCGTTCCTCGCGTCCACCGGCCGGGACACGGTCGAGCTGCAGCTGCGGCTCGCCGCGGGCGAGGCGCGCGAGACCCACCACGAGGCGGCGCCCCCGCCGCCGACCCTGCTCGGCGCGCTGCAGTCCGCGCTGCGGGCCGACGATCCGGACGGCGCGCACGTGCTGGACCCGACGGACCGCTCCGTGCAGGTGCTCGCGTGCCACGGCCGCGCCCGGCAGGTCGAGGTGCTGCGCGAGACGCTCGTCGGCCTGTTCTCCGCCGACCCGACGCTCCAGGCGCGCGACGTCATCGTGCTGTGCCCCGACGTCGAGACGTTCGCGCCGCTCGTCACCGCGACCTTCGGCGCCGTCCCTGAGCTGGGCGAAGACGCGCACCCGGGCCAGCGGCTGCGGGTCAGCCTCGCGGACCGCGGCGCCGGGACCACCAACCCTGTGCTCGCGCTGCTCGCCACGCTGCTGCGCCTCGCGGACGGCCGCGTCACGGCGTCCGAGGTGCTCGACCTCGCGGCGAGCGGCCCGGTCCGCCGCCGGTTCCGCTTCTCCGACGACGACGTCGACCGGCTGCGGCAGTGGGCCGTCGAGGCGGGGGTCCACTGGGGCGAGGACGGCGAGCGTCGCGCCCGCTTCGGGATCGACGGGCACGTGCGGCAGGGCACGTGGGACGCGGCGCTCGACCGCATCCTGCTCGGCGCCGCGATGGCCGACGAGGACGCCCGGTTCGTCGGGCCCGCGCTCCCGCTGGACGACGTCGGCTCGACGGACGTGGACCTCGCGGGCCGGCTCGCGGAGCTCGTCGCGCGGCTCACGGAGATCCTGCGCGGTCTCGACGGCGTGCACCCGCTCGCGCACTGGCTCAACACCCTCGACCGCGCGCTCACGCTCCTGGCGGAGGCGCCGCCGACGGAGGCGTGGCAGATCGGCTCTGCGCGCCGCGTGCTGGGCGACGTGCGGGCGGCGGGTGCCGCGCACGGCGGCGTCGCGCTGCGGCTCGCGGACGTGCGGGCGCTGCTCGACGACCGCCTGGCCGGGCGCCCGACGCGCGCCGGGTTCCGCACGGGCGCGCTCACCGTGTGCTCGCTCGAGCCGATGCGCTCCGTGCCGCACCGGGTGGTCTGCCTCCTCGGGCTCGACGACGGCGTGTTCCCCCGCACCGCCGCGCCCGCGGGCGACGACCTGCTCGCCCGGCACCCCGAGATCGGCGAGCGCGACGCGCGCAGCGAGGACCGGCAGATCTTCCTCGACGCCGTCGCCGCGGCGGGCGACCACCTCGTCGTCCTGCACACGGGTGCCGACGAGCGCACCGGGGCGCCGCGTCCGCCCGCGGTGCCCGTGGCGGAGCTGCTCGACGCGCTGGACCGGGTGGCCACCACGGCCGACGGGCGCCCCGCGCGGGAGCACGTCGTCGTGCAGCACCCGCTCCAGACGGTCGACGAGCGGAACTTCACGCCGGGCGCGCTCGGCGTCCCCGGACCGTTCAGCCACGACGACGCGGCGTTCGCCGGGGCCCGCCAGGCGCGCGAGAAGCGTGAGCCGGTCGGGGCGCTCGTCGGCGCACCGCTCTCGCTGCCGACCGGTGCCGCCGTCGGCTCCGTGGAAGGACCGGGGTCGCCCACGGCGACCGGGCGCCGCGCCGACGTCGAGCTCGACGACCTGGTCCGCCTGCTCGAGAACGCACCCCGCTGGTTCGCGCAGCACACGCTCGACGTGGGTCTCGTGCTGGAGGAGGAGGACGTCGAGGACCGGCTGCCCCTCTCCCTCACGGGGCTCGCGGGCTGGGGCGTGGGCGACCGCGTGCTGCGGGCCGCGCTCGCGGGCGTCGACCCGAACCGCGCGATGCAGGCCGAGTGGCGCCGCGGCCAGGTCCCGCCGCGCGAGCTCGGCCGGTCGGCGCTCCAGGAGGTCGTCCGGGCCGTGGGGCCGCTCCGGGTCGCGTCCGTCGAGGCCGCGCGCGAGGCCGACGTCGCGGCCGGTCGTCCCGTGAGCCAGGACGTGCTGAGCTCCGCCGAGACGGTCGACGTGCGGGCCACCCTCCCGGACGGCGGCACGCTCGTCGGCAGCGTGCCGGGCGTGCACGGCGCGCGCGTGGTGCGCACGGAGTACTCGCGGCTCGGGCCGAAGCACCGGCTGCGCGCCTGGGTGCAGGCGCTCGCGCTGCGCGTGAGCGACCCGGACCGCCCGTGGGACGCCGTCGCGATCGGCCGATCGCCCCGCGGCCCGGGGGTCGCGTGGTCGACGCTCACGCCGCCCGACCGCGACACGGCGGCCGCCGTGCTGGCCGACCTCGTGGCCCTGCGCGACGAGGCCGCCCGCGAGCCCCTGCCGCTGCTGCCCGAGGTCGCGCTCCGCTACGCCGAGGAGCGGCGCACCACCGACGCGCGCGACGCCCTGATGCGCGCCGGGTGGGCGTGGAACAAGGGCTTCGAGCGCAAGGACCCGTACGTCGTGCTCGCGTGGGGCCAGGACCCGGCGCTCCCCGACCTCGCGGGCCACGCGACGACCGCCGACCTGGGCCGCTTCCCCGACGACCCGACCCGCCTCGGCGCGCTCGCGCGCCGCGTGTGGGACCCCCTGCTGGAGCACGAGCTGCGAGGTGCGCGATGAGCGGCCCGACGTCCGCACCCGCCACGCCCGCCGCGGCGTCCGGACCCGCGGTGCCCGGACCCGACGCGGGGAGCCCGCGGCGCTTCGACCCGTTCGGCGACCTGCCGCGCGGGACGATCGTGCTCGAGGCGAGCGCCGGCACGGGCAAGACGCACACCATCGCGACCCTCACCACGCGCTACGTCGCCGAGGGCGTGGCGGCGCTGCCCGAGATCATGCTCGTGACGTTCGGCCGGGCCGCGACGTCGGAGCTGCGCGACCGCGTGCGCGAGCGCCTCGTCGCGACCGAGCGCACGCTGCGCGGCCCCGACCCGGCGCACAGCACCGACGAGCTCGTCCGGTTCCTCGCCGCGGTCGACGCCGACGAGCTCGCCCGCCGTCGCGAGCGCCTGCGCGTCGCGCTGTCCCAGCTCGACGCCGCGACGATCACGACGACGCACGGGTTCTGCCAGCAGATGCTCACCGCGCTCGGGACGGCGGCCGACGTCGACCTCGCGACGAGCTTCCTGCCCGACGTGGCCGACCTCGTCGAGGAGGTCACGGACGACCTGTACGTGCGGCGGTTCGCCGACCAGAGCGAGCCGATCCTCTCGCCGCGCGACGTGCGCGCGGTCGCCCGCGCGGCGGTGAGCGACCACGGGGCGGTGGTCGCGCCGTCGGACGCGGCCGAAGGCTCGGTGGCCGCGGCGCGGTACGAGGTCGCCGTCGCCGCCCGCCGCGAGGTGGAGGCGCGCAAGCGCGCGATGCACCTGCTCGACTACGACGACCTCCTCGTCCTGCTGCGCCGCGCCCTCACCGACCCGGAGCACGGTGCGACGGCGACGCAGCGCGTCCGGTCGAGGTTCCGCGTGGTCATGGTGGACGAATTCCAGGACACGGACCCCGAGCAGTGGGCGATCCTGCGCACCGCGTTCCACGGGCGGCCCGACGAGAGCAGCGCGCTCGTCCTCATCGGGGACCCCAAGCAGGCGATCTACGCGTTCCGCGGCGCGGACGTCGTGACGTACCTGCAGGCCGTCGAGGACGCGACGGACACCGCGACGCTCAGCACGAGCTGGCGCAGCGACGGCCCGCTCCTCGCAGGCCTGCACGCGCTGCTCGGCGAGACGGCGCTCGGCGACCCGCGCATCGTCGTGCGCCCGGTCGACGCGGCGCACCCCGAGGCGCGGTTCTCCGGCGGCGCGCCGGTGCGGCTGCGGCAGGTGACGCGCCGCGCCTACCGGCTGGGCGCCTCGTCGGCGCCGTCGGCCCCGGACGCGCGCGGCCTGCTCGCGAAGGACGTCGCGGCCGACGTCGCGAGCCGTCTCGGCACCGCGTCCGGCGGGGGCGACCGCGTGCGCGACGACGTCGGCGGGGCGGCGGGCGACGCGGCGCACTGGCGCCCGCTCGAGCCGCGCGACGTCGCCGTGCTGACGCGCACGAACGCGCAGGCCGAGGCGGTGCGCTCGGCGCTCGTCGCGCTGGGCGTGCCCGCGGTCGTCTCGGGGCCGTCGAGCGTGTTCGGGTCGGCCGCGGCGCAGGACTGGCTCACGCTCCTCGCGGCGCTGGAGCAGCCGGGCCTCCACCGGCGCGCGACGGCGCTCGCCCTCACCCCGTTCGTCGGCTGGGACGCGCAGCGCCTCGCGACGGCGGACGACGCGGACCACGACGAGCTCGGCGACACGGTCCGGGCCTGGGCGCACCTGCTCGCCGACCGGGGCGTGGCCGCGGTCGCGGAGGTCGCCGCACGGCGCGGGGCGACGGCCCGTGTCATGGCGCGCGCCGACGGCGAGCGCTACCTCACCGACCTGCGCCACGTCACGCAGGCGCTGCACGAGGCCGCGACGACCGAGGGGCTCGGCACGGCCGCGCTCACGGCCTGGCTCCGGACCCGGATCGCCGAGGTCGGGACGGTCTTCACCGACGAGCGCACCCGCCGTCTCGAGACCGACGCCGCCGCCGTGCAGGTCGTCACCGTGCACGCCGCGAAGGGTCTGGAGTTCGGCGTCGTCTACGTCCCGTTCGGGTGGGAGCGGTTCGAGCCCGACGACCAGGAGCTGTTCGCGTTCCACGACGACCACGGGCAGCGCGTGCTGCACCTCGGCGGGGTCGGCTCCCCCGGGTTCGTGGACGCCAAGGCGCGCTGGCGCGACGAAGAGCTCGGCGAGGACCTGCGCCTGCTGTACGTGGCGCTCACCCGGGCTCGGCACCAGGTCGTCGTGCACTGGACCCCCACGAAGCGCAGCACCGGATCGGGACCGCTCACCCGCCTCCTGCTCGCCGACCGGATGCTCGGCGGCGAGCCCGGGCGCCACGCACGGCCCGACGCGATGCGCGACGACGCCGTCCGGTCCGCGTTCGAGGCGGTCGCGGCGCGGTCGGGCGGGACGGTCGTCGTCGAGCAGGTCGACGCGCGGCCGAAGGGCGAGCGCTGGTCGCCCGGCACCCGGTCGGGCACGGACCTCGCGCTCGCGACCGCGGCCCACCTCCCGGACCGCGACTGGCGTCGGGCGTCGTACTCGGCCCTGACCGCGGCCGCGCACCACGGCCCGGTCGGCGGGATCGAGAGCGAGCCCGAGGACCCGGGCGTGCAGGACGAGCCGGAGGAGACCGCCGACGACGACACCGCCGCGCCCTCGGCCCCGGCCTCGACCCCGCGACCCGGCGCGGACGTGCCGTCCCCGTACGAGGGGCAGCCGGGCGGCACCGCGTTCGGCACGCTCGTGCACGAGATCCTCGAGTACGTCGACACCGCGGCCGACGACCTCGACGCCGAGGTGCGCGCCCGCTGCGCGCAGGCGGCGACGGTCCGCGTGCCGGGCGTCGAGCCCGTCGCGCTCGCGACGGCGCTCGGCCTGTCGCTGCGCACGCCGCTCGGCCCGATCGCGGGCGGGCTCACGCTCGCCGACGTCGACCCGCGGGACCGGCTGCCCGAGCTCGAGTTCGAGCTCCCGCTCGCCGGGGGCGACGAGACGGAGGGCGTGCGTCCCGCGACGCTGCGCGACCTCGCGGACGTCCTGCGGGCGCACCTGCCCGCCGACGACGCGTTCGCCCGATACCCCGACCTCCTGGCGGCGCTGGCCGACGAGTCCGAGACGGGCACGAGCACCGGCGGCGTCCCGCTGCGCGGCTACCTCACGGGCTCGATCGACGCCGTGCTGCGCGTGCCCGCCCCGGGTCCCGACGGCGCTCCGGACGGGGATCCGGGCGGCCGCCACCGGTACCTGGTCGTCGACTACAAGACGAACCGCGTCGGGCCGCCCGGGGTCCCGCTCGCCGTGGGCGACTACCACCCCGACGCCATGCGCGACGCGATGCTCGCCTCGCACTACCCGCTGCAGCTCGTGCTCTACCTCGTCGCGCTCCACCGCTACCTGCGGTGGCGCGTGCGCGACTACGAACCCGACCGCGACCTCGCCGGCGGGGCGTACCTCTTCGTGCGCGGCATGGCCGGGCCGGATACGCCCCGCGGCCCCGACGGCACCCCGTACGGCGTCGTCGCCTGGAGCCCGCCGCCCGGGCTCGTCGTCGCCCTGTCCGCCCTGCTCGACGGAGGTCGCGCATGACCACGACCACTCCCGGGTCGACGCTCCGGCCCACCGCTCCTCCTGCGGGCGACGTGGTCGACGAGGGCGACCCGCGGCTCGCCGTCGGCGTGCCGGCGGGCCTGGCGCCGTTCAACGTCGCGCGCGTGGTCTCGGCCGCCGACGTGCGCGTCGCGCTGCGGCTCGGCCGGCTCACGGGCGAGCACGACGACCAGGTGCTGCTCGCCGTCGCGCTCGCCGTCCGTGCCGTGCGCAGCGGCTCCGTGTGCGTGCGCCTCGACGACCTCGGCTCCCTGGCGCTGCCCGAGGACGAGGAGGCCGCCCGGACCGACGCCGCGGACCTGCCGTGGCCGGACCGCGCCGCGTGGGCCGGCGCGGTCGCGCGCAGCCCGCTGGTCGCCGTCGGGGTCGACGGCGCGCCCGACAGGCCCGCGCGCTGGGTCGGGGGCGCGCTGTACCTCGACCGCTACTGGCGCGACGAGCTCGCGGTCCGGCACGACGTCGACGGTCGGCTCGCGGCGCCCGACCTGCCGGTCGACGCCGACCGCCTCGACGTCGCGCTGGCCCGCCTCTTCCCCGCGGCGGAGGACACGCGGCAGCGGCTCGCCGCCGCGCACGCCGCCACGCGCCGGCTCACCGTCCTCACGGGTGGCCCCGGCACGGGCAAGACGACGACGGTCGCGCGGCTGCTCGCCGTCCTGCACGACGCCGTCCCGCACGACGCTGCCCGCCCCGCGACCGCGGCGGCGCCCGCTCCGTCGCGCGCGGGGGCGAACGTCCCGGCCGACCAGGGCACGGCGCTGCGCGTCGCGCTCGCCGCCCCGACCGGGAAGGCGGCCGCACGGCTCCAGGAGGCGGTGCGCGAGGTCGTCGCCGGGTTCGGCGACGCCGCCGACCGCGCGCGCGTCGGCACGCCCGTCGCGACGACGCTGCACCGCCTGCTCGGGTACCGGCCGGGCAGCAGCACCCGGTTCCGCCACGACGCGCACCACCACCTGCCGCACGACGTCGTCGTCGTCGACGAGACGTCGATGGTCGCGCTGCCGCTCATGGCGCGGCTGCTCGAGGCGCTGCGGCCCGACGCGCGGCTCGTGCTCGTCGGGGACCCGGACCAGCTCGCCTCGGTGGAGGCCGGCGCCGTGCTCGGCGACCTCGTGCACCGCGAGCCCGTCACGCCCCCGGCCACCGCACCGGTCGTGCTCGCGGCGGCCGAGACCGCGCTGGCCGACGCGCCGCCGCCCGCCGACGGCGAGGTCGACGACCGGGCGGTGCTCGGCAACGGCGTCGTCCGGCTGCGCACCGTCCACCGTCAGGACCGCGACTCGGAGATCCTGCCGCTCGCCGCCGCGATCCGGGCCGAGGACGCGGAGGCGACGCTCACCCTGCTGCGCGCGGGGCACGGGTCCGTGGAGTTCCTCGAGGCGCCCGACGACGAGCCCGACGACGCGGTGCTGGCCGCGGTCCGCGCGGACGCCGTCGCGGCGGGGACCCTGCTCGTCGAGGCCGCGCGCGCCGGGGAAGCCGCCGCCGCGCTCGACGCGCTCGCGCGGCACCGCGTCATGGTGGCGCACCGGCGCGGGCCCGCGGGGCGCGGCCGGTGGGCGGCGCAGGTCGAGGCGTGGGTCGAGGAGGCGACCGGCCACCACGCGACCGACTCCCCGTGGGTCGCCGGGCGGCCCCTGCTCGTCACGACGAACGACGCCGACGTCGGCCTCTACAACGGCGACACCGGCGTGCTCGTCGCGGAGCCCTCGGGCGGGGTCGTCGCCGTGTTCGGGGACCCGCGCGCGCCGCTGCGCGTGCGCACGCACCGGCTGCCGCCCGTGGAGACCGTGCACGCCATGACGGTCCACCGCGCGCAGGGCAGCCAGTTCGACCGCGTCACGCTCGTCCTGCCGCCCGCGACCTCGCCGCTGCTCACGCGCGAGCTGCTGTACACGGCGGTGACGCGCGCGCAGTCGTTCGTGCGCGTCGTCGGCTCCGAGGACGCCGTGCGCACCGCGGTGACGAGCCCGGTCCACCGGGCGAGCGGGCTGCGGACTCCGCTGCCCGGCGGTCAGTCCTCGGTGCGCTCCGCCTGATCGCGCTCGCGCAGCTCCTTGAGGCGGCCCCAGGGCACGAGCACGATCCAGGCGACGGACGCGACGGCGGCGCCCATGATCATCGAGGGGACGTCCATGGCGACCATCCTGGCAGGCGTGCGCGGTCGCCCCGGGGAATGAGGCACGGGGGTGGCCGGTTGGCACCAGGGTGAGCACCCAGACCCCCCGCCTGTCCGTCCTCGACCTCGTGCCCGTCCGCTCGGGCCAGTCCAGCACCCAGGCGGTGCGAGCGTCGCTCGACCTGGTCCGCCTCGCCGACCGGCTCGGCTTCGAGCGCTACTGGTTCGCCGAGCACCACAACATGCCCGCGGTCGCGGCCTCGACCCCGCCCGTGATGATCGCCGCGGCCGCGTCGGTGACGGACCGGATCCGCGTCGGCTCGGGCGGCGTCATGCTGCCCAACCACGCACCGCTCGTCGTGGCCGAGCAGTTCGCCGCGCTCGAGGCGATCGCGCCGGGGCGGGTCGACCTGGGCCTCGGCCGCGCCCCCGGCTCGGACCCGGTCGTCACGCAGCTCCTGCGCATCACCGGCCCGACGGCCGACGTCGACCGCTTCCCCCAGCACGTCACGGACATCCTCGCGCTCATGAGCCCGCAGGGCGCGACGCTGCGCCTCACGAGCGGGCAGGTCTACGACGTGCACGCGACGCCCGCCGCGGACGGCACCCCGACGGTCTGGCTGCTCGGGTCGAGCGACTACTCCGCGCGCCTCGCGGCCGAGCTCGGCCTGCCGTACGTGTTCGCGAACCACTTCTCGGGCCAGGGCATCGACGAGATCCTCGCCCTGTACCGCGAGGGCTACCGCCCGAGCGAGGCGTTCCCCGAGCCCCGCACGTTCCTCACCCTCAACGCCGTCGTCGCGGAGACCGACGACGAGGCGCGCGCCCGGGCCCTCCCCCAGGCCCGCATGATGGCGCGCCTGCGCACCGGGCAGGCGCTCACCGCGCTCGAGACCGTCGAGGAGGCGCAGGCCGCGCCGCTCGACGGCGCGGCCGGGCAGATGGTCGAGGACAGCCTGCGCCGCTGGGCCGTCGGCACGCCCGACGCCGCGGCGGCCGAGGTCCGTCGGCTCGCCGAGCGCCATGGCGTGGACGAGGTCATGGTCGTGCCCGTCGCCGCGTCCCGGGCGGACGAGGCGCTCGACGCGACGCCGGGCCGCGCGCGCACGCTCGAGCTCCTCGCGGGCGAGCTCGCCGTCTGACCCTCCCCGCCGAGCACGACGTTGCTGTCGCCATAGCGCCCGTCACGACAGCAAGGTCGTGCTCGACGCGGAGCGGCGTCGTGGTCGGCGGCGGCGTCGTGGCGGGGGCGCGGCGGCGTCGGTGGGAGGCGGTAGCGTCGCGCGCATGACCACGAAGTACGACGACGCGTCCTGGCACTCGGGCGGCGAGGGCTACCCGCCCGAGGCCGGTCCCGAGGCGGGGGCGACGCACATCGGCATGTTCCTCGCGTGGGCGGTGCTCGCGGGGCACGCGTCCCCGGAGCTCGAGGAGGACTCCGAGGACGAGCTCGCGGCGCTGCGCGAGCGCACCGTCACGCCGGGCGCATTCGTGCACGAGTCGTGCGACGGCAAGCTCGTCGACCACGACCTCGACGACGTCGGCATTGCGTTCGCGAGCGCCTACTACGCGGGCGACGACGAGGACGAGGGCGACGGCGGCCTCTACCTCGAGGACTACGTGGACGCGGTGAGCCCCGGCGACGGGGAGCCCGAGGACGTGTACCGCGTCCCGGACACGTGGGAGACGTACGAGCTCGTCGCGCCGCTGATCGACGCGCGGTTCGCCCAGTGGGACGACGAGGGCCGCCCGGCGGTCCTGCGTCACCGCGCGTGACATGAGCGCCCCGACACCCGTCACGCGCCTCGCCGCCGTCCTGCGCGCCGACAACCCCGGCCCCATGACGCTCGACGGCACGCGCTCGTACGTGCTGCGCGCGCCGGGCTCGGCGTCGTGCGTCGTCGTGGACCCGGGGCCCGACGACGCGGCCCACCTCGACGCGCTCGCCGCCGCCGGGCCGGTCGAGCTCGTGCTCGTGACCCACCGGCACGCCGACCACACGGCCGGGTCCCCCGGGCTGCGCGCGCGCACCGGCGCCCCGGTGCGGGCCGCCGACCCGGACCACTGCCACGGCGGCGCGCCGCTGCGCGACGGCGAGGTGATCGAGGCCGCTGGCCTGCGGGTCGCGGTCCTCGCCACGCCCGGCCATACGGCCGACTCGGTCTGCCTCGTCCTGCCCGACGACGGCCCGGTCGCCTCGACCGACGACCGGGCCCGCCGCACGCCGGACCCGGGCTCGGCGGGCTCCGGCACCGCGGGCCCCGTCGCCGCAGGCTCCGGGACCGCGGCGGACGAGGGCGCGCGGACGCTGTCGGGCACGACCGTCCTCACGGGCGACACGGTGCTCGGGGCGGGGACGACGGTGATCGCGGCGCCCGACGGGTCGCTCGGCGCCTACCTCGCGAGCCTCGACGCGATCGAGGCCGTGGCGGGCGGTCCAGGCCTGGTGACCGGCCTCCCCGGCCACGGACCCGTCGTCGACGACCTCGCGGCGCGCGTGCGCGCGTACCGCGAGCACCGTCACGAGCGCCTCGCCCAGGTGCGGGCCGCGCTGACCACGCTCGGCCTGGCCCCGGACGCGCCGGGCGCGGTCGACGAGGTGGTCGCGCGGGTCTACGCCGACGTCGACCCCGCGGTGCGAGGAGCCGCCCGGCAGTCCGTCGCCGCGCAGCTCGCGTTCCTCGCCGGCCCAGACACCGACGCGGGCACCGGCACCGGCACCGGCACCGGCACCGGCACGATCGCCGACATCGGAGCGGACGCGGCCGACGACACCCCCGGCACCCCGAGCCGCGACGGCTGACTGTCGGTGCCACGGTGCACGATGACGGGATGACGACACCACGGCTCGGTATCGCGTTCGTGCCCACCCACGCACCCGAGAGCCTGCGGCGGCTCGCGACGACGGCGGAGGACGCCGGCCTCGACGACCTCTGGGTGTGGGAGGACTGCTTCAAGCAGTCCGGCCTCGCCTCGGCGGCCGCTGCCCTCGCGTGGACCGAGCGCGTGCGCGTCGGCATCGGGCTCATGCCCGCCCCGCTGCGCAGCACGGCGATCACGGCGATGGAGGTGGCGACGCTCGCGCGGATGTTCCCCGGTCGCCTCGTCGCGGGGGTCGGGCACGGCGTCCAGGAGTGGATGGGGCAGGCGGGGGTGCGCGTCGCGTCGCCGCTGACGCTCCTGCGCGAGCACGCGACGGCGCTGCGGAGCCTGCTCGCGGGCGAGGAGCTCACGACGGACGGCCGGTACGTCACGCTCGACGCCGTCCGGCTCGACTGGCCGCCCACGGAGCCGGTCCCGCTGTGGCTGGGCGGGTCCGGGCCGCGGACGCTCGCGCTGGCCGGCGAGCTCGGCGACGGTCTCATCCTCACGAACGCGCTGACCCCCGAGGACGTGCGGGGCGCGGCGGCCGTCGCGCGCGAGGGCGGCGCGGGCCCGGGGTTCGACGTCCACGCGACGCTCATCGCCGCGACGGGGCCGGATGCGCAGGCACGGGTCGACCGCGAGCTGCCGGTGTGGGGCGCGGAGCCCGGTCGGGGCATCGGCGCCGCAGGTGACGCCCACGCGGTCGCGGCGGGCGTCCTGGCTCTCGCGGAGGCGGGCGCGACGGTCGTGGCGGTCCAGCCGACCGCGGACGAGCCCGACGTCGAGGCGTTCGTGCGCTTCCTCGGCCACGAGGTCGCGCCGCTGCTCAGCTCCCGGTGACGCGCCCGGTGTCGCCCTCGGTGCCCGCGGCGCCGGGCCGCTGCCGCAGGCCGTGGACGAGGGCGACCACCGCGCACACCAGAGCGACGGCGCCGACGGCGAGCGCGAGGCGGACGGGGAAGTCGGCGTAGAGGTCGGTGACCTCGCCGACCGGGAGGCCCCAACCCGCCGCGGTCTCCCGCACTTCCGCCGCGAGCGCACCGATCCTTCCGGGCACCCGCGTCACGGCTGCGGAGACCCACCCGAGCAGCTCGAGGACGACGGAGGCCACGGAGTGGGCGCCGGACGCGAGGGGGATCACCGGTCCACCCTAGCGGAACCGGACAGCGCGGTCATATGCGGCACGGCGGGTATCGCCTCAGGTCAGCGGCTTGGCGAAGCACAGCGCGACGTGGTTGTCGCCGTCGTAGGGCGGGAAGTGCGCGACGGCACGGAAGCCGAGCGAGCGGTAGAGCGCGATGGCGCCGGGCTGGCGGATGCCCGTCTCGAGCAGGAGCGTGGAGGCCCCGCGCTCACGCGCCGCCGTCTCCAGCCCGTCGAGGAGCCGACGCGCGGTCCCCGTGCGGCGCGCGCTCTCCCGCACGAACACCTTCTTCACCTCGAGCGCGTCCTGCGGCGCGCCGGGCTCGGGCCGTCGCAGCGAAGCGCACCCGAGCGCCTCGCCGTCCCGGTACGCCACGAGGGTGACCACGACGTCGACTCCCAGGCGCGCGTCCACGGCCTCGAAGCCTCCGGCGGAGTCGAGGCCGCTGAAGAGCTCGGGGTACAGGACGGCCGACGACGTCTCGTGCATCTCGCGGCGCAGCGCTGCCGCGTCGGGGTCGTCCCACGGGACGGCTCGGAGCTCGACCGCCGCACCCCCGACGACCAGGCCGCCCGCCGCGGCGCCGGGCCCCGACCTCGTGCCGTCCAGCGCAGCGCCCCGTGGTCCGGTGGCATCCGGCGCGGCGGTCCGCGCTCCGGCGGCATCCGACGCAGCGGCGGGCGACACGCGCAGGTCGAGCGCGAAGCAGCGCGAGAGCGGCTGCCCGGCGTAGTGGCCGTACGACTCGATCGGCACGTACCCGAGCGCGAGGTAGAGGTCGATGGACTCCGGCTGGAGCGTGCCCGTCTCGAGCACGAGCCGGTCGAGGCCCGCGGCGACCGCGCGCTCGTGCAGCGCGCGCATCGCGGTGCGGGCGTGCCCGCGGCCCCGGTGGGCGGGCTCGACGTACAGGCGCTTCACCTCGCCGGTCCGCGCGGGGTGCGTGCCGCCGCGTCCGTCCGGCGTGCCGGAGACGTCGCGCAGCGCGACGAACGCGACCGGCTCGCCGTCCTCCCGGACCACGACGTTCGCGAGCGCCGCCTCGGGGGCGAACGTGCCGGCGTCGGGCTCGCCGTAGCGCACCGCGAGCTCCGCCTGCTGCCGCGACCGCAGCCGCTCGGCCGCGGCGTCGTCCGCCGGGACCGTCACCACGGTGACGACCCCGGCCCGGGGGCGCCCGACGGCGTCGGGCAGGACGCGCGGGAGCGTCACGCGCGGACGAGCGCGCCCAGGACGGACGTGAAGAACCCGAGACCGTCGGTGCCGGCGCGCGGGCCGGCCTCGGCCGCCGGGCCGAAGCCGGGCTCGACGGCGTGCTCCGGGTGGGGCATGAGGCCGACGACGTTGCCGGCCGCGTTCGAGATGCCCGCGATGCCGCGGCGCGACCCGTTCGGGTTCCACCCGTCGTAGCGGAAGACGACGCGCCCCTCGGCCTCGAGCTCGTCGAGCGTCCGCTCGTCGGCGACGAACTGCCCGTCCTGGTTCTTCAGCGGGATCGTGATGCGCTGGCCGGCCGTGTAGTCGCGCGTCCAGGCGGTGTCGGCGTTCTCGACCACGAGGACCTGCTCGCGGCACACGAAGTGCAGGTGGTCGTTCTTGACCATCGACCCCGGGAGCAGGTGGGCCTCGGTGAGGATCTGGAAGCCGTTGCAGATGCCGAGCACGGGCATGCCGCCCTTCGCGGCGTCCACGATCGACTCCATGACCGGCGCGAAGCGGCTGATCGCGCCCGCGCGCAGGTAGTCGCCGTAGGAGAAGCCGCCGGGCAGGACGACCGCGTCCACGCCGTGGAGGTCGGCGTCGGCGTGCCAGAGCGACACTGCCTCGCCGCCCGCGAGACGCACCGCGCGCGCGGCGTCGCGGTCGTCGAGCGTGCCGGGGAAGGTGACGACGCCGACCGTGGCCGTCGCGAGAGCCGAGGCGGTCATCAGGCGAGACCCTGCGACGTGATCGTCGCGGCGGCGTCCGTCTCGATGTCGGCGACGCGCACGACGTCCTCGATGACGGGGTTCGACAGGAGCTTCACCGCGGCCTCCTCGGCGGCGGCGAGGACCTCCGGCGTCACCGGGCCCTCGACCTCGAGCTCGAACCGCTTGCCCTGGCGGACGGAGGTGAACTGGGTGAAGCCGAGGCGCGGCAGCGCCCCGACGACGGCCTTGCCCTGCGGGTCCAGGATCTCGGGCTTGGGCATGACCTCGACGACGACGCGTCCCACGGGGGCTCCTTGGCGAGAGTGTTGGGAGGGCCGGGGCTCCGGGATCCCGGCCACGTCACGGGCGTCGAGGACGCCCGGGAGGACGGGACGAGCGGGAGCCGACGGCGGGATTCCGCGCCCAGTCTAGCGGGCGCGCGCACCCGTCCGGCCGGGCGTCCGCACGGTGAGCGGGCGGGCTCAGCCGCCCGCGGTGCGGCGCCGGTCCGGGGTGTCGACCGGGATGTTGCCGTCGAGCACGTGCTTGCGCCAGGCCCGGTCGACGTTCGACCGCGCGAAGAGCATGGCGGACCCGATTGCGCACACCAGGACCAGCGGCCAGTACCACCAGGTGAAGGGGAGCCGCCACACGTACTCAGCCCCTGCCGAGACCACCCCGAGGAACACCATCATGGCCGAGACGACCAGCTGGATCCCCGTGACGAGCGACGCGGCCGCGACAGCCCTGCGCCAGGGGTAGAGCGCCCCGTGGATGTCGTCGGCGACCCACCACCAGTACCGCGCGGGGAGCCGCAGGTCGAGCGACCGGTAGAGCAGCCAGCGCCCGAGCGGCGGGTGCTCGCGCCACCGCAGCGCCCACCCCGCGCGCACGAGGCCCCACGCCTCGCGGGCGCCGATGCTGCGGGGAGCGGCGCCGTCGTCCGGCTCGGGCGCCAGGTCGAGCAGGACGGCGAGCGCCTCGTCCCCGTGCAGGTCGCGCCAGCGCCGGGGGTAGGCACGCAGCCAGAACCGTGCGGACCGCTCGTACCGGTCGACGCCGCGCGCCCCGCGGGCAGGGCGACCGGGCTGCGCGCCGTCGGCGGCGGCCCGCCGCCCGGTCACGCGCCGCTCCCGGCGAGACCGTCGGCGGCACCCCGACCGGCACCGCGGGAGAGCGACCGACGCGCGCGCTCCGCGAGCTCGGCGAGGCGCAGGGTCTCGGCGCGGGCGGCGCGGCGCCCGTCGTCGGTCGCGCGGTAGTAGCGACGCAGCCGGCCGTCGACGACCTCCTCGCCCGTCGGCTCGACGAGACCGGCCGCGACGAGGCGGTCGAGGTTCCCGTAGAGGGTGCCCGCGCCGAGGCGGGTGCGGCCGTCGGAGAGGTCGCGCACCGACCGGATGACGGCGTAGCCGTGGAGCGGCTCCCCGCTGAGCGCGAGGAGCACGAGGTACGCCTGCTCCGTCATGCGGAACGGGGCCGAGGTGACCATGGTCGATATATATCGCCCGGCGACCTATGTGCGCAAGCGCTCGGCGCATGTCGGAGGGTGCGGCTAGGCTCGAACACGTGTTCGAGACGCACGCTCGAGCACGGTGCGAGGGCGGGGTCCTGCCCCTTCCCCGCCCTCGCACGACACCTCGCCGACGACGCACGGAGGCTCACCATGGACGCACCAGCAGCACCCGTCCCGACGATCGACCGCGGCCGTTCACGACCCGCGCCGGCCACCGTGGCCCGCGTCCTCGCGCGCGACGGGACGTGCGTCTTCCCGGGCTGCCGCGTACCCGCGTTCCGCTGCGACCTCGACCACGTCGTCGCCCCGCGGCCGGGCACAGGCACGGGCACGGGCACGGACGAGGACGCGGAGCCCGCGCACGGGGCCGACAACCTCGTCGCCCTGTGCCGCCACCACCGGGTCGTCCGCGCACGCGACGGCTGGCGCCCGGCGCTGCTCGCCGACGGGTCGGTCCGGTGGACCGGGCCGAGCGGGCACACCTACCTCCGGCCCGGCACCCTCCGGACGGCGTGAGGCGTCAGGCGTGAGGCGTCAGGCGTCAGGCGTCAGGCGTCAGGCGTCAGGCGTCAGGCGTCAGGCGAGCGTCGACCCGGTGAGCCGCTCGTACGCCTCGAGGTACCGCGCGCGGGTGCGCGCGACGACGTCGGCCGGGATCGACGGCGGCGGGGTGTCCGCGGCGCGGTCCCAGCCCGACGCGGGCGACGTGAGCCAGTCGCGCACGAACTGCTTGTCGAAGCTCGGCTGCGCGCGGCCCGGCTCCCACTGGTCCGCGGGCCAGAAGCGCGACGAGTCGGGCGTGAGCACCTCGTCGCCGAGCACCGTCTCCCCCGTCGCCGGATCCACGCCGAACTCGAGCTTGGTGTCCGCGAGGATCACGCCGCGATCGCGCGCGATCTCCTCGGCGCGCGCGTACACGGCGAGCGTGAGGTCGCGCAGGCGCGTGGCGTCGTCGAGGCCGATCTGCTCGGCCACGACGTTGAACGAGACGTTCTCGTCGTGCTCGCCCACGGCAGCCTTCGTCGCCGGCGTGAAGATCGGCTCGGGCAGGCGCGACCCGTCGACGAGGCCGTCGGGCAGCGGCACGCCGCACACCTCGCCGCCCGCACGGTACTCCACGAGGCCGGAGCCCGTCAGGTACCCGCGGGCCACGCACTCGACCGGGAACATGTCGAGGCGGCGGCAGATCATCGCGCGGCCGGCAACGACGTCCGGCACGAGGCCGTCACCCGGCACCGCCGAGACGGCGGTCGAGACGACGTGGTTCGGCACGAGGTCGGCGAGCTGCTCGAACCACCACAGGCTGAGCTGCGTGAGCACGACGCCCTTGTCCGGGATACCGGGCGACAGCACGTGGTCGTAGGCGCTCACCCGGTCGCTCGCGACGACGAGGACGACGTCGCCCAGGGGGTGCACGCCCCCGACGGCCGGCAGGTCCGGCGTGTACAGGTCGCGCACCTTGCCGGAGTACGCGTGCGTCCAGCCGGGCAGGTCGAGCGCGACCGTGTCGAGGGCGTCGGCCTCGCCGAGCGAGAGGGCCGAGCCGGGGTCCTGCGGGGTGTGGGTCACGGCCCCTAGTGTCGCACCATGCGACTCGAACCCGGCCCCTCGTCCACCTCGGGAGCCGCCCCCGGCGGCGCGCTCGACGGCACGCCCGACCAGGGCGAGGACGCCGGGCGCGCGACGCACGACCCGGGGGTGCGCGACTTCCTCGCCACCTTCTCGGCCTTCATGGAGACCGCCAACGAGCAGGCCCAGCGGCAGCGGACCGACGCCGGGCCGTCCGTCGCGGACGTGCTGCGCGAGCACCTCGGCACCGACCCGCGCTCGATCGCGGTCGTCACCGAGACGGTGTCCGCTCTGCGCAGCGTCGACGCGGACGTCGCGATCGAGGCCGTCGTCGCCCGTCACGGCGGTGGCCGCGTCGTCGGCGTCGGTGGCGGCGAGCAGCGGATGCACACGTCCCTCTCCGAGATCGTCGAGCACTCCGCCCTGTGGCGCCAGTTTCCCGTCGGCGCGGTGGACTACGCGCGCGCGGCGACGGGCCCCGAGAGCGAGCGCCGCACCGTCTCCTTCGGTCTGCACCTCTTCGCGTACGCGGGCACGCCCGTCGCGCTCCTGCAGCGCGCGGCGAACCCGCGGCACGGCGACGAGGGCAGCGTCGAGGTCATGTGCCCCCAGGAGGACGCCGCCCTGTCGCTCCTCGCCGAGCTCCGGGCGGCCATGGTCGAGCACAGCGTGCTGCGCGGCCAGGTCGTGACGTTCACGGCGTCGGACTACGGCGCGCAGGCCGGCGGCATGACGTTCCTGCGGCGAGACCGGGTCCCGGCGACCGACGTGGTGCTCCCGGACGGCACGCTGAGCAGGATCGAGCGTCAGGTGCTCGGCGTCGCGCGGCACCGCACGGAGCTCCTCGCGGCTGGTCAGCACCTCAAGCGCGGCGTCCTGCTCTACGGTCCGCCGGGGACGGGCAAGACCCACACCGTCCGCCACCTCGTCGGCGAGAGCCCGGGCACGACGGTGATCGTCCTCGCAGGGGGTGCGCTCCGGCTCGTCCGGCTCGCCGCGGAGACGGCCCGTGCGCTCCAGCCCGCGATCATCGTGCTCGAGGACTGCGACCTCATCGCCGAGGACCGCTCGTTCCACGACGGCCCGCAGCCCCTGCTGTTCGAGGTGCTGGACGCCATGGACGGCCTCGCCAGCGACTCCGACGTCGCGTTCGTCCTGACGACGAACCGCGCCGACCTCCTGGAGCGCGCGCTCGCGCAGCGCCCCGGCCGGGTCGACCTCGCGGTCGAGATCCCCCTGCCCGACGCCTCGGCGCGGCTCCGGCTGTTCGAGCTCTACCGCGGCGAGCTGCCGTTCACCTCCGGTGCGCTCGCCGACGCCGCCGACCGCACGGACGGCGTGACCGCCTCGTTCGTCAAGGAGGTGGTCCGGCGCGCCGTCCTGCGCGCGGTCGAGGCGAGCCACGACGTGGGAGACGAGGACCTCGGGTCCGCCGTGCACGAGATGACCGCGGACGCCGAGCGCATCACGCGCTCGCTGCTCGGCTCGTCGCCGGACCTCCTCGCCGAAGAGACGTTCGAGCCCTGATCGTGCACCAACCCGGCGCTCCCCGCGTCGGACGTCCGTCCGCACCACACCCGTCGCGCGTGCCGATCGACCGGCGTGCCGCTAGCCTGCTCGTCAGGACGGCCGTGGGAGCGCTCTCCCGCCGTCAGGGGGCCGCACCGGAGCGACTCCTGCGGGGGCGCGTGCGCTGCTGTCCGGGCCTGCCGACGGCGGCGGGCCCCATCCGCACGGAGGAGGCACCGATGCACCACCGCACGATGCACCATCGCCTGACAGCGCTAGCGGCCGGGGTGGGGGTGGTCGTCGCGAGCGTGGGCCTCGCGACGACCGCGCACGCGGGCGCTCTCGGTCCCGCGGGCGCGCCCCTGTCCGCACCGAGCCCGAGCCCGTCACCGACGACCGCGAGCCCCGCCGCCCCCGCCCCCGACGACCTGTCTGACGGGCAGCTCCGCGCTCTCGAGCGCGACCTGGGGCTCGATGCCGCGGGCGTCGCCGACCGGCTCGCGCTCGACGCAGCGACGGCCACCGTCGAGCGCGCACTGAGCGACGGCCTCGGGACGGCGTACGCCGGCACGTGGGTCGACGCCGCGGCGGGCGCCCCCGTCGTCGCCGTGACCGACCCGGCGGCCGTCGCCGACGTCGAGGCGGCCGGTGCTACGGCCGTCGTCGTGGAGCACGGCCTGGCCGAGCTCGACGACGTCGCGGCCCGGCTCGACGCGACCACCACTCCCGACGCCGTCCAGGCCTGGTACGTCGACGTCACCACGAACGAGGTGGTCGTCGAGTCGCTCGACCACGCGGCAGCGCAGGCGTTCGTCGCCGCGTCCGGGGTCGACGCAGCCGCGGTGCGCACCGAGGTCCTCGCGGCGCCGTACGAGCTCACGGCCGACGTGCGCGGCGGCGACCGCTACATCACCCGGGACCCGGGCGCGTCGTCGGGCTCGGCCTGCTCGATCGGCTTCGCCGTCCAGGGCGGCTTCGTCACGGCGGGGCACTGCGGCGCGGCGGGCAAGGAGGTGCTCACCGCGAGCTGGGCGCGCATGGGGACGGTCCAGGCGGCGTCGTTCCCCGGCCACGACTACGCGTGGGTGCGCGTCGACGCCGGGTTCTCCCCCGTCCCCCGGGTGAACAACTACGCGGGCGGCACCGTCGACGTCGCCGGCTCGGCCGAGGCGCCCGTGGGTGCGTCGGTGTGCCGCTCGGGCGCCACGACCGGCTGGCGCTGCGGCGTCATCGAGCAGAAGAACATCACCGTCAACTACGGCAACGGCGACGTTCCCGGCCTCGTGCGCGGCAGCGCGTGCGCGGAGGGCGGCGACTCGGGCGGCTCGGTGATCTCCGGCAACCAGGCGCAGGGCGTCACGTCGGGCCGCATCAACGACTGCTCGAACGGCGGCAAGTTCATCTACCAGCCCGTCAACCCGATCCTGTCGGCCTACGGGCTGTCGCTCGTGACCACGGGCGGCGGGTCGGGCAGCGCGCTCGTCGGGCTCGCGGGCAAGTGCATCGACGTCCCCGGGTCCGACTTCAGCGACGGCAAGCGCCTCCAGCTGTGGACGTGCAACGGGTCGAGCGCGCAGCGCTGGACGTTCGAGGCCGACGGCACCGTCCGCGCGGGCGGCAGGTGCATGGACGTCGCGTGGGCGGCCACGGCCGACGGCACGGCGCTCCAGCTCGCGAACTGCAGCGGCAACGCGGCCCAGAAGTTCGCGCTCAGCGGCGCGGGCGACCTCGTGTCGGTGCTGGCGAACAAGTGCGTCGACGTGCCGAGCAGCAACAGCGCCGACGGCACCAAGCTCCAGATCTGGACGTGCAACGGCACCGCGGCCCAGAAGTGGCGCCGCGCCTGAGGCCTCACCCCTGAGGTGCTGAGCACGGCACGGTGGTCGCTCCCCCGCGGAGACCGACCGCCGTGCCGTGCTCGACGGCGGGGTGTCAGCCCGCGAGCGTGACCTCGCCCGCTGCGGCCCTCGCCGCGATGTCGGTGCGGTGGTGCGAGCCCGGGAGCACGATGCGGTCGACCGCGGCGTACGCCCGGCGGCGCGCCTCGGCCAGGTCCGCGCCGCGCGCCACGACCGACAGCACGCGGCCGCCCGAGGCGACCAGGCCGCCGTCGTCCGCGCGCGACGTGCCCGCGTGCAGCACGTGCACGCCCTCGACGCCCTCTGCCGCGTCGATCCCCGTGATCGGGTCGCCGCCACGGACGGCGCCCGGGTAGCCGTGCGCCGCGACGACGACGGTGACGGACGCGTCGTCGTGCCAGCGCAGCGGGCCGACCTCGGCGAGCCGCCCCTGGGCCGCCGCGAGCATGACCGCGGACAGCGGCGTCGCGAGGCGCGTGAGCACGGACTGCGTCTCGGGGTCGCCGAAGCGCGCGTTGAACTCGACGACGCGCGTGCCGCGGCTCGTCAGCGCGAGGCCCACGTAGAGCACGCCGACGAACGGGGTGCCGCGGCGCGCCATCTCGTCGATCGTCGGCTGCGCGACGCGCGTGACGACCTCCTCCACCAGGCCCTCGGGCGCCCACGGCAGCGGGCTGTAGGCGCCCATGCCGCCCGTGTTCGGGCCCGCGTCGGCGTCGAACGCGCGCTTGAAGTCCTGGGCGGGCGCGAGCGGCACCACCGTCGCGCCGTCGCTCACGCAGAAGAGGGAGACCTCGGGACCGTCGAGGTACTCCTCGACGACGACGCACGGGTCCTCGGGCGTGCCGTCCGCCGCGCGGCGGGGCGTCGCGAAGCACGCGGCGGCGTGCTCGAGCGCGGCCTGGCGGTCCTCCGTGACGACGACGCCCTTGCCCGCGGCCAGGCCGTCGTCCTTGATGACGTAGGGCGCGCCGAACGCGTCGACGGCGGCCGCGACCTCGTCGACGTCGGTGCACACGTGCGCGAGCGCCGTGGGGACCGACGCGGCGGCCATGACGTCCTTCGCGAACGCCTTGGACCCCTCGAGCCGCGCGGCCTCGGCGCTCGGCCCGAACACGGGGACGCCGGCCTCGCGCACCGCGTCCCCGACGCCGGCGACGAGCGGCGCCTCCGGGCCGACGACGACGAGTTCGACGCCCAGGTCCGTCGCGAGCGCGGCCACCGCGGCGCCGTCGTTCTGGTCCACCGCGTGCAGCGTCGCGAGGTCCCCGATGCCCGGGTTCCCCGGGGCGGCGTGCAGCTCGTGGCGCTCCGCGCCCGGGCGGTCGGCCTCGTGCGCGAGGGCGTGGACGATGGCGTGCTCGCGGGCACCGGTCCCGACGACGAGGATCTTCACGGGCGCCGAGTCTACCGAGACGGCCCGGACGCCCCGCGGGGCGTCCGGGCCGTGGTCGGCGGGCGTCGTCGGCTCAGTGGATGAGGTCGTGGCGCGGGATGATCGCGTCGCGGCTCGGGCCGACGCCGATCGCGGAGATCCGCGTGCCCGACATCTCCTCCAGCGCGTGCACGTAGCGCTGCGCGTTGACCGGCAGGTCGTCGAACGTGCGGGCGCCGGAGATGTCCTCCCACCAGCCGTCGAGCTCCTCGTAGATCGGCTTCGCGTGGTGGAACGCCGTCTGGTCGAGCGGCATCTCGTCGTACCGGACGCCGTCGACGTCGTACGCGACGCAGACCGGCACCTTCTCGAAGCCGGTGAGGATGTCGAGCTTGGTGAGCACCATGTCGGTGATGCCGTTGACGCGGGTCGCGTAGCGAGCGATGACCGAGTCGTACCAGCCGCAGCGGCGCGCGCGACCCGTCGTGACGCCGTACTCGCCGCCCTGCTTGAGCAGGTACTCGCCGTTCGCGTCGAACAGCTCGGTCGGGAACGGGCCCTCGCCCACGCGCGTCGTGTACGCCTTGATGACGCCGATCACGGAGCTGATGCGCGTCGGCCCGACGCCCGAGCCCGTGAGCGCGCCGCCCGCGGTCGCGTTGGACGACGTGACGAACGGGTACGTCCCGTGGTCGACGTCGAGCATGGTGGCCTGCCCGCCCTCGAAGAGGACGTTCTTGCCCGCGTCGAGCGCCTTGTTCAGCTCGAGCGCCGTGTCCGCGACCATCGGCTTGAGCCGGTCGGCGTACTGCAGCAGCTCGGCCACGGTCTCGTCCACCGTGATGGCGCGGCGGTTGTAGACCTTCACCAGCAGGTGGTTCTTCTGGTCGAGCGAGCCCTCGATCTTCTCCGCGAGGATCTTCTCGTCGAAGAGGTCCCAGATGCGGATGCCGACGCGGTTGATCTTGTCCGCGTACGCCGGCCCGATGCCGCGGCCCGTCGTGCCGATGCGACGCTTGCCGAGGAACCGCTCGCTCACCTTGTCGATCGTGCGGTGGTAGCCGGCGATGACGTGCGCGGAGCCCGAGACGAGCAGGCGCGAGACGTCGACGCCGCGCGAGATCAGGTCGTCGAGCTCCTGGAACAGCACCTCGATGTCGACGACGACACCGTTCGCGATGACCGGCGTGACCCCCGGGGACAGGATGCCCGACGGCAGCAGGTGGAGCGCGTACTTCTCGTCCCCGATGACGACCGTGTGGCCGGCGTTGTTGCCGCCGTTGAACTTGACCACGTAGTCGACCCGGGACCCGAGGAGGTCGGTCGCCTTGCCCTTGCCCTCATCGCCCCACTGGGCACCGACGAGCACCACGCCTGGCATGGAATCCCCACTTTCGCGCTGCCTGTTCCTCGGGCCGGTCATGGTCGTGGGCGCGCACCGGCGTCCGGAGCGGAGCGGGCACGGCGTGCCCGACGGCGCCGGGCCCGCGGGCCCGAGGCGTCACCCGGGCGGCAGAGACCCGGGGACCGGCGCCGAGTTTACCGGTCGGATGACGGAAATTGACCTTCGAGGCGTCTATCGACCGCGTCACGCCCGGGATGGGCAGAATGGCCTCATGAGCGACACCCACCCGAACCTCCTCGACGGCCCCGCACCCGTCCGCCTCCCCGACGACTACGCGCACGTCCGCGACGCCATCGCGGCCGACGGCGACCCGTACGAGATCGCGGGCCGCTCGCCCGCGAGCTCGCTCGCGTGGGCCTACCTCGCCGAGGACTTCCTCCACGAGAACGGCTCGCGCGGCGCGGTGACGGCCTACGCGTTCGCGCGCACCGGCTACCACCGCGGGCTGGACTCCCTGCGGCGCGCCGGCTGGCGCGGCCAGGGACCGATCCCGGCCGACCACGTGCCGAACCAGGGCTTCCTGCGCGCGCTCCTGGCCCTCGCCGAGTGCGCCGCGTACCTCGGCGAGGTCGAGGAGGCGGAGCGCTGCGAGCAGTTCCTGCGCGACTCCGGGACCTCGGCCGACGAGGTGCGCGCGCTGCGCTGACCGGCCGCGCGTCCGCCCGGCGACCACCGGGTGGGCGCGCGACGCACCCGGGCGGCGTCTAGAGTCGTGGGCATGATCGAGATCGCCACGTCCCCCGCGACGACGACCCTCGTCATCGCCGGAGACCTCGATCTCGCCGAGCGCGACCAGTTCCCGGAGATCGCTGCACGCGTCGTCGGGCTGCGCCGTCAGCTCCTCGTCATCGACATGTGCCGCGTGACGTTCATGGACTCCACCGGCGCGGCGTTCCTCATCTCGCTCGCCGACGCCGGTCGCAAGCGCGGCGGTGCGACGGTGCTGCGCGGCTGCGACGACCGGGACCTGTTCGTTCTCGAGGTGTGCGGCGCGCTCGAGCTGTTCCGCATCGACAACGACCACCGCTGCGAGCCCGCGACACCCCCGTCCGGCTTCGCCAAGGTCGAGCCCCCGGCCTGACGCCCGCGGGGCGTCCTAGCGCCCCGAGGGTCGCAGGGTTGCCCACACGAGCTTGCCCGACGCCGTCGGGCGCCACCCCCAGTCGGCGAGCCGCTCGACGATCTGCATGCCGAAGCCGCCCATGCGGTTCGGGTGCCCGTCCGTGGGGACGGGGGGCGCCGGGTTGGAGTCCTCGACCTCGACGCGGATGCCGTCGCCCGTGTCGAACAGGCGCAGCGCGAGGTGGCCCCAGCCGTGCAGCACGCCGTTCGCGACGAGCTCCGAGACGACGAGCTCCGCGTTGGCGCTCTCCCGCACGCCCCACGCCTGGCACGTGCGCACGACGGCGTGCCGCGCACGCCCGATCGACGCCGGCTCGCTCGGCAGGAGCCAGCGGCGGCTGCGCGGGCTGAGCACGACGGCGGACGCGTCCCGCTGCGGGTCGGGGATGCGCACGACGACGAGCGCGACGTCGTCCTCGGGGGCGTCGGCCAGGCGCGACAGCAGCTCCTCGCCCACGCCCGCGGCGTCGACGGCCGTGACCGCCTCGGACGCCGCGACGAGCGCCTCGAGCCCGACCCGCAGGGCGCGGTCGCGGCGCTCGATGAGGCCGTCGGTGTAGAAGACGAGCGTGTCGCCCGGCAGGAGCGTCGCGACGCCCGTCGAGCGGCTGCGGCCGCCGAAGCCGACGAGCGCTCCCCCGGCGTCGTCGAGCTGCGTCACGGTGCCGTCGCGCAGCAGGAGCGGCGGCAGGTGGCCGGCGCGCGAGTACTCGATCCGCCACGTGTCCTCAGGCTGCGCGGCGTCCGGCTGCGTGAGCGCCGCGTACACGAGGCTCGCGGAGCGCGGGATGCGCATGCCCTGGACGAGCTGGTCGACGCGCTCGAGCACGGGGCCGGGCGTCGTGAGCTCGTACGCGTACGAGCGCACCACCGAGCGCAGCTGGCCCATCGCGGCCGCGGCCTCGACGTCGTGCCCCACGACGTCGCCGATGACGAGGCCGACGACGTCCGGCGCGATCTGCAGGACGTCGTACCAGTCGCCGCCCACCTGGGCGTGCTCGGAGTTCGGCGCGTAGTACGTCCACACGTCGAGGCCCGTGACGTCGGCCTGCTCGGGGAGCATCGCGCGCTGGAGCGTCTCGGCGAGGCGGTGCTCGCGCGCGTACAGGCGCACGTTGTCGATCGCGGTGCCGGCGCGGCGGGCGATGACCTGCAGCAGCGTGCGCACGCCCTCGCGGGCCTCCGCGTCGGTGCCGAACCCCTGCGGCGGCGTGTCGGGCAGGTCTCCCGTGACGAGCAGGCCGAGGATGCGCCGGCGCCCCGGGACGGCGGACACCGTCACGGACCCCGGCCGCCGGGGCAGCCCGGAGAGCCGGTGGTGGAGGTCGCGCTGGAGCCAGCCCGAGGCGGACCACTGCGGGTACGTGGCGGAGAGGTCGAGCGTCACCGGCCCCTCGATGCGCCCGTCGAGCACGTCCTGGACGCGGTCGGGCACGTCCACGCGGACGCGCGGCACCGAGCCGGTGACGGAGGCCGAGTCGCCGAGCGCGTCGGTCGCGTGCACGCCCGGGGCCAGGGGCAGGACGCCGGGCGTGTAGCGGCCGTGCCGCTGGCCGCGCCCGCTCGGGGGCGCCGCCGTGTCGACGCCCTCCGCGTACCGCAGCCCGTCGTCGTTGAGGTAGAAGCCCGCCCAGTCGACGACGTACCCCGCGAGCAGCGCCGTGATGTCGCGCAACGCGTACGGCTGGTCGAGGTCGGCGAGGAGGTCGGAGCTTCGGGAGACGACGTCGAGCACCGCGCGCTCGCGCCGCTCGAGCGCGAGCGACGCGACCTGGGCCGCGTACCGGTCGAGGTGCTCGGAGACGTCGACCTGCGCACCGACCCAGTGGGTCACCGTGCCGTCCGGGCCGGTGAGGGGCGCGAGCGAGAGCTGCGTCCACACCGCGACCCCGTCGCGCCGGAAGGTGCGCACGGTGTAGGTGAGCTCGCGCTCGTCGGCCACGGCGGCGCGGAGCTGCTGGGCGTCGACGGGGTTCGCGAGGAGCGACTCGAGGACCTGGGGGCTGCGGCCGAGCACCTCGGCGGCGGTGAACCCGGTCTGGCGCTCGAACGCGCGGTTGACCCAGACGATCGGCATCTCCGCCGACCGCGGGCCCGTGACGAACATCGCGACCCCGGTGGCGTCCATCGCGCGTGTGCACAGTTCCTGGACGTGCGCGGGCAGGTCGGTGCCGAGCCCCGGCGAGCTGCCCATCGTCACCTCCGACGGTCCGAGCGTCGATCGTCTGGAAACGGACGCCACGGTCGCGTTACTGTCCCGACTGGACATTCAACCGTAGATTGGTGCTTCCCGAGACCGGAACCGGTCCGGACCACGCCAGAGAGGAGCGCCGGTGCGCGAAGGTACACCCCCGGCCGCAGACCGCCCGGTCGGCGTCGCCGGCGACCCCGCAGGAGCGGGCGACCCCGCGAGCGTGCACGTCATCGTGGGTACGACGCGAGCCCGCATCGTGCTCTCGGGCGAGATCGACGCCGACCTCGGCGCCGACCTCCAGGAGGCGACCGCCGCGGCGGAGGACTCCGGCCTGCCCGTCGAGATCGACGCCCACCACGTGACCTTCATGGACTCGTCCGGTGTGGCGTTCCTCGCACGTCTCGCGTCGCGCGGCCCGCACCGCGTGCGCGTCCTCCGCGCCCCGCCCACGGTCCGGTTCCTGCTCGAGGTGACCCGCATCGGCGAGCTGCTCGACATCGTCGACGTGGACCCCGGCTTCGACCTCGACGAGCCTCCCGGCAACGGCGCGGGCACCACCGACTGATCCCCGTGGCCGCCGGACGCCCGTCGTCGGGCGCGCCCGCGGCCGCAGCACGACGAAGGCCCCCGGTCCTCACGGACCGGGGGCCTTCGTGCGACGCGGGCCCGGAGCGGACGCCGGGCCGTGCGGCGTCAGCGGATCTTGTTGCCCGCGGAGCGCAGCTGCTGCGACGCCTCGATGATGCGCGCGGCCATGCCGGCCTCGGCCAGCTTGCCCCAGGCGCGCGGGTCGTAGGCCTTCTTGTTGCCGACCTCGCCGTCGATCTTCAGGACGCCGTCGTAGTTCGAGAACATGTGCCCGACGACGGGGCGCGTGAACGCGTACTGCGTGTCGGTGTCGATGTTCATCTTGATGACGCCGAAGTCCACCGCCGCCGAGATCTCCTCGGCCGTGGAGCCGGAGCCGCCGTGGAAGACCAGGTCGAACGGGTTCTCCTTGCCGACCTTCGCGCCGACGGCCTCCTGGATCTCCTTGAGGATCTCCGGGCGGAGCTTGACCGCACCCGGCTTGTACACGCCGTGCACGTTGCCGAACGTGAGGGCCGTCAGGTAGCGGCCCTTCTCGCCCGTGCCGAGCGCCTCGATCGTCGCGAGGCCGTCCTCGACCGTCGTGTAGAGCTTCTCGTTGATCTCGGCCTCGTGGCCGTCCTCCTCGCCGCCGACGACGCCGACCTCGATCTCGAGGATCGTGCGCGCCGCCTGCGAGAGCTCGAGCAGCTCGGCCGCGATGGTGAGGTTCTCGTCCAGGGGGACGTCCGAGCCGTCGTACATGTGCGACTGGAACGTCGGCAGGCCGCCGTTCTTCACCTGCTCGGCCTCGATGGCCAGGAGCGGGCGGACCCAGGAGTCGAGGTTCTTCTTGACGCAGTGGTCGGTGTGGATCGCGATCTGCACCGGGTAGTTCTTCGCGACCTCGCGCGCGTACGCCGCGAGCGCGAGCGAACCGGCGATGCGGTCCTTGACCGTCGAACCCGAGCCGTACTCGGCGCCGCCCACGGAGACCTGGATGATGCCGTCGGACTCGGCCTCGGCAAAGCCCTGGAGCGCGGCGGTGATGGTCTGCGACGAGGTGATGTTGACGGCCGGGTAGGCGAACGAGCCTGCCTTCGCCCGGTCGATCATCTCGGCGTAGACCTCGGGGGTTGCGATGGGCATGCGGAGCTCCTGTGGAGTCGTGCGGGGTGGACTGTCAGGTCAAAGTCTGGCATGGATGACAGCGCGAGGTCAGGGCCGTTCGACCTGTGGTCCCCGGATGACCACGCCTCTACCTCGGCGACCCCGTCGGCCCCAGGTGCTGCGCCGCCCACGCGTGCAGGGCGATCGCGCCGGCGGCGCCCGCGTTGATCGACCGGGTCGACCCGTGCTGCGTGATGTGGAGCACCGCGCGGCACGCCTCGACCGCCTCGGGCGTCAGCCCGGCCGACTCCTGGCCGAGGAGCAGCACGCACGACGCGGGCAGCGCGTAGCCCTCGATCGGCACCGACCCCGGGACGTTGTCGACCCCGAGGAGCGGCAGCCCCTCCCCCGCCGCCCAGACCGCGAGGTCCGCCACCGACTCATGGTGGTGGACGTGCAGGTAGCGGTCGGTGACCATGGCGCCGCGGCGGTTCCACCGCCGTCGCCCCACGACGTGCACCCCGGCCGCGTTGAACGCGTTGGCGGTGCGGACGACGGAGCCGATGTTCAGGTCGTGCGCCCAGTTCTCGATCGCGACGTGGAGCCGGCGGGCCGGGTCGCGGCGCGCGTCGAGGTCGGCGACGACGGCCTCGACCGTCCAGTACCGGTAGGCGTCGACGACGTTGCGGCGGTCGCCGTGCGCGAGCAGCTCGGGGTCGTACCGGGGGTCGAGCCGCGTCGCCCCGGGCGGTCCGGCGGGGTCCGGGACGCGGGGCCACGCCTCCGGGCCGCCGGGCCACGGGCCGACGCCGACCTCGCGCTCGTCCGCCTCCCGCTCGCCCGCGCTGCTCGCCATGGCGCACATTCTGCCGGGACCCGCAGGTCCGTCGTCGCCGGACCTCCACGGCGGGTCCACACCGACCGCCGGGCCACGCGGCCGCGCCCGGCTACGCTGGTGACCCGTGACCACCCTCGCCGAGCTCGCCTCCGCCCTCCCGGGAGCCGCGCACGCCGCGAGCCTCGGCGCCGCCGGACCGGTCGCCGCCCTGGGCCCCGACTGGATGGACCCGATGACGCTCATCGAGCGCTTCGGCGACGCCGCGCTCGTCGGGATCGTCGTCGTCATCTTCATCGAGACGGGCCTGCTCTTCCCGATCCTGCCGGGCGACTCGCTGCTGTTCACCGCGGGTGCGCTCGTCGCGCAGGAGTCGCTGCAGATCAGCCTGCCCGTGCTGCTCGTCCTGCTGTTCGCCGCAGCGTTCCTCGGCGACCAGACGGCGTACCTCATCGGACGCACCGTCGGGCCCAAGGTGTTCGACCGGCCCGACTCCCGGTTCTTCAAGCGCAAGTACATCGACCAGACGAACGCCTACTTCGAGAAGTACGGCGGCCGGACGATCGTCATCGCGCGGTTCGTGCCCATCGTGCGCACGTACGCCCCCGTCGCCGCGGGTGTCGGCAAGATGCACTACCGGCACTTCGTCGGGTTCAACGCGCTCGGCGCGCTGCTCTGGGCCGTCGGCCTCACGTGGCTCGGCTACCTCCTGGGGAACATCACGTTCGTCAAGGAGAACATCGAGGCGCTCGTCCTCCTCATCGTCTTCCTGTCCGTGCTGCCCATGGTCGTCGAGGTCTGGCGCGGGCGGCGGGCGGAGAAGCGGGCGGCGGCGCTCGAGGCGCAGATCGCGGCCGACGCCCAGCAGAGGACCGGGGTCGCGGAGGACGCGACCGCCGTCGGCCAGGCCGACACGGACGGGAAGGACGCCTGACATGACCCGAGAGATCACGAGCTGGCTCACCGACATGGACGGCGTGCTCGTCCACGAGGGCCACGCGATCCCCGGCGCACCGGAGTTCGTGCGCGCGCTGCGCGACAAGGGCCGGCCGTTCCTCATCCTCACGAACAACTCGATCTTCACGGCACGCGACCTGCGGGCGCGGCTCGCGACGTCGGGCATCGACGTGCCGGAGGAGTCGATCTGGACGTCGGCGCTCGCGACGGCGCAGTTCCTCACCGACCAGATCCCCCAGGGCAGCGCGTACGCCGTGGGCGAGGCCGGGCTGACGACGGCGCTCTACGAGGCCGGCTACACGCTCACCGAGTCCGACCCGGACTACGTGGTGCTCGGCGAGACGCGCACGTACTCGTTCGAGGCGATCACCAAGGCGATCCGCCTCGTGCTGGGCGGGTCGCGGTTCATCTGCACCAACCCCGACACGACCGGGCCGTCGCAGGAGGGCCCGCTGCCCGCCACGGGCGCCGTCGCGGCGATGATCACCTCGGCGACGGGCCGCAAGCCGTACTTCGTCGGCAAGCCCAACCCGATGATGTTCCGCTCCGCGCTCAACCGCATCGACGCCCACTCCGAGACGACCGCGATGATCGGCGACCGGATGGACACCGACGTCGTCGCGGGCATCGAGGCGGGCCTGTACACCTACCTCGTCATGACGGGCTCCACGACGATGTCCGACGTCGACCGCTACCCGTTCCGGCCGAGCAAGGTCGTCGACTCCGTCGCGGACCTCGTCGACCTCGTCTGAGGGCACGCCGGGCCGGTCCGGCCGTTCCAGCTCCCCGGGGAACCCCGCACGCACGACGACGCCCGGTCACCGCGAGGTGACCGGGCGTCGTCGTGCCGGGGACCGGGGTCAGCCGGCCGCGGCCACCTCCACGCGACCCGCGCGACGGCGGCGCACCGCCAGGAGGGCCGCACCGGTGAGCAGCAGCGTCCCGGCCAGAAGCGCGAGGCTCCCGGCGTCGGAGCCGGTGGTGGCGAGCGCCCCCGAGTAGGCGTCGCACTCGACGTCGCCGCCGACCGGGAAGCTCACCGTCACCGGCGAGAGCGCGGTCCCGGCCTCGTAGAACCCGGCGAACGCCTTCGCGCCGGCGGCCGTGAGGGTCGCGGGGACGCCGCTCCACGTGATCGTGGAGCCCGACGTCGCCTTCTTCCCCGACAGGTCCAGGCTCGCGAACGCGACGCCGGTCGACGAGGACTTGTTGCCCTCCATGTCGCTGCTCTGCACGTCGACCACGAGCGTGCCCGACGACCCGTCCACGACCACCCGCGGGTTGCTGATCCGCAGGTCGAGGATGCCCTCGTGCCCGGAGAACGACACCGACCCGCCGAAGCTCGCGCGGCCCTTGCCGAGGTCCGTGTTGAACGAGCCCTTGCCGCCGCTCCACGTGAACGCCGAGCCGCCGTCCCGCACGCCGTCCGTCGAGACCGAACCCTTCGCGATCGGGCCGGTGACGTACGACCGGAACCGGTCGCTCACACCCCACGAGAGGGTCGCGCCGTTGACGCCCTGCGCGAAGCACTGCTCCGTCGCGCTGCCGGAACCGGAGCCGGTGCCGGTCGTGCCGGCGCCCACGATCGTGATGGGCGCGGACGCGGTGTGGTCCGCACCGACGAGGAGGAGCGTGTGCTCGCCCGGGGCGACGTCCTTCGGGATCGTCACGGTCGAGCTCGCGGCGCCACCGGCGTTCGCGGTCGTGCCCGTCGCGAGCGTGCGCGGCGTGGAGCGGAGCTCCGTGCGGATGCCGGACTCGCGCGCGCCGAAACCGACGCCGCTGATCGTCACCTCGTCGCCCGGGCGAGCCTGCGCCACCGAGAGCGTCGCCTTCGCCGGGTCCACGGACCCGCCGGTCGAGCCGTCGCCCGGGGCGCCGATGGTGCCGCCGCCCCCGGGCGCGGTCGCCTTCGCGCCGACCGTGAACGTCACGGGGTCGAGCGCGGTCCCGGCCGGGTAGAAGCCGACGAACGCGAGCGAGCCGTCCGCGGTGAGCGTCGCGGCCGCGTCGCGGAACGTCACGGCCCCGTCCGCGCTCGTCGTCGGCGCACCGAGCGCCAGGGTCGCGACGGCGACGCCCGTGCGGTCGAACGTCGAGCCGTCCAGCCCCGTGGAGCGCGCGTCCGCGAGCAGGCGACCCGTGCCCGGGCCGGTGATCTCGACCACCGGGTTCGACAGGGTGAGGTCGAGCGCGCCCGCGTGGCCGGTGAAGCGGACCGTCCCGGCGTACCGGGCCGTCCCCCGGCCGCTCGACGCGGTCCACGTGCCGCCGTCGGCCTGGCCGAAGCGGAAGACGCCGTCGACGACGCTCGCGCCGCTCGTCGCCGTCGCGCCGCCCTTCGCGACCGGGCCCACGATGTAGCTGCGGAACGACTCCTTGACGCCCCACGTGAGGCTGCCGGCCGTCGTCGGCGCCGGGGTCACCGGCGTGGCGGTCACCGCGACGGTCACCGGCGCGGACGTCGAGCCGCGGTAGGCGGTGGCGTCCGTGGGGACGAACGTCGCGCTCAGGGCGTGCGACCCGACGGCGAGCGGGGCCGTCCGGAACGTCGCGACACCGTCCGTGACGGCCGCGGTGCCCAGGGTCGTGCCGCCCGCGACGAACCGGACCGTGCCGGCGGTCTTCGGCGCGACCGTCGCGGTGAGCGTCACCGCCGCGCCCTCGACGACCGACGTCGCCGACGACGCGAGCGTCGTCGTGGTCGCCTTCGCCTCGCCGCCGGGGACCGGGGCGGTCACGGTCAGCGTGGCGCTGCCGGTCAGGCCGAGCTCCGACGTGACGACGACGGGGACTGCCCCGGCGGGGGTGCCGGCGGGGACCGTGAGCACGAGCGTCGCGCCGTCGCGGGAGTACGACGCCGGGGCGCCGCCGAACGTCACGGCCTTGACCGCGTCGTCCGCAGCGAGGCCACGCACGGCGAGGCGGACCGTCGAGCCGGCCTCCACCGTGGTGGACGCGGGCGTGACGGTGAGCGTGCCCGGCGCGTCGTACGCGACGGGGACGAAGAGCTCCTGCGCGGCGTTGCTCACGCCGCCCGCGCCGTAGGTGGCGACGCCGTAGCGACCGCCCTCGAGCGCGGCGGGGTTCTTCACGACGAGACGCGCCTCGAACGTGCCGTCCGGCGTGATGTCCGCCCACTGCGCCCGGACCACCGACTGGTACTGCACGGGGACCTGGTCGAGCACGGGCTCGGCGAGGGCCCACACCTGCGAGCCGACCTTGCGGGTCGACGCCGCAGCGCCCTCGGACGGCCGCCACTGCTCGGCGAAGCTCCCGAACACGACGTAGGTGCCCTGCGGGAGCGTCGCCGGGATCGGGACGCCGCGCCCGCCGACGTTCGCCGCCGGGTCGAAGCCGGTGCCCCGGACGACGATCGTGTCGCCCGCCGCGACCGGGGTGTCGCCGAGCGGCGTCGTGCCGTCCGCGGCGAGCACCGAGATCTCGGGCTCCCACACGGGCGCCTCGGGCTCCGTCGTGAACGCGACGGGCGCGTACAGCTCCTGCGCGGCGTTGACCGTGCCGCCCGCGGCGTACGTGTAGACGCCGTAGCGGCCGCCCTCACGCTCGAGCTCGCTCGCGACGAGCTCGGCGGTGAACGTGCCGTCCGGCGCGAGCTCGGCCCACTGCCCGCGGATCGCGGACTGGTAGCGCGGGTCCACCTGGTCGAGCGCCGCGGACGAGAGGGCCCACCGCTGCGCGCCGGCCGTGCGCGCGCTCGACGGGGCACCCTCCGACGGGCGCCAGTCGGTCGCGAAGCTGCCGAAGACCACGTAGGTGCCGGCGGGGATGCCGCCGGAGATCGGCGGGCGGTTGCCCGCGGGCGCGACGTTCGCGGCCGGGTCGAAGCCCGAGCCCTTGACGACGATCCTGTCGTCCGGGCGGACGGGCGCGTCCCCGAGCGGCGTCGTGCCGTCGGCGGCGTAGAGGGTGATCCGCGGCTCCCAGACCGGCTCGGGCGTCGTGCCGCCCTGGACCGCGACGGGCGTGAACGTGTCGAGGCTGCGGTCGGTCGCCGAGAGGCCGTGCGCGGCGGACGTCGCCACCACGTACTGCTTCGCCGGGTCGAGCTTTCCGGCCGGGACGGTCAGCGTCGTGGTGAACGCGCCGTCGCGCACCTGCTGCGGCATGACCCAGCCCTGGGCGAGCCACCCGCTCGCGACGAGAGGGCCGCTGCCGTCCCAGATCGAGGCGTCGCCGAGGAGCACGTACGCGCCGTTCGCGGCGCCCGCGCCGACGAACCCGGTGCCCTGGATCGTGAACGTGTTCTCCACCGCCGGGTCGACGGGCGCCGACGGCGACACCGTGACCGCGGGGTCGACGGCGGGCTCCGGCTCGGGCTCGGGCTCCGTGGCGGTCACCGTGTGCGCGACGGCCGCGGAGGCCGAGGCGACGAACGCGGCCGGGTCCGCGGGCGTGAAGGCGGCGCTCAGCTCGTGGCTCCCCGCGGCGAGGGCCGCGGTCTCGAGGCGCGCGACGCCGTCGGCCACGGGAGCGGTGCCGAGGGCGGTGCCGCCGTCACGGAACTCGACCGTGCCCGCGGCGGCGGGCGCGACGGTCGCGGTGAGCGTCACGCTCGCCCCGGCCGCGGACGTGCCCGCGGGCGCTGCGGCGAGCGCGGTCGTCGTCGCCTGCGCGGGCGCCACGGGCTCGGGCGACACGACGCGGGCGGTCAAGGTCGACAGGGGCTTGCCCGCGTACGACGAGAAGTACGGCGAGACGTTCCCGAGCGTCCCGACGACGGTCCCGTCGGCCACGAACGTGACCTCGTCGCCGGTGCGCGTCGCGGACACCGTGACGTCGGCGACCTTGACGTCGTTCCCCGCGCCGGGGTTCACCGTGCCCGCGAAGTCCGCGTAGACCGCGCCCGTCGTCGGGCCGGTGAGGTCGAGCCGCACGTCGAAGATCGTCACGTCGAGCGCGCCGTGGTGGCCCTCGTACCGGGTCGATCCGCCGAGACGGACGGTGCCCGTCCCGGACGCGGCGTCGTAGCTGCCGGACGCGGGGCCGTAGGTCGCCTGGCCGCCCTGGAGCGGCGGGGTGATCGTGCCCTGGGCGATGCCGCCCGTGACGTACGACGTCCACGAGTCGACGAAGTTCCAGGTGGCCGACCCGCCGGTCACGTCGGCCGCGGCCGCCTGGGCCGGGGCGCCGGTGCCGGCGACGGTGAGGCCGGCGGCGAGCGCCGCGGCGAGGAACGAGGCGAGGGCGCGTCGGACGCGTCTCGGCGATGAAGTGCGCACAAGGTCTCCCGTGCTGGTCCGGGCGAGGTCCCGGCGGGGAGCGGGACCGAGAAGGGAGCGTGCTCACGCTCCGCCGAGACGGACCATATAAGGGTCGCCTCACCAAAGCAAGGTAAGCCTGACCTATCGAGATGTGACGCGCGCCTCCTCCCTCCACGACGACGCCCCGCGGCCCAGGAGGCCGCGGGGCGGTGCGCCGCGTCGAGCGGCGGGAGACGGAGCGGGAGGGGCTCAGGCGAGGCCGAGGTCCTCCAGGCTGAAAAGGTAGTGGTACGGCACGCCGAGCGCCTCGATCTTCGCGCCCGCACCCGTGGCACGGTCGACGATCGTCGCGACGCCCGCGACCTCGCCCCCGGCCGCGCGCACGGCCTCGATCGCCGTGATCGGCGAGCCGCCCGTCGTCGTGGTGTCCTCGACCACGACGACGCGCCGGCCCGCGACGTCGGGGCCCTCGATCTGGCGCTGCATCCCGTGCGCCTTCGCCGCCTTGCGCACCACGAACGCGTCGAGGTCCTGACCACGGGACGCGGCGGCGTGCAGGAGGGCGGTCGCGATGGGGTCGGCACCCAGCGTCAGGCCGCCGACGGCGTCGATCTCCGCCGTGCCGAGCGCCTGCTCCTCGAGGAGGTCCAGGAGCTGGTGGCCGATGAGCGGCGCCGCGCGGTGGTGCAGCGTCACGCGGCGCAGGTCCACGTAGTAGTCCGCCTCCTTGCCCGAGGAGAGCGTCACGCGGCCGTGCACGACGGCGAGCTCACGGATGAGGCCGAGCAGCTGCTCGCGGGGGGTCGAGGCGAGCGTCGAGGCGGGGTCGGTAGTCACGACCGCCAGGGTATCGGGCCCGCCCGGTGCCTAGCGGTACTTGCCGATCGCGCGGACGGCAGAGCGCGGCATCGCGCGCAGGGCCGCCGACGCGACCCGGTACCGCACCGACGGCGTGGAGATGACGACGCCCCGCCGGACGTCCGCGAGCGCCTCCGCGACGACCCGGTCGGCGTCGAGCCACGCGAGGTCGGGGAGCACCGACTTGTCGATGCCGGCGCGGTCGTGGAACTCGGTGTGCGTGAAGCCGGGGCACAGCACGGTCGCCGTGACGCCCGTGCCGTGCAGCTCGACGGCGAGCCCCTCCGTGAAGGACCGCACCCACGCCTTCGCCGCCGCGTACGTGCCGCCCGCGGTGAGGGCCGCGACCGACGCGACGTTGAGGATCGCGCCGCGCCCGCGCTCCGTCATCTGGCCCGCCGCCGCGTGCGACAGCACCATGACGGCGCGGACCATGACGTCGAGCGCCTCGAGCTCGACGTCGAGGTCGCCCCCGACGAAGTGCTGGTGCGTCGCGAAGCCCGCGTTGTTGACGAGCAGGCCGACCGGGCGCTCGTCCGGGCCGCCGGTCGTGGCGAGGCGCTCCGCGACGCGCGCGACGTCGTCGGGCACGGAGAGGTCGGCGCGCAGCACCTGGACGCGCACCCCGGCCGCGGCGCGGATCTGCCGTGCGGTCTCCTCGAGGCGCGCCTCGTCGCGCGCCACGAGGACGAGGTCGTGCCGCGCCGTGGCGAGCTGCCACGCGAACTCCAAACCCAGGCCGGCGCTCGCGCCGGTGATGAGTGCTGTCGCCATGGTCACAGCCTACGGGCGCCCGGGTGACCCGGGCGCCCGCAGGCGGGGTGGAGTCGTGTCACCGGGCCGGCGGCTTGACGGCGAGCACGGGGCACGCGGCGCCCAGCAGGATCTGCTGGGCGGTGGAGCCGAGCACGAGCTTCCCCACGGGGGTGCGGTGCCGCACCCCCACGACGACGAGGTCGGCGTCGACCTCGGCCGCGACACCGAGCACGACCTCCGCGGGCAGCGCGGAGGACTGCAGGTGCCGCACCTCGTGCTCGACGCCCGCCTCCTCGAGGATCGTGCCGACCTCGACGAGCTGGTCGTGGTCGGCCCAGCGCGGGTCGACGAGCCGGTCGCCGCGCGTCGTGTTGACCACGACGACGCCGGCGCCGAGCAGGACGGCCGCCCGGGCCGCGGCCCGCGTCGCGGCGGTCCCGAGCTCGCCGGGCGCGTAGGCGAGGACGACGGTCATCAGCGCACCTCCTGGTCCTGGGCCTCGACGCGGACGTCCTCCGCGAGCGCCGCGAGCTCGGCGCCGGTGCGGCGCTCGCGCCGGCGCAGCCAGAGGCCCGCGAGGACCACGACGGCGACGAGGGCGTAGGCCGTCGCGGCGAACGGGCTGGTGACGAGCGTCGTCAGGTCGCCCTGGCTGATCGCGAGCGAGCGGCGCAGGCGGTCCTCGGCCATGGGCCCGAGGATCATGCCGACGACCATGGGCGCGACGGGGTAGCCGTAGCGCCGCATGAAGAACCCGATCGCGCCGATGACGAGCAGGATGAGCACGTCGACCGGGGAGAAGTTCAGCGCGTACGAGCCGAGCGCGCCGAACAGCAGGATGCCCGCGTAGAGGTAGTGCCGCGGGATCTGGAGCACCTTCACCCACATGCCCACGAGGGGCAGGTTGAGCACGATGAGCATGAGGTTGCCCACGTAGAGGCTCGCGACGAGCGCCCACACGAGCGCGGACTGGCTCTCGAAGAGCAGCGGGCCCGGCTGGATGCCGTACGACTGGAACGCGACGATGATGATCGCGGCGGTCGCCGTCGTCGGGAGGCCGAGCGTGAGGAGCGGCACGAGGACGCCGGACGCCGCGGCGTTGTTCGCCGCCTCCGGGCCCGCGACACCCTCGATCGCGCCCTTGCCGAACTCGTCCTTGTGCTTCCCGGCGGACCTGCGCTCGGCGGCGTACGACAGGAAGGTCGCGACGTCGGCGCCGCCCGCCGGGATGGTGCCGACGGGGAACCCGATCGCCGTCCCGCGCAGCCACGGCTTCCACGAGCGCCGCCAGTCCTCGCGCTTCATCCAGGAACGCCACCCCTTCTCGACGGGGATGACGTGCACGGGACCGTGCCGCAGGCGCGACCCGACGTACAGCGCCTCGCCCACCGCGAAGAGGCCGACGGCGACGATGACGACGTCGATCCCGTCGGCGAGCGTCGGGACGCCGAACGTGAACCGCTGCTGGCCGGTGAGCGTGTCGGTGCCCATCAGCCCGAGGAACAGGCCGAGCGACAGGGACGCCATGCCGCGCGGCACCGACGACCCGAGGAGCGCGCCGACGGTCACGAACGCGACGACCATGAGCGCGAAGTAGTCGGGCTCGCCGAGCTGCACGGCCCAGCGCGCGACGTACGGCGCGACGAACGTCAGGGCGACGGTCGCGATGGTGCCCGCGACGAACGAGCCGATCGCGGCGGTCGCGAGCGCGGCCGCCCCGCGGCCCATGCGGGCCATCCGGTTGCCCTCGAGCGCCGTGACGATCGACGACGACTCGCCGGGCGTGTTGAGCAGGATCGACGTCGTCGACCCGCCGTACATGCCGCCGTAGTAGATGCCGGCGAACACGATGATGGCGGCCGTCGCGTCGAGCGAGTACGTGAGCGGCAGGAGCAGCGCGATCGTCATCGCGGGGCCGATGCCGGGGAGCACCCCGACCGCGGTCCCGACGAACACGCCGAACAGCGCGTAGAGCAGGTAGACGGGCTGGACGACGGTCGCGAACCCGTCGAGCAGCGCGGTGAGGTTATCCACGGAACCAGGTCACCCCCTCCAGGAGCGGGCCGGGCGGGAGCGACAGCCCGAGCACGCCCCCGAACAGGACCTGGATCACCAGGGCCAGGACGAGGCCGAGCACGGCGGCGCGCCACCACGGGCGGGCGCCGAGGACGATCGCGGCCCCGGCGAACAGGAGCGTCGCGGCGAACGGCCACCCGACGAGGTTGATCGCGTAGACGTGCACGAACAGCACCGCGCCGAGGAGACCGACGGTCAGCCAGTCGGTGCGGGCGTCGGGGTCGACGTCCTCGCTGTCCTCCTCCTGGCCGCCGTGCCCCCGCCAGACGGCGACGAGCAGCACGAGGCCGGTGGCGAGCAGCAGCGCGCCCACGAGGTAGGGGAACGCACGGGGACCGAGCGTGTTCGACGAGCCCGGCACGACGATCGTCCCCGCGTCGAGGAGCACGAACACCCCGAGGGCGGCGGTGACGCCGGCGACGACGAGCTCGCCGGGTCGCCGCCGGGGACCCGCGGCGGGGGTGGCGCCTGCGGGGTCCCCGGCGGCCTGGCCGTCGGCGGGGTCGCCGACGGCCGTCGCCGGCGCTGGCCCGGGGCGGGGCTCGGCGTCGGACGGTCCTGGCTCGGGAGCCACGGCGGACGACCCCGCGGACGGAGCCTCCGACGACCCCGGCTCGCGCGACGCGTCGGGTGGCGCGTCGCGCGAGGCGCGACGCCTGGTCACGGCGCGACCAGGCCGACGTCGGTGAGCGTCATCTTGATGTCGGCGATGTTCTCCGTGAGGAAGCCGTCGAACTCCTCGCCCACGAGGAACGCGTCGTCCCAGCCCTTCTCCTCGAGCGTCGCCTGCCACTCGTCGGACGCGACCATCTCGCTGACGAGCAGCTCGAGGGCGGCGCGGTCCTCGTCGGAGAGGTCGCCCGGCGCGACGACGCCGCGCCAGTTCGTGAGCTCGACGTCGTACCCGGCCTCGGTCATGGTCGGCACGTCGGGCAGCAGGTCCGTGCGCTCGGCGCCCGAGACCGCGAGCGCCCGGACGGTCCCGGCCTTGACCTGCTCCGCGTACTCGCCGACGCCCGAGATCCCGGCGCTGACCTTGTTGCCGAGCAGCGCGGCGAGCGACTCGCCGCCGCCCGAGTAGGCGACGTAGTTGAGGAGCCCGCCCACCTCGGCCGACGGCACGTCGGCCGCCTGGAGGAGCATCCCCGCGAGGATGTGGTCGGCCCCGCCGGCGGAGCCGCCGGTGATGGAGACGGACTTGCCGTTCGCCACGACGTCGTCGACGAGGTCCTCGAGCGTCTGGTACGGCGACGACGCGGGCACGACGACGACGAGGGGCTCCTCGGTGAGGCGCGCGATCGGGGTGGTGTCCTCGATGCGGGCCTGCGACTCGTTGGTCTCGACCGCGCCGACCATGACGAGGCCCATGACGAGCAGCGTGTGGGGGTCGGTGGTGTTGGCGAGCGACGCGAGACCGACCGTGCCGCCGGCGCCGCCGACGTTCGTGACGGTCGCGGTGCGCACGAGCCCGGAACCCTGGAGGTCCTGCTGCATCGCGCGGCCGGTCTGGTCCCAGCCCCCGCCGGGGTCGGCCGGGACGACGATCGCGAGCTCGTCGACCGACGCGGCGGCCCCGCCGGACGCGTCGCCGGAGCCGCCCGTCGTGGGGGCGCCGGGCTCGAGGCCCGAGCACGCGGCGAGACCGAGGACGAGTCCTGCGGCGAGCGTCGCGGTGAGAGCGTGCCGCGGGCTGACGGTGTGCCCGGAGCGCGGGCGGACGACGGATCGCATGTCTCCTCCTTGAGCGGGACCCGCAACGGCGCGGGCCTCACGACCTGATCCGGGGAGCCTAGGAGCGCGGGGCGGCACGGCGAGGGCTGCGGTCGTACTGGACGTTGTGGTCGATCCGGTGGTTGCGGTCGTTGTGGTCACGGCCGAGGCCCGGGTGCGGCGGACCTGGGGCACACTGGTGCGGTGGGTCGAGCAGTGTCGCTCCGGGTGCAGCTCCTCGTGCTGCAGGTCGCCATCGTGCTGCTGGTCGTGGCGTCGGCGGGGGCCGTCGCCTCGACCCTGCAGCACCGCCAGCTCCGCGACGCCTACCTCGACCGCATGACCGCGGTCGCGTTCTCCGTCGCGCGCCTGCCCGCGATCATCGACGCGTTCGACGACGACGACCCCGCCGCGACGATCCAGCCGATCGCGGAGGTCATCCGCGAGGCCTCCGACGTCACGTACGTCGTCGTCACGGACGACGAGGGCGTGCGGTACTCCCACCCGGACCCGACCCGCATCGGCGAGAGGGTCTCGACGGACCCGTCGGTCCCGCTCTCCGGCGAGGTGTGGACGGGCACGCAGACCGGCACGCTGGGCGAGTCGTGGCGCGTCAAGGTCCCGGTGTTCGGGCCCGAGGGCGACGTCGTCGGGACGGCGAGCGTCGGCATCCTCGAGTCCGACCTGGCCGACGACCTCGCCGACGACCTCGGGTGGCTGCTCGCGGCCCTCAGCGTCGCGGCGGCGCTCGGCGTGGTGTGCGCGGCGTTCGTCACGCGTGCCGTGCGCCGCCGCATCTTCCGGCTCGAGCCCGAGGAGATCGGCCGGCTGCTCGAGACGCGCGACGCGATGCTCCACGGCATCTCCGAGGGCGTCGTCGCGCTCGACCGCGACGGCGCGGTCGTGCTCGTCAACGACGAGGCGCAGCGCCTCCTCGGGATCGCGGCGGCCGACGCCGTCGGGCGGCCCGCGCACGACGTCCTCGACCCGCAGCTCCTCGCGCTCGTGCCCGACACCGCGGAGACGGCCGACGACGCCGACGCGCCCGCCGCCGGGCCCGAGGAGGGCGGCGCGCTCGTCCTCGCGGGCGAGCGCGTGCTGCTCGCGCGCGCCGACCGGGCCCGCGTCGACGGGCGCGCCGTCGGGACCGTGCTGCTCCTGCGCGACCACACCGAGCTGCACGCGCTCCTGCGCGACCTGGACGGCGCGCGCGGCCTCACCGACGCGCTGCGCGCGCAGTCCCACGAGTTCGCCAACAAGCTCCACGTCGTCTCGGGCCTGCTGGAGCTCGGGCAGGCCGACGAGGCCGTCGCGTTCATCGAGCGCGCCGGGCACGGCGGGCTGCTCACCGCGTCGGGCGTCGCGCCCGGCGTCCACTCCCCCGAGGTCGCGGCGCTGCTCCTGGTCAAGGCCACGACGACGCGCGAGCGCGGCTCGCGCCTCGAGGTGTCGCCGTCCGCGCACCTCGCCGCGCCCGCGGGGCCCGACGACGCCGCCCTGCACGGCGACGCCCTCACCGTGCTCGGCAACCTCGTCGACAACGCGGTCGACGCCGTCGGGCCCGGGGGCCGCGTCCGCGTGCTCGTGACCGACCGCGCGCCCGACGGCACGGGCCCGACGCCGGGCGACCGGGTGGTCGTCGTCGTCGAGGACGACGGGCCCGGCATCCCCGCGGGCTCGCGCGCCGACGTCTTCGCCGCCGGGTACACCACGAAGGCGGGCCCGCCCGGGCGCGGGATCGGCCTCGCCCTCGTACGGCGCGTCGCCGCGCGCCGCGGCGGGACGGTGGAGGTGACCACCTCCGTGCTCGGCGGGGCGCGCGTCGCCGTGGCCCTCCCCGCGCAGCCCGTCGACGCGGCCGCGGGCGCCCGGGCCCGGACGCCGGAGACGGCGTCGTGACCCCCGCCGGCCGCTCCCCCGCCCCCACCGGCGCGCCCACGGCGCCGCCGGGCGACCGGCTGCGCGTCCTCGTCGTCGAGGACGACCCGACGATCGCGCGCCTGCACCGCGGCTTCGTCGAGTCGCACCCGCGCTTCGTCGTCGTGGGCGAGGCGCGCACGGCGGCCGAGGCGCTGCGCGCGTTCGCCGTGCTCGACCCGGACGTCGTGCTGCTCGACATCTACCTGCCGGACGCGACCGGGCTGCACGTGCTGCGCCAGATCCGGCGCCGGCCGTCCCCGCCCGTCGACGTCGTCGCGACGACCGCCGCGCGCGAGCTGGAGAGCGTCCGCCAGGCCATGGCGGGCGGCGTGCAGCACTACCTCGTCAAGCCGTTCACGGCCGCGGCGCTGCGCGGCCGGCTCGACGAGGTCGCCCGTCTGCGCGACTCGCTGCGCACCGCGGGCGACGAGCTCGACCAGGACGCCGTCGACCGCCTCGTGCGGCGCGGGACGCCGGAGGCCGCGGCGCTGCCGAAGGGGCTGTCCGAGCGCAGCCTGCGGCTCGTCGTCGAGGCGCTCGCGGCGGCGTGCGCCGACGCGGGCGACGCGTCGGCGGGCGAGGTCGCCGCGCGGACCGGGATGTCGCGCGTGAGCGCGCGCCGCTACCTCGAGCACCTCGTCGCGACGGGGCGCGCCGACGTCGCGCCCCGGTACGGCGCGGCCGGGCGACCGGAGAACGGCTACCGGCCCGCCTGACCGTCGGGGCCGCTGCGGGTCGCTGCGGGTCGCGCCCGCGACGCCGTACGGTGGGGCCCGTGCGCCTCGCGACCTGGAACATCAACTCCGTCCGTGCCCGCGTCGACCGCGCGGTCGCGTTCCTCGAGCGGACGGGGACCGACGTCCTCGCGCTCCAGGAGACCAAGTGCACGGACGCGCAGTTCCCCGTCGCGCCGTTCGAGGCGGCCGGGTACGAGGTCGCGCACGTCGGCGTGAACCAGTGGAACGGCGTCGCCGTCGTCTCGCGCGTGGGCCTCGACGACGTCGAGACGTCGTTCCCCGGGCAGCCCGCGTTCGGCGACAAGGTCGAGGCGCGCGCGCTCGGCGCGACGTGCGGGGGCGTGCGCGTGTGGAGCCTCTACGTGCCGCACGGGCGCGAGGTCGGCGACCCGCACTACGCCTACAAGCTGCGCTGGCTCGACGAGCTGCGCGCGCAGGCCGCGGGCTGGCTCGCCGCCGACCCGGCGGCGCAGGTCGCGCTCGTCGGGGACTGGAACGTCGCGCCGCTCGACACCGACGTGTGGGACGTCGCGTACTTCGCCGGGAAGACGCACGTCACCCCCGCCGAGCGGGACGCCTTCGCCGCGTTCGGCGCCGCCGGGTACACCGAGGTCACGCGCGAGGCGATCCCCGCCGAGCGCACCTACACCTACTGGGACTACCAGCGGCTGCGGTTCCCGCGGAACGAGGGCATGCGCATCGACTTCGCGTACCTGTCGCCCGCCGCCCGCGCGCGCGTCACGGGCGTGACGATCGACCGCGACGAGCGCAAGGGCAAGGGCGCGTCGGACCACGTGCCGGTCGTCGTCGACCTGGCGGGCTGACCTCCGGGGCGTCCGCCGTCGGGCTCGGGCCGCGGGTCGGCGCCGCGGGTCCGGGCCGGGCAGGGCGCGTCCCCTCGCTACGGTGTGTCCATGACGACGCCACCCGTCCCTCCGTACGGGTCCCCCGACGAGCCCGCCGACCCGTACGCCCCGCGGCGTCCGCACCAGCCGCCGCTCACGCCGTACCACCCGCCCACCGAGGACGCCCCCGCCGCGCCGGACGACGGCGGGTTCGTCGCGCCGTCGGGCGCCGGGGGCGGGTACGGGAGCACGCCGGGCGGCGGGAGCGGGTACGGGAGCACGTCGGGCGCCGGCGCCCCGTACGGCGCGCCGGCCGCGCCCGCCGGGTCCCCCTACGGCCCCGGCTCCCCCTACGCCCCCGGGGCGACGCCGTCGTACGGCGGGACGCCCGGGTACGCGGCGCCGCCCGGACCCGCGGCGTACCCGGCACCGGGCTACGGGGGCTACCCGCCGCCGTACGGCGCGCCCTACGCGCCCCCGCCGCGGACCAACGGGCTCGCGCTCGCGTCCATGATCGTGTCGATCGCGAGCCTCGTGCTCTGCGCGGGCTTCCCCGGCCTCGTCGGCCTCGTGCTGGGCATCGTGGCGCTCAACCAGGTCATGCGCGACGGCACGCGCGGGCGCGGTTTCGCGGTGACCGGGATCGTCGTCGGCGCGGTCGGCACGGCGTTCGCGATGCTCGTGGTCCTCGCCGGCACGCTCGGGGACTCGGCACCGTGAGCGACGACGACCTCTTCGCCCCGCCCGGCGACGCCGCGTCCGGGCCCTCGGGACGCCCGCCCGTCCCGCCCCCCTCGGGAGCGCCCGGGGCCGCGGAGCCTCGCGCCGCGGAAGCCGGCGCGCCCCGGCCCGGCCCGACGCCGCACGGCCCCTCCGGTGCGGCGGCACCCGTGCCGCCGCCCGGGCCCGGGGACCGGCCCGGCTTCGCCCCCGAGACGTACTACGCGCCCGGGTGGCAGCCCGCAACGCCCGGCGTCGAGCCGCTCGCCGTCGCGAGCGTGCCCGCGGGCGTGGTGCTCGGGCCGGTCGGGGTCGGCCTCGGCGCCGCGGCCCTGTCGCGCGTCCGCTCCCGCGGCACCCGCGGACGCGGCCTGGCCGTGACCGGGATGGTGCTCGGCGCCGTCGCGACGCTCGGATGGGTGGTGGGCGGGATCGCCTGGTGGCAGGGCGAGCAGGCGCGCACGCCGCTCGCGGGCGACGTGGACGCACCCCGCACGGTGAGCGCGGTGCAGCTCGTGCTGGGGACGTGCCTCGACGAGCTCCCGCCCGACGGCGAGGTGTCGCGCGTGCGCGCCGTCCCGTGCGCCGACGAGCACCGTGCGCAGGTCGTCGGGCGCACCGACATGGGCGCGGACGAGGTCTGGCCCGGCCAGGACGCCGTGGACCGCCGCGTGGCGCGCGTGTGCACGCCCGAGACCCTCGGTCCGGATGCCCCGGAGGACGTGCGGCTCGTGGTGTGGGCACCGACCGAGGCGTCCTGGCGCGGCGGCGACCGCACGGGGCTGTGCCTGGCGAGCAGCGAGGCCCCGCTCCCGGCGGACCTGATCGGCTGACGTCCCGGGCGGACCGCGCCGTCAGCGTTCGGCGTCGGACAGCACGAGGCGCAGGTACGCGCGCAGGTCCGCGGCCATGTCGACGCGCTCGGGCCGCGGGCGGTCGAGGGACAGCAGCCACTGGACCTGCAGACCGTCCATGAGCGCGACGAGCTGGCGGGCCGCGACCTCCGGCTCGACGCCGTCGCGCAGGCCGCACGACCGGGCGCGCCGGGACAGCTGCTCGCCGATGCGCGCGACGGTGGACTCGTAGCGCTCGACGAAGTACGCGTGCGCCGGGTGGTCGGGCGACGTCGCCTCGGCCGCGAGCGCCGTGAACAGCTCGACGATGGGCCTGCGCAGGGCGTTGCGCTCGACGAGCCGCACGAGCGCGTCGAAGAAGTCGGTCCCGCGCGCGAGGTCCTCCTCGAGGTCGGCGCGGTCGACGGTCTCCCGGTGGTCGAGCACCGCCTCGAGGAGCGCCGCCTTCGTCGGGAAGTGGTGGAGCAGCCCGGGGTGGGACATGCCGACGCGGGACGCGAGCTCGCGCAGCGACGCGGCGTGGAAGCCGACCTCGCCGAAGAGCACGACGGCCGCCTGGAGGATCTCCTCACGCTTGGCGCGTCCCTTCGCGTACCCGCGGGCGGGGTCGGGCGCCGCGGCGCGGCGGGAGCCCGTGGGGTCCTGCCCGGCGCCGATGGCCGCGCTCGTCATGGCACTGCTCCGTCCGTCGTCCGACGAGGGCACACCCTACCGACCGCGGTGCGGCCCGGCGGGGTGCCCGCGCCCGGGCGGAGGAGGTTCAGGGTGCGGGGGCGAGCGTCGGGGCGGGCTCGTCGGCGCTCGACGACGGCCCGGGCACCGCGACCGACGGCCGGTCGGCGGAGGGCGTCGGCGCGGGCTCGGCCGGGGGCGTCGGGCCAGGTCCGGTGGGGTCCTCGACGTCGGGCGGCGCGGCCCGCAGGGCTTCGGCGGTCGCCGCGGTGACGGTGCCGTCGGGCGTGAGGCCGTGCGCCTTCTGGAACGACCGCAGCGCGGTGCGCGTGGCGTCGTCCATCGTCCCCGTGACGGCGACGTCGGCACCGTGCACGCGGAGCCGCTCCTGGACCCACGAGACGGACGCCGTGCCGGGGTCGGTCGTCGGGGAGGGCGTGGGGGTGGGCGCGGTCGGTCCCGGGGTCGGCTCGGACGCGGTGGGAGCGGGCGCGGGCTCGGTGGTGGGCGAGGGCGCGCCGGGCGCGGCCTGCTCTCCCGGGCCGCTCGCGGACGGGCGCGGGGACGGGGCCCGGCGCGCGTCGTCGGACGTGCCGTCCGCCGCGTCGGGCGGAGGGATGCGGGTCACCTCGGGGCGGGGGGTGTCGGGGCGCGGCGTGACCGCGGGGACCGCGTCCTCGCCGTTCGCGCCGCCCTCGGCGGAGACCCCGCCGACGACGACCGCCTCGCCACCGCCCGTCGCGGCACCGACCATGCCCGCGACGGCGACGACGAGCGTCACCGCCCCGGCACCGGCGGCAACCGTGACCCACGGCGTGGCGGTGCGGCGCGCGGGCCGCTGGAGGGGGGCGGTGCGGTCCCGCTCGGCGGGTCCGGACCGGTCGTGGCGTCGGCGCACGTCGCCTCCTTCCGGGGCTGTCGAGGGGGCGGACGGCGCGACACGCTGCCCACCAGGGCGATCGGGTGGACGTCCACCCTGCCCCATCCCGGCTCGTGTGTCACGCCCGACGCCCTCACCTGCGGCGATACCCGCCACGGCTCCCCCGGTCCAGCGGTGCGGCGCCACGCCTCCGACGGAGGTCGCAACGCAGGTTCCGCCCTGCGCCGCAAGACCCGGCGGGGGCCCGCGCGACAGCCTGGTGGGGCACCGCACGGGAGGCCCGTGCGGGACGCACGAGGGAGGGACCGGCATGACCACCATCCACGTCTCCGGGCTGCGCAAGGCGTACGGGGCGTTCGACGCCGTGCACGACGTGACGTTCACCGCCGCGCCGGGCCGCGTCGTCGGGCTGCTCGGCCCGAACGGCGCCGGCAAGACGACCACGCTCCACGTCCTGCTCGGGCTCGCGGCCCCGACCGCGGGCACCGCGACGTTCGACGGCCGCGTGTTCGCGGACCTGACGCACCCGGCCCGCACCGTCGGCGCGCTGCTCGACGCGGGCGGCCTGCACCCGGGACGCACGGGCCGCGACCACCTGCGCGTGCTCGCGTCCGCCGGCCGGATCCCGGCGCGTCGCGTCGACGAGGTGCTCGCGCTCGTCGGCATGACCCCCGCCGCGGACCGCCGTGTCCGGACGTACTCGCTGGGGATGCGGCAGCGCGTCGGGATCGCGGCCGCGCTGCTCGGCGACCCGGAGGTCCTCGTCCTCGACGAGCCCGCGAACGGTCTCGACCCCGCCGGGATGCGCTGGCTGCGCGACCTCGTCCGCGCGTTCGCCGACGACGGCGGCACCGTGCTCCTCGCGAGCCACGTGCTGTCCGAGGTGCGGCAGGTCGCGGACGACCTCGTCGTCGTCGGGCAGGGGCGCGTCGTCGCGGAGGGGCCGCTCGACGAGCTGCTGCACGGGGAGTCCCTCGAGGACTTCTACCTCGACCTGACCGCCACGACCGAAGGGGTGCGCTGATGTACCGCGCCGAGATGCTCAAGCTCCGCACGACCCGCGCGACGTGGGTCGTCGCGGCCGTCGCCGTCGCCGGGATGCTCGTCGTCCAGGCCTTCACCCTGCTGCTCCCCACGATCCTGCGCAGCGCCGACGCGGCCGGCGGCGGCACGACCGTCGGGCTCCAGGCCCCGCCCGAGATGGTGGCCGAGCTCGCGCCGGACCTCGGCGCGCTCGCCGACGTCTCGCAGCCCGCGTTCCAGCGCTCGATGCTCGACCTCCTCGGCACCGGCCTCGGCGGCTCCGGCTCCGTCGGCGTCGCGACCGTGTGCATGCTCCTGCTCGGCGTGCTCGCCGTGACGACCGACTTCCGCACGGGCGGCATCGTGCCCACGGCGCTCGTCCAGCCGTCGCGGCTGCGCATCCTCGGCGCGAAGGCGGGCGCGACCGCGACCGTCGCGCTCGGCGTGGGCGTCGTCCTCGCCCTCCTGGGCGCCCTGGGCCTGCTCGTCGCGATCGTCACGACGCCGGGCGCGGGCCTCGCGCTCGGCCCCGGCGACGTCCTCGGCGTCTGGGCCCGCGGGCTCGCGGTGCTCGTCCTGCTCGCGTGGCTCGGGCTCGGCATCGGCACCCTCGTGCGCGGCCAGGTCGCGGGCGTCGTCACGGTCGCCGCGCTCGCGCTCGCCGAGCCGATCGTCCGCGGCGCGGTGACGCTCCTGTCCGGCGGCGACTCGGCCGCGGCCGAGTGGCTCCCGCTCGGGCTGGGCGCGCTCGCGTCGACCGGCGGGTCCGCCGCGACGCTCCTCGGCGGCGCGGCCCCGCTCGGCGCGCTCGCCGCCCTCACCGGGCTCGCGGCCTGGGCCGCGGTCCTGCTCGGCGGGGGCGCCGTGAGCCTGCGCCGGCGCGACCTCGTCTGACCACAGCCCGTCCCGCTCCCGACGCGACGACCCGGTCGTCCACAGGCCGGGAGCCGCACGGCGCCGTCGGCCCGCCCGCCCCGTAGGGTGGGCGGGCCCGACGGCGCACCCCGTCCCCGCACCCGTCGCCCGTTGGAGGAGGACCGTGACCGAGACCCTGCGCCGCGCGCTCGACCGGGTCGGCGTCCGCACCGACACCGGCCGCGACGCCGTGCTGGCCGGTGTGGTCGCCCTCGCGACCGTCGTGCTGTTCCTCGGCATCGAGCGCGTCCTCGCGACGGAGGTCGGGGCCACGTTCGGCGCGCCGGGGGAGAGCCTGATCAGTCCGGGCGTGCGCGCGACCGTGCTCGCGCTCGTCGTCGGCCAGGCCGCGGCGCTCGTGCTCCGCCGTCGGGCGCCGCTGGTCTGCCTCACGCTGACCGTCGTCGCGCAGGTGGCGATCACCGCCCTCCTGCCGCCGTACGTCGGGTTCCAGGCCCCGGCGACGCTCGTCGCCGCCTACTCCGCCGGGGCCTACGCGCCCCGCCGCGCGCGCCTCGGGGCGCCGGCGCTCGCGGCGCTCGCGCAGGTCCTGCTCATCTTCGCGCTCGGCGGGTTCGGTGTCCCCGCCGGGGCCGGGCCCGCGCAGCACGCGCTCCAGGTGGGGGGCGCGCTGCTCTCGGCAGTCCTCACGTTCGTGGGCGCGGCGCTCGTCGGCTCGTACGTCGCGACGCGGCGCGAGCTCGTCGCCGAGCTGCGCGACCGCGTGGTGCGCGCCGAGCGCGAGCGCGAGGCGCTCGCCGCGCAGGCGGTGCTCGAGGAGCGTGCCCGCATGGCGCGCGAGCTGCACGACGTCGCGGCCCACCACCTCTCGGGCATCGTCGTGCAGGCGTCCGCGGCGGAACGGCTCGTCGACGCCGACCCGGAGCGCGCCAAGGAGTCGGTGCGCTGGATCCGGTCGCAGGGCCGCGAGACCCTCGACGACCTGCGCCTCGTGGTCGGCATCCTGCGCGGGCGCGACGACGAGGGCGACGAGCGCGAGGCCCCGCAGCCGACGCTCGCCGACCTCCCCGCGCTCCTCGAGACGGCGCGCGCGGCGGGCACGACGGTCACCGTCGAGACCGAGGGCGAGCCCTGGGAGCCCGCGCCCACCGCGCAGATCGCCGTCTACCGCGTGCTGCAGGAGGCGCTCGCCAACGCGCGGCGGCACGCACCCGGGCGACCGGTCGCGGTGCGGCTCGCGTGGAGCCCGGCGGCCGTCGTCGTCACCGTGCGCAACCCCGCCGGTCGCGTCGCTCCCCCGCAGGACGCGCGACCGGGCCACGGCCTCGTCGGGATGCGCGAGCGCGCGGCCGTGCTCGGCGGCACGCTCGACGCGCGGCGCACGCCCGACGGCGCGTGGCTCGTCCGGCTGACCGTCCCCCACGCGCCCGCGCGCGACCCCCGCACCCCCGCCCAGGAGGCCTCGTGACACGCGTCGTGCTGGTGGACGACCAGGCCGTCGTCCGCGCCGGTTTCACCGTCATCCTCGAGAGCGAGGGCCTGGAGGTCGTCGGCGAGGCGTCGAACGGCGCGGACGCCGTGCGGGTCGCGCGCCGCGAGCGCCCCGACGTCGTGTGCATGGACGTGCGCATGCCCGGCGGCGACGGCATCACGGCCACGCGCGCGCTCGCCGGGCCCGACGTCGCGGACCCGGTGCCGGTGCTCGTGGTGAGCACGTTCGACCTCGACGACTACGTGTTCGGGGCGCTGGAGGCCGGGGCGAGCGGGTTCCTGCTCAAGGACGCGGAGCCGGAGGTGCTGGTGGACGCCGTCCGCCGCGTCGCGTCGGGCGACGGCCTCGTGGACCAGTCGCTCACCCGCCGCGTGCTGGGCGAGTTCGCGCGGCGTCGTGCCCCGGTGTCGCGGGACGACGACGCGGCCGCGCTCCTCACGCCGCGCGAGCTCGACATCGTGGCGCTGCTGTGCCGGGGGTCGTCGAACGCGGAGATCGCGACGGCGCTGTTCCTCGAACCGAGCACCGTGAAGTCGCACCTGAGCCGGGCCATGACGAAGACGGGCGCGCGCGACCGCGTGCAGCTCGTCGTGTGGGCGTTCCGGCACGGGATCGTCGACCCGGCCGCCTGACCTCAGCCCACCGGCCGCGGGACCGCGAACCGGGCGTGCACCGGCGCGGCGACGTGCACGAGCGGCGGGTCCGCGGGGGGCAGCCCGAGGCGGTCGAGCAGGTCGGTGTCGAGGACGTCGAGGGTTCCGCGTCGCAGGGTCCACGGCTCGTGCACGACGGGGAACCGCCACAGCCGCCCGGCCCGCGCGCCGTACGCGGACCACCGTGCCGTGAGCCACCGCACGAGGCCCGACGACGCGTCCACCTCCTCGTGCGCGCGCACCTCGGCGTGCAGGGAGAGTTCGCGCAGCCCCGGGTGCTCGTGCGGCACGCGCAGGGGCCCGCGGCCGTCGGACCGGAACCGGTAGCGCACCGCGGACGGCGCCCCGGCCCGGTCGCCGCGCGCGTGCACCGCCGCGCGGGCCGGGTGGTACGGGACGCCGGCCGCGCGCGTCGCGGCGACGAACGCGCGCGACGTCGCCCACAGGCCGAGGAACCACACGCCCTCGGCGCCCGCACGGTCGCGCACGTACACGCGGACGTTGAGCTCGGGGAACGCCGACCACGCGCCCAGCGGCGGCAGCGGCGGGACCCGGACGCCCGCCATGCGGAACGGGACCACCCCGAGCCACGTCGTCCCACCCGCCTGCTGCACGGTGAGGTCGGGCGGGAGCCAGCCCTGCACGACGGCCGGGTCGACAGGCCAGTGCAGGAACGTCAGGGCCTCCCAGCGCTGGGCGTTCACCACCACCCGCGGTGTCGGGTGCGGCGACGCGCCGGGCGGCGTGCCCCGCCCCGCACCGGGCGCGCTCGGGTGGTCGCTCACCGCGTGCCCGCCGCGTCGGCCGCGTCGGCCGCGAGGCGGAGGTCGTCGACGAGCGCGGCGAACGCCGCCTCGCGCTCGGCGCGGTCACGTACGCGCAGCAGCGCGGACGGGTGGGTGGTGAGGACGACGCGCGGCGCGTCCGTCGGCCGGGGCAGGTGGGCGCCGTCGGACGGCTCGGTGGGCCCACCGCCGCTGGGCGCGCCCGGGGAGAACGGCGACGCCGGCTCCGCGTCGCCGAGGTCGAGGACCCGTCCCCGCTCGGCGGTCACGCGCACGGGCCGCCCCAGGACGGCGCGCCCCGCGGTCGCGCCCATCGCGACGACGACGCGCGGCCCCACGGCGGCGACCTCGGCGGTGAGCCACGGCAGGCACGCACGGACGTGGGCGACGTCCGGGCTCTTGTGCAGGCGGCGCCCGCCCCGCTGCTCGAACCGGAAGTGCTTGACCGCGTTCGTCAGGTACACGTCGTCGGCCGCGAGCCCGGCCGCGTCGAGGGCGTCGTCGAGGAGGCGCCCGGCCGGGCCCACGAACGGCTCGCCCTCGCGGTCCTCGTGGTCGCCGGGCTGCTCGCCGACGAGGGCGAGCCGCGCGTCGTGCGGACCGCGCGAGAACACGACCTGCGTCGCGTCCGCCCAGAGCTCGCACCCGTGGCAGTCGTGCGCCGCCCGGTCGAGCGCCTCGACGTCGTGCACGGCGCGGCCGCGGGGCAGCCACTCCTGCGCGCCGGGACGCTCGGGCGGTCGTGGGCTCATGGCCCTACGGTGCTCCCGCGCGCTCGCCCTCGCACGAGGTCGGCGCACCGGTCAGAACAGGCTCAGCGGTTGCCGGGAGCGCCGCGCGTGAGGTCCTCGGACTCCTCGGGGTGGTAGACGCACACGTGCAGGGCGTCCGGCCGCACGCTGACGTCGAGGCGCTCGTCCGGATCGATGACGTCGCCGTCGAGCTGGCGGGGCTGCGGCCGGTCGGACACGACGGACACCTCACGCCCCCGCACGACCTCGCGGCTCGGCACCCGGCTCTTGCCGCGCACCACGCCCCACAGGAGCTGGACCCAGTGCTTGAGGTTCCGGGGCGCGAAGATCGCGACCTCGAGCTGGCCGTTGTCGGGTTCCGCGTCCGGGAGGAGGTTCGTCCCGGCCTGGAGCCGCCCGACGTTCCCGATGACCACGGTGCGTGCCCGGCGCCGACGCGTCCGCCCGTCGACGGTGACCTCGACGTGCATCTCGTCGTCGGCGAGGTGCTTGAGAGCGGAGAAGACGTACGCGATCGAGCCCGCGCGGGCCTTGAGCGCCGTCGGCGCGTCCTGCATCATCGCGGCGTCGAGGCCCATGCCCGCCATGATCGCGAACGTCTGCCCGTCGGCCACCCCGACGTCGATCGTGCGCCGGCCGCCCCGCAGCACGAGCCGGATCCCCTCCTCGGCGTCCGACGGGACCCCGAGGTTGGCGGCGAGCAGGTTCCCCGTGCCGCCCGGCAGGATCGCCAGCGCGGCGTCGGTGCCCGCGAGCCCCTCGACGACGGCGCGGACCGTGCCGTCCCCGCCGCTCACGAAGACCACCTCGGCGCCGTCCTCGACGGCCTGGCGCGCCTGGCCCGTCCCCGGGTCCTCGGCCGTCGTCTCGAGCCACGCGGGCTCGGGCCACCCGGCGTCCGTGAGGCGCGCGACGATGAGCTCGCGCAGCGCGTCGAGCCCCTCGACGCGGTTCGGGTTGACGATGACCGCGGAGCGGCGCGGGACGTCGTCGGGCCGCCGCTGCGCGGAGGTGGTCGCGGAAGAGGTCGTCTCGTCGGTCGGCACGGACCGAGTATGTCCTGGCGGCGCGCTGTCCGCCCGGGCTCCGGCCGAGACTGCTCGTTGACGAACGGGAGCCGGGTGGTGGGACGGGCTGCGGCCTATCGCTCCTTGAAATAGCGGAAGAGGTGCTTCTCTCGCGTGGTGAGGACGGCGGTCTGGGCGCCGAGGAAGGTGCCGACCGCGCCGGCGGCCAGGGACCGCGCGCCCGTGGCCCAGGTCTCGATGCCGAGGTCAGGGTTCTCCCAGGCGGCGACCCACCACAGTGCGGTGGCGGCGACGGTGGTGGCGGCGAGTGTCCACGCGAGCGTCTCGAGCAGGGCCTGCCAAGCGAGTGCAGGTCGCGGGACGCGGGCGTGCAGGGCGGCGGCGAGCTCGAGGCGACGGGAGCGGATCGCGGTGTAGCCCAAGGCGATCCCGACGGCGAGCGCGGCGACCGGGGCATGCCGGGTCAGGCGCTCGGCGAGCAGGGCCGGCGCATCATAGCTGGTGCCGAGGCGAGCGTTGAGCTGGCTCTGGGTGGGCCTGGTCTCACCGGACGGGTCGGGCACGAGAGCGGTGCGTAGGTAGGCGGCCGTGGTCGCATCGGCGGGCCAGATCTCGGCCCAGCACGCGTCGAAGGACCCGGTGGCCGGTACCGGGGCGAGCAAGGTGTAGCCGAGCGTGCGGACCCGGCCGTCGTCGGGGTAGGGGTAAACGCCCGCGACGACGGCCGTCCCCGTACTGGTCGCGATCTGGTCGCCAGCGCGGATGCCGAGCGCCTCTGCGAGATCGCTCGCCAGCCACACGCCGGAGGCGGTCGTGGCCGACGGGTCGAGAACGCGCGCCAGGCCGGGAGTGATCTCGTAGGTGGAGAGTTCTGACCCCGGGAGGTTCAGAGCACGAACCGGCTCGCCCGCACGCAGTGCACCGGCGGCGCGCACCCCGGCGATCTGGGTCAGCGCCTCGCACCGCACCGCGTCCACGTGTTCGGGCGACTCGAGCACCTGCACGCTCGCACCGGCGTCGCGGAAGTCCTGCGCGCCGCGGACGACGTCGACCACCGCACGCACATCCACCGCGGCGAGCACGCCGACGGCGAGCAGCAGCACGACGGCGTACGGCGCCGCACGTGTGGTGCCGGTCAGGACGTTGCGCCACGCTTCGGACATCGTCGACCCGGCCCGCATCGACCGACGACGGCGCGGCGGGGTCTGGTCGGGTATCCCAGCGGGCGTGGAGGCAGGCACGTTCGTGGGCGGAGCCGTCGCTGCGGGCGGGGTGGTGGTCATCCCGCCCCTCCGTCCCGCTGCGCCGCGAGGCGGGACGTTTCCTCCTGGTGGTCCGCGAGATCGACGATGCGCGTGCACGCGTCGCGCGTGTTCGGGTCGTGCGTCGCGACGACGACGATCGAGGACTGCTGCGCGATCCCCTCGAGGACATCGTTCACGGTCCCGGCGGTCGCGAGATCGAGCTGCGCGGTCGGTTCGTCCACGAGCAGCAGGTCCGGAGCGATCGCGACCGCACGCGCGAGCATGAGCCGCTGCGCCTCTCCGCCCGACAGCGCGCGGAAGGGCCGGCCCGCGACCGGCGCGAGCGCGAACCGGTCCAGGACCTCCTGCGCCTGGGTCTCCGCGTCGCGGCGTCGGGCCCCTCGGGCCAGCAACGGCAGCACCACGTGGTCCAGGGCCGCCCGCCCTGCCACCCCGTGCGGATTCTGGAACACCCAGCCCGTGTGATCGACCCCGACCCGCTCGATCGTGCCCGCCCGAGGCGTCACCCAGCCTGCGAGCAGGCTGAGCAGCGTGGACTTGCCCGAGCCCGACGGGCCGACCAGCCCCACGACCTCACCTGGTCGCAGCACCATGTCCAAGCCCGTGAACAGGGTGCGCGTCCCGTCGAACGCGTGAGACAAACCGGACGTGCGCACGTACTTGTCTTTCGGCGCTCCTGCGTCTGGGCTCCCTCGGCCCGCTCTGCGCGGCCTCATGCGCACGATGACTGCCCCTGTTGCGGCGTGAGGTCGACGACGGACGGCGCAGCGCCGTCGAACGTCACCAACGTCTGCCCCAAGGACGACGACACCACCGTCACCGGCCGGGGGCTACCGTCTCCCACGACACACCCCGAACTGCCCGAAAGCGCGAACAACGCGCCCGGGGGCACCACCGCCACGTCCAGCGGCTCGGCCAGCACGTACTCCAGCGTCACCGGCTCCGAGCCCTCCGAGCGCTGCCACGCCTCGAGCTCCGGGCCTCGTTGCACCTCCTCCAGGAACGTCGGGTCCGTCACCACGCCGCCCTCGCCCACCGGCGCGGTCAGCTCTCCGTACCGCACCACCCGCGCACCCGGGGCGCCGTCCCTGACCGAGTCAGCGAGCTGCAACGACGACAGCCCGCCTGCAACGGTCATGAACGGCTCGTCGCCCGCGACCGTGCCCAACGGCGCCCCGCACTCCGCCACCGCCACCGACGGCGCCGGCAACCACAGCACGGACGCCGCCGGAAGGTCATCCGACGGCTCTGCAGCCCCCGCTTCCTCGAACAGACGCGCCACCGCCGTCTTCGTCGCGTTCCCGTACTCCCCGTCCGCACGAACAGGGAACCCGATCCGCGCGAGCTCGGCCTGGAGCGCACGCACGTCGTCACCCTCCGCGCCCGGGGCGAGGTCACGCCACAGCGGGATCGACGTCGCCAGCGCCAGAACCGGCCGGTCGTCGATCGTCACGGGGCTCGATCCGGACTCGATCACCCCACCCGGCACGCACGACGACGCCGTCACCCGACCCGAGCCCGCCAACGACAGCGGCGTATCCTGCGCGACCTGCGGCGTCACCTTCACCCGCCGCATGTCGTCGAATGCCTGCGACGAGACCGGCGCCGTAGCCACCGCCTCCGGCGACCGTACGCTCTGCGGCACACGATCCGGCGCCAGAACCACACCTGCGGCCACGCCACCCGCAAGAAGCGTCACCACGCCCAGCATGATCGTGGCCACCGTGACCCCGGGCCCGTCACTCTTGCTCACCGTCATCACCCCTGCATTTCTTCGAACCCAGGCACTCCGAGAGGTTCCTGCCTGGATCAGTCCTTCGCGAGATCGACGACCAGCGAGCGGTCGCGGTCCATCACCACGACGACGGGACCACGCGAGCCGACCGAGCGATCGGCAAGGTCCACGACCTTCCCGAGAGCTTCATCGGGCGTCGGCTCGACAATGCACTCCGGTTCCGAGTCGGCGTCGAAGACGTACGTCCATCCGCGCTCCGGCTCGCCCCCGCACGATCCGACAAACTCGTAGACGACGAACACGGGCCTCCCCAGGGCCTGCCCCCACTCGCGGGAGAAACCGATCGGGACATCATTGAGCGACTCGTCGATCGCCCGATCTCGGACCACCCCGTCAGACGCAAAACCCTCGGGCAGCACGACTGTCCGAACATCTGCTGCGTCCGCGAGCTCACGGCTCTCCTCGAGAGTCAGCGGAGGGACGGTCGGACGGGCCGTGCACGCCCCCGCGAACGCGACGGCACAGGCGACGAGCAGCGATACCGTGGCACGGCCGGCGTCGCTTCTCACGAGTCCGGATTCCTCATGCATCGCACTTCCCATGCATCCGGCTCGAGCCCGTCGAAAGCCCTCTCACCGATCTCGCGGACGACGTCGTCGGCGGAATAGTCGGCCCCTCGCGCACCGTGCCGGACCATGCACTCTGCGACGGCGGTGTTCACGTCCTCGTCCTGAGGATTCCCGAGGACAGCCGCGTAGAGAGGCTCGATGAGCGCTGTCGTCCCGGTCTCGCACTCTGCGAGGATCGAGTCCGCGCCTCGGGACTCCGCTTCGTCCTCGAACGGTCCGAGCCGATACCGGTCACCGAGAGCTTCCACCGGGACGCCACGGTCTTCCAAGCACGCGACGAGTCGGCTCCGAGCCTCGACCATCTCCGCGTCCGAGATGGTTCCGTCGCGCAGCACGCCCCGTTCGAAATCGGACGTCGATGCCTCGTATGCAGCATCGAACTCTGCTGCGTACGGGCCCTCCTGCCCGGCGTTCTGGGAACAGCCGGACAGGAGAGCAACCGCAGCGACGACGGTCGACAACCATCGTCCCGGCACCGTCATACGATCACGGCACCTTCCACCCGCTGGTTTGATTGCGGTCCCACACCTGACCGTAGTTCGCGACTCTCCAGGGCGACGGGTAACGACTCGTCTCGGACCATGTGTGCCAGTAGGCGATGTCCTGGAACACCCCACCGTTGGTGGTGCGATAGTCGAACCGCGCACGCGTCAGTCCACAGTTTCCACGAAAGGTCTCGGTGTATGTCGCCCAGTCGTAGATCTGGAAGTGGCAGCCGTTGATCCCGGGTGTCGCCGCAGCTGTGACAGGCACTGCCACGACCGCACCGATCACGAGGGCTGACGCCGCAATGGCTGAGACCAATCTTCGCTTCATCGCGATTTCCCCTGTCTTGCCGCCCCCCCCTGGGCGGCTGGCACGAGGATTGCACACCAGTGCGCGCGCCACAAGACCTAAATCTGAGGTGCTAACAAAGAGCCGCCGGGGACGCGGACGGGCAGCGTTACCTGGGACGGCGCGACTCCCGGGGGTCGCCTCTGGCGAGCCATGGACGTGACGCATCGTGACCGTGATGACGGACCGGGTGCGCAAAGGTCCGCGTGAACGCGCGAATCGAGGATCAGGATGCCTCCCGGCGCCGGTCCGGGGGGCTACGGACGTCGTCCCGGGCACCCGGCCGCACCCTCTCCTCAAGGCTCGAGAGCGCGGCCCTAGCCGCAGGGCGGGCAGGGCACGACCCCGCCCCAGGCCACGTGCCAGCCGTTCGACGACGGCACGTGGCGCGGGGGGCAGCCGAGCGGGATATCAGGCTGTGAGGATCTCCGTGCCGAGGGCGAGACCGTCGCCCTCGGGGTCGCGGTCGACCCGCACGACGTCGCCGTCGGCGACGTCGCCCGAGAGCAGCATCCGCGCGAGGCGGTCGCCGATCTCGCGCTGCACGAGGCGGCGCAGCGGGCGCGCCCCGTACGCCGGGTCGAAGCCCTCGAGCGCGAGCCACTCGCGGGCGGCCGTCGTCACGTCGAGCGTGATGCGCCGGTCCGCGAGGCGCCGGCCGAGCGCGGCGACCTGGATGTCGACGATCCGGCCGAGCTCCTCGATCGTCAGCGGCTCGAACACGATGACGTCGTCGAGCCGGTTGAGGAACTCGGGCTTGAAGGACGCCCGCACCGTGCTCATGACGGCCTCGCGCTTCTCCGCGTCGTCGAGCATCGGGTCGACGAGGAACTGCGAGCCGAGGTTCGACGTCAGCACGAGGATGACGTTGCGGAAGTCGACCGTGCGGCCCTGGCCGTCGGTGAGACGGCCGTCGTCGAGCACCTGCAGCAGGATGTCGAAGACCTCGGGGTGCGCCTTCTCGACCTCGTCGAGCAGCACGACCGAGTACGGCCGACGCCGGACGGCCTCGGTGAGCTGGCCGCCCTCCTCGTAGCCGACGTACCCGGGGGGCGCGCCGACGAGCCGGGCGACCGAGTGCTTCTCGGAGTACTCGGACATGTCGATGCGCACCATGGCGCGCTCGTCGTCGAAGAGGAAGTCGGCGAGCGACTTCGCGAGCTCCGTCTTGCCGACGCCCGTGGGGCCGAGGAAGAGGAACGAGCCCGTGGGGCGGTCCGGGTCGGCGACGCCCGCGCGCGAGCGGCGGACGGCGTCGGACACGGAGCGGACGGCGGCCTGCTGGCCGATGAGGCGCTCCCCGATGGCCTCCTCCATGTGCAGGAGCTTCTCGCTCTCGCCCTGGAGCATGCGGCCGGCGGGGATGCCCGTCCACGCGGACACCACCTCCGCGATCTCGTCGGCGCCGACCTTGTCCGCGATCATCGGCGCGGCCTCGGGGCCGGACGCGGCGAACGCGTCGTCGGCCTGCTCGGCCGCCTCGGCCTCGTCGAGCTCGCGCTGCACCTGCGGGATCTCGCCGTACTGCAGCCGGCCCGCGGTCTCGAGGTCGCCCTCGCGGATCGCGCGCTCGACCTGGACGCGCAGCTCGTCGAGCTTCGCGCGCAGGTCGCCGACGCGGTTGTGACCCGCCTTCTCGGCCTCCCACCGCGCGGTGAGCGCGGCGAGCTCCTCGCGACGGTCCGCGAGGTCGGCGCGCAGCTTCTCGAGCCGTTCGAGCGACGCGGGGTCGGTCGACTCGGACAGCACGACCTCCTCCATCTCGAGGCGCGTGACGGCGCGCTGCAGCTCGTCGATCTCGATCGGCGACGAGTCGAGCTCCATGCGCAGGCGCGACGCAGCCTCGTCGACGAGGTCGATCGCCTTGTCCGGGAGCTGGCGCCCGGTGATGTACCGGTCGGAGAGCGACGCCGCCGCGACGAGCGCGGAGTCGGCGATCGTCACCTTGTGGTGCGCCTCGTACCGCTCCTTGAGCCCGCGCAGGATCGCGACGGTGTCCTCCACCGAGGGCTCGCCGACGAACACCTGCTGGAACCGGCGCTCGAGCGCCGGGTCCTTCTCGATGTACTCGCGGTATTCGTCGAGCGTGGTCGCGCCGACGAGGCGCAGCTCGCCGCGCGCGAGCATCGGCTTGAGCATGTTGCCCGCGTCCATGGCGCCCTCGCCGCCCGCGCCCGCCCCGACGACCGTGTGCAGCTCGTCGATGAACGTGACGACCTCGCCGTCGGAGGACTTGATCTCCTCCAGGACGGCCTTGAGGCGCTCCTCGAACTCGCCGCGGTACTTCGCGCCCGCGACCATGCTCGCGAGGTCGAGCGACACGAGGCGCTTCCCCTGGAGCGAGGTCGGAACGTCGCCCGCGACGATGCGCTGGGCGAGACCCTCGACGACGGCGGTCTTGCCGACGCCCGGCTCGCCGATGAGCACCGGGTTGTTCTTGGTGCGGCGGCTGAGCACCTGCACGACGCGCCGGATCTCGGAGTCGCGACCGATGACGGGGTCGAGCTTGCCCTCGGCGGCGCGCGCCGTGAGGTCGGTCCCGTACTGCTCCAGCGCCTTGTAGGTACCCTCCGGGTTGGGGCTCGTCACGCGCGCGCTCCCGCGGACGGCGGGCAGCGCGGAGCGCAGGGCCTCGGCGGTCGCGCCGGCCTGCTGGAGGATCGTCGCGGCCTGGGACGACCCGGCCGCGATGCCGAGGAGCAGGTGCTCCGTCGAGACGTACTCGTCGCCGAGCGCCTGGGCCTCCTTCGCGGCGGCGTCGAGGGCCGCGGACGTGGCGCGCGACGGCGTCGGCTGCGCGACGGCCGAGCCGCTCGCGGTGGGCAGCGCGACGAGCGCCGCGCGCACCTTCTGCCCGACGGCCTGCTTGTCCGCGCCGACGGCGTCCAGGAGCCCGACGGCGACACCGCCCTCCTGCGTGAGCAGCGCGGCCAGGAGGTGGGTCGGCTCGAGCTGCGGGTTGCCGGCGGCCGACGCGGTCTGGATCGCCTCGCCGATCGCCTGCTGCGACATCGTGGTGAACTTCGTTTCCATAGGTGCTCCGATGTGATGCCTCGAAAATCTGGTCTGACCAGTGGAACGACTCCTAAGTTGAGTGTATTCCGCTCAACTTCGTTCGGCACTCCCGGACGACCGCTCGCCGTCCTCGCACGCCCTCGGAGCGGATGAAGTCCGGCCGCATTCCGTCTCAAATCGGCATCGACCCTCGCCCCGGGCGACGATCCGAGACATGCTGGGCGGGTGAACTCCTCACCCTTGCGCAGACGACTCGGCCTCGGCGCCCTCTTCGCCACCCTCGCACTGTTCCTCGCGGGGTGCATGAGGATGGACATGGCCATCACCCTCAACGAGGACGACACGTTCGACGGCAGCGTCGTCATGGCGTTCTCGGACGAGGTCGCCGAGTCGATGGGCTCGGACCCCCAGGAGCTCTGGGACCAGATGGGCTCCGAGATGGAGTCCGAGATGCCGGAAGGCGCGACGCAGGAGCCGTACGCGCAGGACGGCTACACCGGCACCAAGATCACCTACGCCGACCAGCCGATCGCGCAGCTCGACACCGGCGCCGCCGACTCGATCTCCGTCACCCGCGAGGGCGACGAGTACGTCGTGAGCGGCTCGATGGACATGACGGGTGAGGAGTTCAACCCGGACACGGGCGACGCGGCGACCGACGAGATGTCGCGGCAGATGATGGAGGGCCTCGACATCAAGATCGCCATCACGTTCCCCGGCGAGGTGGCGGAGTCCAACGGCGAGGTCGACGGCAACACCGTGACGTGGACCCCGGTGGTCGGCGAGGTCAACGAGATGACGGCGCGCGGCTCGGCCGTGCCCGGCGGCTCCGCGGGCTCGGGCACGGACGAGGGCACGGACGAGGGCACCGACGACGGCGCGACCGCACCCGACGCCGAGAGCTCCGACGGGTCCGGCTCGTCGGCGTGGATCTGGTTCCTGGTCGGCGGCCTCGTGCTGCTCGGCATCATCGGCCTCGTGCTGTGGCTCGTGCTCCGCTCGAAGCCCGGCACGCAGGACGGCCAGGGCACCGGCTTCCCGCAGGGCGGGTACCCCGGCCAGCCCGGACAGCAGGGCGTCTACGGCGCGCCGGGCCAGTACCCGGGCCAGCCCGGCCAGCAGGGTCAGTACCCCGGCCAGCAGCCGTACCCGGGCCAGCAGGGCCAGTACCCCGGGCAGGGCCAGCGGGGCCAGTACCCCGGCCAGTACGGCCAGCCCGGCGCGCACCCCGGCCAGCAGGGCCAGTACCCCGGTCAGCCCGGCCAGCAGGGTCAGTACCCGGGTCAGCAGGGCCAGTACCCCGGCCAGCAGGGCCAGTACCCGGGCCAGCCCGGTCAGCCGCAGGGCTACGGGACGCCGTCCGGCCCGGGCCAGCAGGGTGGCCCGTACGGCGGCCAGCCGCCGGCGCCGCAGCAGCAGGGCGGCTACCCGGGCGCCGCGCCGTTCGCGCCCCCCGGCGCGCCGCACCCGCAGTCGTCCCCGACGACGCCGCTGCCGGCCCAGCCGCCCGTCCCGCCGGGAGCGACCCAGCCGCTCCCGCCGCACCAGCCGCCGGCACCGACCCAGCCGCTCCCGCCGCAGCCGGGCCCCGCGGGCCAGGACGGCCCGGGCGCGCAGGCCGGTCCCGACGACGAGATCGACGACGCGACGCGCCTGCGCCCGCCGACCGACTGAGCGGTCCGCACCCCGCACGACACGACGGCCCGCCCCGGGAGACCGGGGGCGGGCCGTCGTGCGTCCGGGACCGCTCAGGACTCGACGGTGACCTCGACGACGTCGCCGACGGCGTCGAGCCGCACCGCGGGCCAGTAGCCGTCGAGGAAGTGCTCGCCGCACGTGTCGGCGAGGTGCACGACGACGCTCCCGTCCTCGTGCCGCTCCACGAGCTCGACGACGAGGTCGTCGTGCGCCGCGGCGAGCTCGTCGGGCGTCGGATCCCCCTCGCTGAAGCGGCGCACGACGGCCTCGACTGCGCGGCGCGCGAGCCGCGGGCCGAGGGCGTCGTCCCACAGCGCCTCCGCGGGCACGTAGGCGAGCGCCTCGGCGCCGAGCGCGGGGTCGACCTCCGCGAGCGTCGCGGGGCGCCACGACGGGTCGCGGTCCTTGTCGACCACCTGCGCGCGGATCCCCTCGACGAGGTCGGGCTGCGTGTCGACGAACCAGCAGACGAGCCCGTACTCCTGGGCGAGCGCCGCGCGGAGGTCGGGCAGGTCGCGCGCGCTGCGGACGGCCGCGAGCGCGACGGTGACCGCCGTGGACGACAGCCGTTCGAGCTCGTCCGCCTCCGCACCCGCGCGCTCGTCGCCGTCGGCGGCGGCCGCGCGCAGGCGCGCCACGATCTCCGGCACCGTGTCCGCCGCGTACGCGGCGTCGATCGCGGCGCGGCGCGCGACGAGCCCGGACACCGGCGCCGGGAGGGCGTGCCGCCGCACGACGTCGCGCACGGCCTCGACGTCGAGCGGGTCGACGCCCGCGCTCGCGAGCGCGGCGAGGTCCGCGCCGAGCACGGGCAGCCGCTCGCTCGGCACGTAGTGGTCGGCGAACCCGGCGTGGATCGCGTCGGCGGCGTCCATCGTCACCGCGCCGAGCGCGAGCATCTCCCCCAGCCGCCCGGGCGCGCGGGCGAGGAGCCACGACCCGCCGACGTCGGGCGTGAAGCCGATCCGCGTCTCGGGCATCGCGACGCGCGAGCGCTCGGTGACGACGCGGACCGGCGCGTGGGCCGCGAGGCCGACGCCGCCGCCCATGGTGATGCCGTCCATGATCGTCACGACGGGCACGGGCAGCTCCGCGAGCGCCGCGTCGACCGCGTACTCGCGCCGGAAGTACCGGCGCGCGTCGGCCTGCCGCCCGGCGACGACCGACGCGTGCAGCTCACGGATGTCGCCGCCCGCGCACAGGCCGCGGTCGCCCGCGCCGTCGAGCAGCACGAGCCGCACGGTCGGGTCGACGCGCCACTCGTCCAGCACGTCGGCGATCTCGCCGAGCATCGAGTACCCGAGCGCGTTGAGCGCGCGGGGCCGGTCCAGGGTGAGGTGCCCGACGCCGTCGTCGACGCGGGCGAGGATCTCGCTCGTCATCCGCGTCACGCTACCGCCCGTCGGCGTCCGCGGGCGCGCACGACGTGGGACCCTGGCACGGCAGAGGGGTCGGGCCGGCGGTGCCGGCGGCAGCGAGGAGGCGGCGGTGGACGAGGCGACGCGGACGGACGGGACCTGGCGGCCCGACGTGCTGGGCGGGGACTGGGTCGCGCGCGACCTCGACCTCCCGGACGGCGCGGTGGCGACCCTGGTGCGGCGCGACGCCGCGGCGCCCGCGGGCGACCGGCCCGCGGTGCTGTACGTGCACGGGTTCATCGACTACTTCTTCCAGACGCACGTCGCGGAGGCGGTCGAGGCGCGCGGGTACCGGTTCTACGCCGTCGACCTGCGCGGCTACGGGCGCTCGATCGGCCGCGGCTCGGGCGCGCCGTCGCGGCCCGACGACGACCCGAACTTCGTCACCGACCTCGCCGTCTACGCGCAGGACCTCGACGCGGCGGCGCGCGCGGTGCGCGCCGAGGGGCACGACCGGCTCGTGGTGCTCGGGCACTCGACCGGCGGTCTCCTCGCGAGCCTGTGGGCCGACGCGCGGCCCGGCCGGCTCGCGGCGCTCGTGCTCAACAGCCCGTGGTTCGACCTCAACAAGCCGTGGGTGTTCCGCGGCCCGGTGACGTGGGTGGTCGACGTCGTCGGGCGGGTCGCGCCGCGGCTCATCGTGGGTGCGCTCGACCCGCACTGGGCGGAGGCGCTGCACGCGAGCACCGGCGGCGAGTGGGACTTCGACCTCGCGTGGAAGCCGATCGAGGGGTTCCCGGTGCGCGCCGGGTTCCTGCGGGCGGTGCGCCGGGGCCACGCCCGCGTCGCACGCGGGCTGCACGTCGACTGCCCGGTGCTCGTGCTCGCGTCCGCGCGCAGCGGCCCGGCGTCGGGCTGGCACGACGCCCTGCTCACGACCGACAGCGTGCTCGACGTCGGGCACATCACGTCGCGCGCCGAGCGGCTGGGCGACGACGTCACGGTCGTCACGGTCGAGGGCGGCGCGCACGACCTGGCGCTCTCCCCCGAGCCCGCCCGGTCGACGTACCTGCGCGAGGTCCTCGACTGGCTCGACGCGCGCGTCTGAGCCGCGACGGTCTGCTCACCCCGGTCTCCGCGGTCGCGCCCGCGGGGACGCGCCCCTAGCGTCGCCGTGTGACCACGCGCGCACCTCGGACCCGCCCTTCCCACGTCGTGCTGCGCGCGGCCTGGGCGCTCGTCGGTGTGGCGGTGCTCGGCCTGGGGTCGGCGGTGCTGCTGTCCGCACAGGTCGGCGTGGATCCGTTCACCGCCGCGAACATCGGTGCGAGCACGCTGCTCGGGATCGACCTCGGCGTCTACCAGCTCGCGGTCAACGCGGTGCTGCTCGTCCCCGTCGTGGTGTGGGGGCGGACCTACATCGGTGTCGGGACGATCATCAACATGGTCATGACGGGATTCTTCGTCCAGTGGTTCTCCGCGCTCCTCGCCCCGCTCGTCCCGGACCCTCCGAGCCACCTCGTCCAGACCGGGCTGTTCGTCGTGGGGATCGTCCTGTTCACCGCGGGCGCGTCCGCGTACATGACGGCGGGCGTGGGGACCGCGCCGTACGACGCTGTCGCACCGATCGTCGTCGACCGCACGCGCGCGCGGTACCGCGTCGTCCGAGTCGCGCAGGACCTCGGGTTCCTCGGTCTGGCCGTCGCGCTGGGCGGCCCGGTCGGTGTCGGGACGGTCATGACCGCGTTCTTCGCCGGTCCGCTCATCGACTTCTTCACCGAGCGGGTGAACAAGCCCCTGCTCCGCCGCGCTCTGCCCGACGACGACCACAGCGTCGTGTCCGAATCCCGCTAGCCAGGGCGTGGTCCGGCGAGTGAGGATCGAGTCATGACGACGACCCTCGCGACGCCCCCGGCGACCACGGACCCCGTGTTCGCCGAGCGCTACCGCGCCATCGCGTCGCGCGACCGCCGCTTCGACGGGCAGTTCATCACCGCCGTGAGCAGCACCGGCATCTACTGCCGGCCGTCGTGCCCGGCGCGCACCCCGAAGCCCGAGAACGTCACCTTCTACCTCACCTCGGCCGCCGCCCACGAGGCCGGCTACCGCGCGTGCAAGCGCTGCCTCCCGGAGGCGGTGCCGGGCACGCCGAGCTGGGACCTCGGGCACGACCTCTCCGCCCGGGCCATGCGGCTCGTCGCGGACGGCGTCGTGGACCGCGAGGGCGTCGACGGCCTCGCCGCCCGCCTCGGGTACTCGGCCCGGCACGTGCACCGCGTGCTCGTCGCGGAGCTCGGCGCCGGCCCGGTCGCGCTCGCCCGCGCGCTGCGCGCCCAGACGGCGCGGGCGCTGCTCACGGGGACGGACCTGCGGCTCGCCGACGTCGCGTTCGCCGCCGGCTTCGGGAGCGTGCGGCAGTTCAACGACACGATCACCGAGGTCTTCGACACGACGCCGGGTGAGCTGCGGCGTCGGGCCCGACCGGACCGGGCGCCGTCGACCGGCGACCCGCGCCGCCCGCCCGCCGCAGCTCCCGCCGGGTCCACCGCGGACGACGGCGGCGCCACCGCCGCGCTCGACCTCACCCTTCCCCTGCGCGAGCCGTTCGACGCGCGCGGCGTGTTCGCGTTCCTCGCGGCGCGCGCCGTCGACGGCGTCGAGGTCGTCGACCTCGACGGCCCGCTGCTCTCCTACGCGCGGACGCTCGCGCTGCCGCACGGGCCGGGCGCGTTCCGGGCCACCTACGGGCCGCCGCCTGGGAGCCGACGGCGCGCACCGCGCTTCCACGTGGAGCTCGAGCTGACGTCCGTGGCCGACCTCCCGGCCGCGATCGCGCGCGTCCGGCGGCTGTTCGACCTCGACGCCGACCCGGCCGCCGTGGACGCGGCCCTCGCGGCGGACCCCGCGCTCGCCGCCTCGGTGCGCGCGGTGCCGGGTATCCGCGTCCCGGGGGCGGTGGACCCCGCCGAGATCCTCGTGCGCGCGCTCGTCGGGCAGCAGATCTCGGTCGCGGCCGCGCGGACGCACCTGTCGCGGCTCGCCGTCGCGCTCGGGACGCCCTTCGCGTCGCGGTTCGGGCCGACGCGCCTGTTCCCGACGCCCGCGCAGCTCGCCGCCGGGGGCGCGGACCACCTGCGCGGTCCCGCCCGGCGCACGGCCGCGGTGCTCGGCGTCGCGCACGCCCTCGCCGACGGGTCGCTCGCCCTCTCCCCGGCCGACGACCCCGCGGCCCAGCGCGCGGCGCTCGAGGCGATGCCCGGCGTCGGGCCGTGGACCTCCGGGTACGTGGCGATGCGCGTGCTGCACGACCCCGACGTCCTGCTCGACGGCGACCTCGCGCTCCGCGTCGGCGCCGCCGCGCTCGGCCTGCCCGACGACCGCCGCGCGCTCGCCGCCCGCGCCGAGCTCTGGGCGCCGTGGCGCTCGTACGCCGCGATGCACCTCTGGCGCGCCTCCGCGCCCACCCCGACCCCTGCGAAGGAGACCCCGTGACCACCGCACCCGCCCCGACCACCACCACCGCGACGGCAGGCACGAGCCCGGCCGCCACCACGACGCTCACCACGCCCGACGGCCCGTTCACGGTCGTCGTCGACGCCGCCGGCGCGGTCCTCGCGTCCGGCTGGACGGACGAGCCCGCGGACCTCGTCGCGCTCGTGCACCCCGGCCTGCGCCCGGCGACGGTCTCCCCCGTGCCCGACGGCGACCCCGCCGTCGCGACCGCCGTCGCCGCCGTCCGGGCCTACTACGCGGGCGACGTGCACGCGATCGACGCGGTCCCGGTACGGCAGGCCTCGGGCCCCTACCGCGCGCACGCGTGGGACGTGCTGCGCACGGTCGAGCCCGGCGACCCGGTGACCTACACCCGGTACGCCGAGCTGTCGGGGCGGCCCGCCGCCGTGCGCGCCGCCGCGGGCGCCTGCGCGATGAACGCGGCGGCCCTGTTCGTGCCCTGCCACCGCGTCCTGCGCACGGACGGCAGCCTCGGCGGCTTCCGCTACGGACTGGACGTCAAGCGCAGCCTCCTCGACCGCGAGGCCCGGGCGACCGTCTCTGCACCGGCGCGCTGAGCCCGGCGCGGACGGACCGGCCCGGCATCACGCCGCCGGAGCGCGCGCCGGCTCCGCGAGCGTGAACCGGGCCCCGAGCGTCGCCGCCGCCACCACCCCGGCGGCGGCGACGAGCACGACGTCCTTGAGCACGTACTGACCCATGAGGGTCATGCCGTCGCCGAACAGGTCGCCCGGGAAGAGCGCGACCGGGGAGAGGACGCCGGCCAGCGTGACGGCGAGCACGACGAGCCCGGCCCGCAGCGCACGACCGGTGAGGAGCGCGAGCCCGACCGCCGTCTCGACGACCGCCGTGAGGACCACGGCGGCGGTGCCGTCGACGAGGCCGAAGGTCAGCGCCTCGACCGTGCGGCGCACGATCTGCTCCGCCGGGCTCGCGCCCGGGAAGAACTTGAGCACCCCGAAGACGAGGAAGACGAGGCCGAGGGCGACCCGCAGGGCCGGCACGGACCAGGCGGCGAGGCGCTCGCAGAGCCCCTCGCGGAGCCGCCGGGCCGCGGCGCGCCGCGGCCCCTCCGCAGCGGGGGCGAGGGTGGACGGGGTCGGTGCGGCGGGTCCGGTGGGGGCCATTCTGAACTCCTCGTCGAGCAGTAGCGTTCCACTTTCCGGCGATAAGATAGCGGACCTGCGATATTCACCGCGCGTGGGGCTGCTCCCGCGAGACGCGGGACGGGCGGTGCGCCCGCCGCCGAGAGGGGCCGGGGCTCAGCCCCAGCCGAAGACCTGCGTCCACGCCCCGTTCGCGTGCCCGACGCCGATCTCCCGCAGGCCGCAGTTGAGGATGTTCGCGCGGTGGCCCGGCGAGTCCATCCACCCGCGCACCACGTCCTGGGCGGTCCGGTAGCCCTTCGCCACGTTCTCGGCGCCCGGGTTCAGGTAGCCCTGCGCGTGCGCCCGGTCCCACGGCGAGCGGCCGTCGAGGCTCGTGTGGTCCATGTACCCCTGCGCGTCCATGTCCTCGCTGTGGAGCTGCGCCGCGGCGGTGAGCCGGTCGTCGACGGCGAGCGGCTCGCACCCGGCGGCGGCCCGCTCCGCGTTCGTCAGCTCGACGACCGCCGCGCCCTCCGCCGTGAGCCCCCCGGGACCGGCTCCGCCCGGCGCCGCCGCCCCGGCGGCCGAGGCGGTCCCGGCAGCCGGCGCGGCGCCGTCGGCCGGCGCGGTGCCGGGCGTCGGGCCCGTCGCGGTCGCGCCGTCCGGGCCGGCCAGGTCCGCCGCGCCCTCGGCGGGCGGCACGTCCTCCGGCGTGGGCGTCGGCACTGCGTCGGCGGGAGGCTCCTCGGTCGCCGCGGCCGCGGGCGCGGTCGCCGCGGGCGGCGCGTCGTCGGCCCCGGGCGTGCCCGGCGCGGTCGGGGCGTCCGCGGGGAGGTCGTCGCGCGCGTCGGCCAGGGTGCGCGACGCGCGGTCGTCGCGCGGGTCGCGCCCCGCGAGCCACTCCTGCGGCGCGCTCCCCTGCCACGGGAGCGCCGCGACGACGGGGCCGAGCGGGCCCACGTGCTCGGGCCGGATCTCGCCCGTCACCGTCGCGGCCGTGAGGCCCAGCGGAGGGCCGAGCAGCAGGGCGGCGACGACACCCGTCGTCACCGCGACGCGCGGACCGGACCGCAGGTGTCGGGCGAACGGGCCGCCGCGCCGACGTGCGGGCGCGGCGGAGGACGCGGGCACAGGAGACGACTCGGGAGACGGCGCGGGCGCCGCCGCCGAGCGGTGCCGGGGCGTGCGCTGCGAGACCATCGCTCGACCCTACCCATGAGGACCGCGGATGTGTACCGCTTCGTCCGTTCTGCGCCCGTTCGACGGCGGGGGGGTCGGCCGCCAGGTCAGACGATCGACGGCTCCTCCGGGGCGGAGACCGTGAACACCGCGCCCGCGATGAGCGGCACGGACGTCACCCGGCGCTCGAGCTCGTCGAGCCGACGGGCGACGGACGTCTCGGACTCGTCGCCGCGCAGGTCCACGCTCGCCACGAGGTACAGCGCGCGCGGCCCGACGTACTCGAGCCGCAGGTACGTGACGCGCTCGACCTCCGGCAGGTCGCGGATGCCCGCGAGCACCGCGGCGCGGGTCGCCGGCATCGCCGCCTCCCCCACGAGGAACCGCCGGTTGCGGTCGATGAGCACGACGGACACCACCGCGAGGACGAGGCCGACGACGATCGACCCGACGGCGTCGGGCACGGGCGACCCGGTGAGCTGGTGGGCCAGGACGCCCCCGAACGCGACCACGAGGCCGATCAGCGCGGCGGCGTCCTCCGCGAACACCGCGCGCAGCGTCGGGTCCGACGTGACGAGCACGTGGTGCAGGGTGTCGCGGTCCGCCGCCCGCGCCTCGGCCCGCGCCTGCCGCCGGGCGCGCAGGAACGACACCCCCTCGAGCACGAACGCCAGGGCGAGGACCGCGTAGGCGACCACGAAGTCGTCCGCCGGCTGCGGGTGCACCAGCTCCTGGATGCCGTGCGTGATCGACACCCCCGCGCCGACCGCGAACAGCCCGATCGCCGCGAACATCGACCACACGTACGCCTCGCGGCCGAACCCGAGGGGGTGCTCGGTGTCCGCCGGGCGGCGCGAGCGCCGGTCGGCGACGAGGAGGAAGATCTCGTTGCCCGTGTCCGCCCACGAGTGGACGGCCTCCGCGAGCATCGACGCCGAGCCGGTCACCGTCGCGGCGACCGTCTTCGCGCCCGCGATGAGCGCGTTCGCGAGGAACGCGACGATCACCGTGACGGTGCTGTCGCCGCCGCCCTCCGGTCGCGCGACGCGCGGGTTGCGCGACTCCGGCTGCGGCGGGGCGGGCGTGGTGGCGTCGGGCATGCTGCCGGTCTACCAGCCACGTGCGGGACCCGCGCGCGGGACCGGGCGCGCGGCAGTGTCAGCGCGCCGGGCCCTCCGCGTCGGCGGGGCGAGCCGCGTCGTCGGGCCCGGGGTCGCCCGTGTCGGCGAGCTCGACGCCGCCGGTGGCGCCCGGCTCGCCGTGCGGGTCGGCGTCGTCGTGCTCGCCCGTGTCCTCGCGCTCGGCCGCCTCCTGGTCGCGCGTGAGCTCGTCGACGACGAGCAGGTCCGTGCGCACCTTGCCCGTGCGGTAGCCCGCACGGCCGACCATGTGCGCCGCGACGGGCGACGTGAGGAGCTGGAACACGACGACGAGGAACAGCGTCGCGACGGCTCCCCACGAGCGCAGCCGCAGGCTCAGGCCCGCGAGCACGAGGATCAGCCCGAGCACCTGGGGCTTGGTCGCCGCGTGCATGCGTGCCAGCAGGTCCGGGAACCGCACGACGCCCACGCCCGCGGCGAACGCGAGGAACGCGCCGCACAGGAGGAAGACCGCGGACACGACGTCGGCGATCGTGTCCCACAGGCCGGTGGTCGGGTCCATCAGCGCACCTCCCCGTCGGGCGCGCCGCCGTGGTGCTCGGCGTCGACCGCCGAGTCCCGGTCGGACTCCTCCGCCTCGCGGCGGGCGGCGTCCTCGGCGGCGATCTCCTCGGCCGTGCGGATGCGACCCTCGTCCTCGGGCTCGACCGACGCGAACCGCGCGATCGTCACCGAGCCCACGAACCCGACGAGCGAGAGCACGACGAGGATCGGGATCGTGTCCGTGCGCCGGGAGAACGCGGCCTCGAGCGCGATCGCCCCGACGAGGGTCGTGGTAAAGACGTCGAGCGCGATCGTGCGGTCGAGCATCGACGGCCCGCGCTCGGCGCGCGCGACGGCGAGGCTCGCCCCCGCGGCGAGCAGCACGGCGCTCACCACGACGATCACGAGGTAGACGGTGTCGCTCATGCCTCGGCCACCTCTCGCGCGGACGGGACGTCGTACAGGCCGGCGGCCCGCAGCTCGTCGTTCGACGCGAACGCGTGCAGCACGCGCGCCTCGAGCGCGAGCGTGTCCTCGCGGACCTTCTCCACGCCGCCCGCGGTCTCGACGTCGAGCACGTGCAGGTAGAGCATCCCGGTGAGGCGGTGCGCCTCGACGACGATCGAGCCGGGCACGAGCGACGACAGCTCGGCCGTGATGGTCAGGTAGATGTCGGACGGGTTCCGCAGCCGCACGCCCACGACGGCGCCGCGCGGCGTGTGCCGCGGGTTCAGCGCGAGGAGGCTCACCTGGAACGACGCGACGACCAGGTCGGAGACGAAGCGCCCCACGAGCACGAGGAACGGCCACGGCCGGAACTTCCCGCGCGCCGCGATCGACGGCAGCGGGAAGAACGTGATGACGGCGAACCCGATGAGGACGCCCGCGAGCACGTTGCCCACGGACAGGTCGCCCCAGAGCATGACCCAGACGATCGTCAGCCACAGGACGGTGCGCCACTGCGTGGTGACGCGGGCGAACCAGCCGGAGGCGAGCGCGCGGCGGCGGCGGTGCAGGCTCATCCGTCCGCACCTCCGCCCGTGCCGGCCGGTTCGGAACCGGCGGGTTCCGTGCCGTCGCTCTCGCCCGTCGCGACCTCGTTCGACTCGCCCTGGCCGCGGTCGGAGTCGCCGGGGAACACGGCGTCGACGTACGTGTGGCCGTCGAGCAGCGTCGCGGCGGCGCGCTCGGTGTACGAGTAGAGCGGGCCCGCGACCACGGTGAGCGCGAGGCCGAAGGCGACGAGCGCCGTCGCCGGGCCCACCATGCCGCGCGGCAGGCGCGCGTCCGCGGGGATCTCGACGGGCGCCGTCTGCCAGAAGGCCTTGTTCCACGCCTTGACGATCGCGTACAGCGTGAGCAGCGACGTCACGACGGACCCCACCACGAGCGCCCACGTGAGCGGCGTGCCCTGGGCGACGCCCTCCTCGAGGAGGCCGACCTTGCCGAGGAAGCCCGACAGCGGCGGGATGCCCGCGAGGTTCATCGCCGGGATGAAGAACAGGATGGCCAGCCCGGGCGCGAGCTTGGCGAGCCCGCCGAGCCGGTCGAGCGACGTCGACCCGCCGCGGCGTTCCACGAGGCCGACGACGAGGAACAGCGTCGTCTGCACCGTGATGTGGTGCACCACGTAGAAGATCGCGGCCGCCATGCCCGGCTCGGACGCGAGCGCGATGCCGAAGATCATGTAGCCGATGTGGCTCACGAGCGTGAACGACAGCAGTCGCTTGATGTCGTTCTGCGCGACGGCGCCGAGGATGCCGACGACCATGGTCAGCAGCGCGAGCCACATGAGGACGTCGTCGACGACGCTGTCCTCGGGGAAGAGCAGCGTCTGCGTGCGGATGATCGCGTAGACGCCCACCTTGGTGAGCAGGCCCGCGAAGACCGCGGTGACGGGCGCGGGCGCCGTCGGGTAGGAGTCGGGCAGCCATGCGGACAGCGGGAAGATCGCCGCCTTGATGCCGAACGCGAGCAGCAGCAGGAGCTGGATCGCGAGCGCCGTCCCGGGGTCGATCTCCGCGTACCGCTCCGAGAGCTGGGCGAGGTTGACCGTGCCGGTCGCGGCGTAGGTCAGCGCGATCGCGACGAGGAAGACGATCGAGGAGAGCAGCGCCACGACCACGTAGATCGACCCGGCGCGGATGCGCTCGCCCGTGCCGCCGAGCGTGAGGAGCACGTAGCTCGCGGCGAGGAAGATCTCGAACCCGACGTAGAGGTTGAACAGGTCGCCCGAGAGGAACGCGTTGAACACGCCCGCCGCGAGCACCATGAACGTCGGGTGGTAGATGGCGACCGGCGCCTCCTCGTCGCCGTCCGCCACGCCCTGCGCGAGCGAGTACAGCAGGACGCACAGCATGACGAAGCTCGACACCACGAGCATGAGCGACGAGAGCCGGTCCGCGACGAGGTCGATCCCGACGGGCGCCGCCCAGCCGCCGACGTCGACGACGATCGGCCCCGAGTCGGCCGCGACCAGGAGGCCGACGGACGCCGCGAGGACGAGCGCGAGCGCGGCCACGGTGATGATGCGCTGGGCGCGCGGGTGGCGCCAGAGCGCGAGCGCGAGGCCGGCCGCGACGAGCGGCAGGACGACGGGGAGCGGGACGAGGGCCGCGGCGGTGAGGCTCATCGCGGCTCCTTCCCGTCGGTCCGTCGGTCGTCAGGTTGTGCGTCGTCCCGGGCGTCGGAGCCGACGGTGCGGCCGTCCGTCGCGTCCCCGGCGTCCTGGCCCGCCGGGCCCGACGGCGGTTCCTCGCCGTCCGTGACGCCGTCGCCGTCGCCGTCGGTCTCGTCGCGGACCTGGGCGGCCTCGTCGTCCAGGGTGGCGCCGCTCTCCTCCGTGTCCGCGTCCTCGAACGCGGGCGCGTTGCGCGCGGCGTGCCGCGCGACGCGGCGGTCCTCGAGGTCGTCCTGCACCTCGTCGTGGCCGTGGAGCTGCCACGAGCGGTAGGCCATCGCGAGCACGAACGCCGTGATGCCGAGCGTGATGACGATGGCCGTGAGGACCATCGCCTGGACGAGCGGGTCGCTCATGTCCTCCTCGGGCGTCGTGCCGATGAGCGGCGCGCCCCCGGCGCGCCCGCCGGCGACGAGGAAGAGCAGGTTGGCGCCGTTCCCCATGAGGATGAACCCGAGCAGGACGCGGGTCAGGCTCCGCTCGAGGAGCAGGTAGACGCCCGCGGCGAACAGCACGCCGATCGCGAGGACGAGGACGACGCTGGGCGTCATGTCGATGACGTTCACCGGCGGCCACCTCCGATCGAGTCGGGCTCCATGGCCTCGAACGGCCCCGTGTCCTCGCCGGGCTCGCGGCCCGCGGCGGCGCGTTCCGCGTGCCGGTCGATCTCGGCGCCGAGCGTGCGCAGGATGTCGAGGACGAGACCCACGACGACGAGGAACACGCCGACGTCGAAGAACAGCGACGTCACGAGGTGGATCTCCCCGACGAGCGGGAGCGCGAGGTCGTAGGCCTCGCTGCCGAGCACGTTGCCGGTGAGCAGGAACGCGACGAGCCCCACGCCCGCGGACAGGAACAGGCCCGTCCCGAGGAGCAGACCGGGGTGGACGGGCGCGGCCTCGCCGAGCTCGTACCGCCCGCCCGCGAGGTAGCGCACGATGAGCGCGATGCCCACGACGAGCCCCGCCGCGAACCCGCCGCCCGGCGCGTTGTGGCCGGAGAACAGCAGGAAGAGCGCGAAGACGATCATGGCGTGGAACAGCACGCGCGTGACGACCTCGAAGATCACCGAGCGCCGTTGCGGCGCGAGTGTGCGGCCGGCGCTCAGCCACACGAGCATGCGCGGCTGGTCCTTCTCCGTGACCCCGCGGCGGCGCAGCGCGGCACCCGGGTCGTCGGTGTCGCTCCAGACGCCGGAGCCGGTGGCCGTGGTCGCGGGCCGGGCCCCCGACGCGCGCAGGATCTCGCCGCTGCGCGAGCGCAGGAACACGAGCGACGCGACGCCCGTCGCGGCGGCCAGGAGGACGGAGATCTCGCCCATCGTGTCCCACGCGCGGATGTCCACGAGGGTCACGTTGACGATGTTCTTGCCGTGCCCGAACTCGTAGGCCTCGGCCGGGAAGTCCACCGAGATGGGCGTCGCGACGCGCGCGAGCGGCGCGACGAGCGCGAAGCCCATCATGACGACGGCCACCGCGAGGCCGATGCCCAGGCGGACCCACCGGCTCGCCGCGAGCGGCCGGTTCGAGAAGTACGCGGGCAGGCGCCGCAGCACGAGCACCATGACGACGAGCGTGATCGTCTCGACGAGGACCTGCGTGAGCGCGAGGTCGGGCGCGCCGTGCAGGAGGAAGAGGACGGCGTTGCCGTACCCCGCGATCCCGACGAGGATCACGGCCTTGAGCCGGCGGCGCGAGCGCGCGGCGAGCACCGAGGCGATGCAGATCGCGGCGACGGCGACGAGCTGCGCGGGACGGTCCCAGGCCCGGAGCTGCTCGGGCCACGCGGTCTGCGCGACCATGACGACGCCCGGGCCGAGCACGAGGACCACGAGGATCGCGCCGAGGTAGAACGGGAGCGAACCACGCTGCGTGACGGCCGTGATGTCGGCGGCCAGGTCGTCGAGCTTGCGCATGACCTTGCGGTACGTGACGTCGGCCTCGGGCCCCGTCCACAGCGACGCCTGGAACCGCTCGACGCGCGACCGCTGCCAGAACAGCACGACGCCGACCGCGAGCACGAGGACCGTCAGGGCGAGCGCGGGCGTGAAGCCGGCCCACAGGACGAGGTGCCCGGGCTCGCCGACGGGGTACGTGTCCGCGTACGGGGCGAGGAGGTCCTCGCCGAAGTGCGGCACGAGCGCCGTCGCGAGGCCGAGGACCGCGAGCACGACGGCCGGGCCCACGAGCAGGAACGGCTGGCGGTGGATACGCGCCGGGTCGATCGGCGGCTCCTCGGCCTCGACGACCGGGCGGCGCGCGGTGCCGGTACCGGCGCCGGCGCCCCACGCCTTCTCGTGCGCGTTGGCGCGCGCGGGCGACCGGCCGAGGTGCGGCTTGGACGCGAACGCGCCCCACCAGAAGCGCAGGCCGTACGCGACCGTGAACATCGAGCCGACGACGACCGACCACAGCACGACCGTGTCGACCCACACCGGCCCCTCGCCGTGCAGGAGCGACTCGAGCGCCGCCTCCTTCGCGACGTACCCGGCGAACGGCGGCAGCCCGATCATCGACGCGGTGGCGAGCCCGCCCGCGACGGCGGTCCACGGCAGGGCCTTGCCCACGCCCGTGAGGCGGCGCAGGTCGCGCGTGCCGGCCGCGGCGTCGACCACGCCGACGACGAGGAACAACGAGGCCTTGAACATCGCGTGGGCGCCGATCATGGCGAGCCCGGCGAGCGCGGCGCCGCGCGTGCCGAGGCCCACGAGCAGGATGATGAGGCCGAGCTGGCTCACGGTGCCGAACGCGAGGACGAGCTTGAGGTCGTACTGCCGCAGCGCGCGGTAGCCGCCCACGAGCAGGGTGCCCGCGCCGAGCACGACGACGAGCGTGCGCCAGACCGTCGTGTCCGAGTAGGCGGGCGCGAAGCGCGCGACGAGGTAGACACCGGCCTTGACCATCGCGGCCGCGTGCAGGTAGGCGCTCACCGGCGTGGGCGCCGCCATCGCGGCGGGGAGCCAGAAGTGCAGCGGGATGAGCGCGGACTTGCTCGCCGCGCCCACGAGGAGGCAGACGATCGCGGCGGTCACGGCGCCGCCCGTCGGGGGGTCCGCGATGATCTCGGACATGCGGAACGTCCCGCCCTGGACGCCGAGGATCACGACCCCCACGAGCATGGCGAGGCCGCCCGCGGTGGTGAGGATGATCGCCTGCATGGCGGCACGACGGCTCGCCTTGCGGTCGGCGTAGTGGCCGATCAGCAGGTACGAGAAGACGGTCGTGAGCTCCCAGAACACGAACAGGAGCAGCATGTCGTCCGCGGTGACGAGCCCGACCATCGCTCCCGCGAACGCGGTGAGGACGCCGCCGAACCGCCGCAGGCCCTGCGCGGTGGGCGAGAAGTAGGCCGAGCAGTAGACGAGGACGAGGGCGCCCACGCCGCCGACGAGCAGCAGCATGAGCCACGACAGCGTGTCCATGCGGAAGGCGAGCTCGAGCCCCAGCCCGGGCACCCACTCGATGACCTGCGTCGGGTGCTCCCCCGACATCACGCGGTCGGTCCAGGCGAGCGCGTAGGCCGCCGCGGACGCCGGCGCGAGCGCCATGACGAGGAACGCCCGGCGGCCGAGGAACGAGACGAGTGCAGGCGCGCCCAGTGCCATCACGAGATGGGCAAGGAGCACGTAGAGCACGGGCCGCTCCGTCCGGGTCGGGGGCGGGTGGGCGAAGTTCTTGCTGGACTTGTCATCGCCGCGCCCGGGCGGGGGGAAGCCGCAGGGCACGACAGTTCACGGCGCCGACGAGGCCGGGCCGAGAACCATTTTACCGACTCCTCAGCCGTGCGGGGCGCCCGTAGCCCCGTCCGTGACCGATTCCTCAGTAGGCCGTCACAGATCCTCGGGGTCCACGAGGAACTCCGCCTCGTCCGCGATCTCCCCGCCGACCGCCTGGTGCAGCGTCCGCGTGACCTGCGTGACCACCTCCGCGGCGCGCTTGCGCGCGATCTGGTGGTCGAGCGACGGCTGCTCCCGCTGGGACTCCGCGAGGTCCTGCGGCTCCCAGCGCACGCGGTAGCTCACCGCCCCGCCCACCGTCCACGGCAGCCCGCGCAGCAGGAGGGGCAGCGCCTCCTCGCCGCCGACCTCGACCGCGACGAGCCCGTCCATGCCCAGGTCGACGAGGAGGCCGTACCCGTCGAGCACCGCACCGGCGGTCAGCGCCTTGATGTCGACGTCGTCCGCCGCGGCGTGCAGCGCGCGCCGCAGCTCGGGGTCCATCTTCTCGCCCGGGTAGAGCGGCAGCTCCGCGATGCCCTTCGGCGGCCCCTCGTACGGCTTGCCCTCCGTCGCGAGCCGCGTGCGGGGGTGGAGCCGGCCGACGAGCGCGAGCGCGGCGTGCGGGTCGAGCCACACGTCCGAGTACAGCGTCATGTCGACGGCGACGCCCGGGTCCGGCGTGAGGACGACGCCCGCCCCCGCCGGGTTGCCGACGTCGGTCCGGACCGACCCGCCGAGGCGGCGCGCCGCCGCGACGAGGAACGCGACCACGCGCTCCTCCTCCCGGACCGGCAGGCCGCCGGGGAACGCGCGCCCGACGCCGTCCCGGTCCCCGCCGCCCGGGTAGGGGACGTCCCCGCGCTCGCGGGGACAGACGACGTCGAACACGAGCGCGGTGCCCGGCACGCCCGAGCCGGGGCCCGCGTACGGGCCGGTGAGCGTCGTGTGGCGCGACGTGCGCAGGACCCCCGGCTCGCCCGGCCGCGCGGTGCGCGCGGGCGGCACGAGGGGCTCGGTGCCCTCCGGCGCGACGTCCCAGCGCGCGCCCGCGAACCGCGAGAGCGCGAGCGTCTCGACCTCGTCCACGTGGACGTCGGCGGGCAGCCCCAGCACGTGCCGCGCCTGGTAGGACTGCGCGGCGCCGGGCCCGGCGGGGTGCGGCAGCGGCGGGAGCGGGCTCATGCGGTGCGGTCCTCCGGTCCTCGGGTCCTGCGGGGTCGAGCGGCGTCCGACGCGGCGGGCCGCGCTCAGACGTCGGTGCGGTGGAAGTTCTGCCACGAGCGGGAGGCCGTCGGGCCGCGCTGGCCCTGGTAGCGGGAGCCGTAGACGCTGGAGCCGTACGGGTTGTCGGCGGGCGAGGACAGCCGGAAGAAGCACAGCTGGCCGATCTTCATGCCCGGCCACAGGGTGATCGGCAGCGTCGCCACGTTGCTCAGCTCGAGCGTCACGTGCCCGGAGAAGCCCGGGTCGATGAACCCCGCCGTGGAGTGCGTGAGGAGGCCCAGGCGGCCCAGGCTCGACTTGCCCTCCAGGCGCGCCGCCACGTCGTCGGGCAGCGTGACCGTCTCGAACGTGGACCCGAGCACGAACTCCCCGGGGTGGAGCACGAACGGCTCGGCCGGGTCGACCTCGACGAGCCGCGTGAGGTCGGGCTGGTCCTGCGACGGGTCGATGAAGGGGTACTTGTGGTTGTCGAACAGCCGGAAGAACCGGTCGAGGCGCACGTCGATGCTCGACGGCTGGAGCATCGCCGGGTCGTACGGCTCGAGCTGGACGCGGCCGGCGTCGAGCTCGGCCCGGATGTCGCGGTCGGAGAGCAGCACGGGCCCACGCTAGCCGACGCCGGAGCGTGCCCGGACCGGGCTCCGCACCGTGGATCGGCGCCCTGGATCGGCACCCCCGACCGGCGCCCTGGGTCAGCGCGGGCCGAGCGCCGTCGGGCGCGGGGCCGCGCCGGCTCGTCGTCGAGGCGGCGCGGCCCCCGCCCGCGGACGGGAGGTCAGGCGCGCAGCGGGCGGCCCGTCGAGTCCACGGAGTAGTAGCCCGTCTTCGAGGTCAGGTAGAGGATGCCCTCGACCAGGCCCCAGATCGCGATGACCGGCGCCGCGAACCCGAAGGACAGCACCGACACGAGCAGCATCGTCAGGCCGATGCCGGTGTACCCGAGGTAGAAGCGGTGGATGCCGAGGCTGCCGACGAGGATGCCCAGCAGGCCCGCGGCGAGGCGCGACTTCGCCTGGGGGTCGTACGCCGGGTCGTAGCCGGGCTGGCCGTACGCGCCGGGCTGACCGTAGGCGCCGGGCTGCGCGTAGCCCGGCTGCTGGCCGTATCCCTGCTGGGCGTAGCCCGGCTGCGGGGCGGAGCCGTAGCCCTGGTCGGGCGTCGGCTGTCCGTAGCCCGGAGCACCCGGCGTCCCGTACGCCTGCTGGCCGTACGCGTCACCGGCCCCGGGCTGCTGGCCGGAGCCCGGCGTCGGGCCCGACGGCGTGGCGGGGCCGCCGTAGACCGGGTCGCCGGGGGCGGGGCTCCCCTGCGACGGGTCGGGCTGCTGCTGGTACGGGTTCTCGGACAAGGCGGCTCCTCGGGCGGCGCGCCGCTCGTCGGCGCGGGACTGGTCGTGGTGCGGGCGGTTCTGGCATCACCGGCGTCGTCCGCTATGATCGGGTCGCGCGCTGGTTCGCCGAGGATCCTCCCAGAGGGCCCGGGGCGGACGCCACCGGCGCCGCGCGGGTGTAGTTCAATGGTAGAACTTCAGCTTCCCAAGCTGATAGCGCGGGTTCGATTCCCGTCACCCGCTCAGCCTGCGAGAGCCCCGCACCGGTCCGGTGCGGGGCTCTCGTCGTCGTGGGCCTCAGGCCGGACGCGCTTCGTCACGGCCACGCCGCCAGCAGATCGTCTGCCGTCCACACCCGGGACAGGCGCAGATCGCCCTCGGTGGCGACGTCACGCGCGGCGAAGAGCGTGCGGGCGTGCCACCGGACGCTCCCGACGAACACGGAACCCCCCTCAAGAAAACGATTCTTGATGGGGGTGTCGTCGCCGAGCCCGAGGTCGCGCGCCACGGCGACGGTGACGTGGCGCGCGACCCCGGCCTCGGCGGTCCGAGGCCCGGGCGTCAGCCCAGGATGCTGCCCGCGGCCTTGGCCGAGGCGGCGAGGGAGCCGGTGAGCGGCAGGTCGGGCAGGATCACGGCCTGGGCCGCGTGGTAGACGTCGGGCTTGCCGACCCACGTGACGCCGTCGGGCCGGTTGGCGGTGTCGAGCTCGTGGTGCCACGACCCGCGCTCGTGGTCGACGAGGTGCTCGTCGATCCACGCCCACCAGCCCGCGGCGGCCTCGGCGAACCGGGGGTCGCCCGTGACGCGGCCCAGCACGTCGGCGGCCGCGACGGCCTCCGCCGCGACCCAGTGGTAGCGCCGGGGCTCGACCGGCGTGCCCGACCAGTCGACCGTGTACACGAAGCCGCCGCCGTGCTCGCCGTCCCAGCCGTCCGCGACGGCCCGGTCGAAGAGGGCGACCGCCGCGTCGGTGCGGGCGCCGGGGGTCCCGGCCGCGACGTCGACCTGGAGCAGCAGGCGTGCCCACTCCAGGCCGTGGCCCGGCGTCGACCCGTAGGGCTTGAAGGGGTCGCGGGGGCGGTCCGCGTTGTAGTCCGGCAGGGGGTTCCAGCCGGCGTCGAAGTGCTCGGGGATGCGCCAGTCGTTCTCGCGCGCCCACCCCACGACGCGGTCCGCGACCGACGCCGCGCGCGCGAGCCACTCGGGGTCGCCCGTCGCGTCGTGCGCGGCGAGGAGCGCCTCGACGGAGTGCATGTTCGCGTTGACGCCGCGGTACTCGTCGAGCACGGTCCAGTCGCGCGACCACTCGTCGGCGTGCATGCGCGGCCCGGGCTCCCAGAACCGCTCGTCGAGCACGGCGAGCGCCGCGTCGAGCAGCTCGCGCGCACCCTCGCGGCCCGCGATCGTGCCCGACGCCGCGGCGAGCACCACGAACGCGTGCGCGTAGGCGCTCTTCGTCCCGTCCACCGGGACGGCCTCGCCCGCCGCCGGGTCGTGGCCGTCGCCCGGGCGCCGCGCGGGGCCGCGCGACGAGACCCAGCCACCGTTCTCGGCGTCGACGAGCACCGCCCGCAGCCCGTGCAGCGCGGCGTCGGCCCGCTCCCCCGCGCCCGGCACGCCGAGGAGCGACGCGAACGCGTACACGTGCGCCATGCGCGACGTGATCCACGTGTGCACCGGCTGCGACAGGTCGGGGCGCCCGTCGTCGTCGAGCCACTGCGCGGCGCCGTCCGCGCGCAGCGACGCCTCGCCGAAGCGCAGCAGGTCGGCGAGCTGCTCGCGACGCCAGCGCCGCAGGTCGGTCGCTGGCGTGGGCTGCTCGGTCGGGTGCTCGGTCATCTCTCGGTCCTTCTCGTGCTGGGTGCGGGGCGCCGCACCGGGCGCGGTGCCCGTACGGCGCGGTGCCCCGGGACGATCATCCCGGGGCACCGCCGGTGGTGCATGCCTGCCTCACCCCGGTCGGACGCGGGGCGGGGCGGGCTCAGGGGTTCAGCCGCAGGTCACGGCGGCGTAGTCGGCCTGGATCGACGCCGTCACCTCCTCGTCGCCGGTGCCGCGCGTCGCCTCGACGGTGACGGTGCCGGCCTCGACCGCCGTGGCCCGCGTCGCGAACGACTGGTAGGCGTTGGCGCCCGGCGCGACGGCCGCGACCTCCTTGGTGCCGAACGGCGTGACGAGCCGGATCGCGAGCGGCACGTCCTCGCCGTTCTCGGCGCGGACCGCGACGTACGCCTTGCCGGCGAGGCAGCGGGTGCTCACCGTGACGTCGACGGCGAGGGCCGGCTCCGCCTCGGTCACGGTCACGGGGACCTCGACCACCTGGCTGGTCCAGCCGTCGTCGACCACGACGTACGCCGTGTACGTCCCGGCCGCCGTGTAGGCGTGCGAGCCGGAGACCGATCCGTCGGCCACCGTGCCGGCCGCGACGTCGGAGCCGTCGCCCCACGTGACCGCCGCCCGGAGGTCGGCGCCCTCGCGGCCGCCCGCCACCTGGGCGAGCGCCACGTCCGAGGTCTGCCCGACGGCGAGCGTCACGCCCTCCGCGGCCGTGACCTCGAGCGCGGGGTGCTCGGCGAACGTGCCGTCGTGCGCGACCGCGACCACGTGGATGCGGCCGTCGCGCGAGAGCTCGCCCGGCTGGTCCGGGAGCGTGAGGCTCACGGGCCGCTTGCCCTCGGGGAGGGTGATCGGCGCCGTCGCGAAGAACGCGGCGGGGGTGCCGGTCTGCGGGCTGCCGCCACGCAGGCGGTTGTCCGTCACGGCGACGGGGATGTTGCCGAACACCGGGTTGCGCGCCGCGCCCGACCAGTCGCCGAAGCTCAGGTCGATGGGCTGCGACGAGCCGTCGTCGAAGGTCAGCGTGCCGGTGGCCTGCTGGTTCTTCTCCGTGCCCGTGCCGATCACCGAGAGCTGCTCCGCGTCCGCGGGGACGTCGAGCTCGATGGTCTGCCCGTCGCCCGTGGCGTTGTCCGGCTGCCCGGCGGGGACCGCCGGGACGTCGAACGCGAGGTCCGTGCCCGGCACCGTCGCGCGCTCGCCCTGGACGAAGCCCTTCGCCGCGAGCTGCGCCCGGTCGAAGAACACGCCCTGGCCGTCGCACGAGCCGACCGTCGTCCCGGCGTCGCCGATGCAGACGTTGTCGTACGCGGCGAGCAGCGAGCCCTCGCGCAGGAGCGAGACGCTGACGTACGAGGAGGCCGAGACGGGCTCGATCCCCTCGCCCGAGACCGTGACGGTCACGGGGTAGACGCCGGGTGCGGTCCACGTGTGCGCGGCGTCCACCGCGTACCCGCCGAACGCGCCCGCCCGCAGCGTCCCGGCGACCGGCTCGGAGCCGTCGCCGAACGCGACCTGCACGTCGAGCGCCGCGACGTCGCCCTCGACCCCGGTGAGGGTCGCGAACGAGCCCGAGACCTCGCGGCCCGTGACGCCGTCACGGTCCGGTGCGGCCGAGAGGGTGAGCTCCTCGGCCCCGGACTCCTTCGGGTCGGCGAGGAGCTCGACCTCGGCGAGCGACAGCGCGCCGGAGCCCGACGTCGCGGTGACCGTCACCCGGTACCGCGCGAACGCCGTCGGCTCGGCGACCGTGAACGGCCGCGTCTGCAGGGCCCAGCGGAACTGCTCGCCGGACCGCTCGTCGAGCGTCGTCCACGTCTCGCCGTCGTCGGAACCCTCGAGGGTCCATGCGGACGGTGACGCCGTCCCGCTCGCCCCGGAGGTCAGCGTGTACGACCCGACGGTCGGGCGGATGCCGTTGCCCGCCCACGTGATCGACGGCGTCCTGGTGGCGAACGTCGTGCGCGTCCCGGACGTGTTGTCCGTGAGCGCCGCGGCGCTCGTGGTCGCGTCGCCGTCGGCGACGGTGGTGGTGCCGAGGCCCGCCGTCGTCGCGTCCTGCACCGGCGTCGGGGGCTCGTCGCCCTCGGTGAGCGACGGCGGCGCGTCGTCCTCGCCCGTGCCCCAGTCCGACGGCTCCGGACCCATGACGAAGTCCAGCGTCGTGCCGCCCGAGAGGTCCGCCTGGGAGAGTGACGTCGAGGTGCGGGCCTCGCCGTCCACCGCGAGGGACTGCACGTAGACGTTGTCGACCGAGTTGTTCTCGGCGTTGACGACGAGGTCGCCGTCCGGCAGGTGCACGATCGCCTTGTCGAACAGCGGCGAACCGACCGCGTACTGGTCCGAGCCGACCTGGAGCGGGTAGAAGCCGAGCGAGGCGAAGATCCACCACGACGACATCTCGCCGTTGTCCTCGTCGCCCGGGTAGCCCTGGCCGATCTCGCTGCCCACGAACAGGCGGCGGGTGACCTCGCGGACCTTCTCCTGCGCCTTCGACGGCGCGCCCGCGGCGTCGTAGAGCCACGGGATGTGGTGCGACACCTGGTTGCTCATGCCCCACTGGCCCATGCGGACGTCGCGCGCCTCGCGCTGCTCGTGGATGCCGCCGTTGCCGGCGCCCTTCTCCGGCGTGGAGAAGAACTCGTCGAGCTTGTCCTCGAGGCCCTGCTTGCCGCCGTAGAGGTTGGCGAGGCCCTGGCCGTCCTGCGGGGCGTGGAACGCGAAGTTCCAGCCGTTCGTCTCGGTGTACCCGCCGCCCCAGGCCTCCGGGTCGTACGTCTCGGGGTCGACGGCCCACGTGCCGTCTTCGTGCCGCGGCACGAAGAAGTCGACCTCGGGGTCGAACAGCTCGACGTAGTGCGTGGCCCGCTCGAGGAAGTACGCGGACTCCTCGCGCAGCGTCTCGCGGCGCTCCTCCGGCGTCGCCGGGTCCTCCGCGAGGGCGGCGGCCATGTTGCCGATGCCGAAGTCGTTGACCAGGCCCTCCAGGCCCCACGACACGGACTCGTGCGTGGACTCCGGCGTGAACCCGAGGAACGGCGAGGTCTGCAGGCCCTTGCGGCCCACGGCGTTGCTCGGCGGCGCGACGGTCGCGTTGCGCAGCGCGGCGTCGTACGCCTCGAGCGCCGTGCCCGTGGGGAGCGAGCCCTTGAGGTACGCGTCGGCGAACGCCACGTCGGAGCTCGTGCCCGTCATGAGGTCGGCGTAGCCCGGCGAGGACCAGCGCGCGATCCAGCCGCCGTCGCGGTACTGCTGGACGAACCCGTCGACCAGCTCGGCCGCGAGCTCCGGGTAGAGGAGCGAGTACGCCGGCCAGGCCGTGCGGTACGTGTCCCAGAACCCGTTGTTCACGTAGATCTTGCCGTCGACGATCTTCGCGTTGGTCTGCGTGTCCGTCGCGGAGCCCGTGGTCGCGGAGACCGGGCTCGCGTACCTGTACACGGGCTCCTGCGCCGTGCCCGTGTTCTCGAACTGCGAGTTCGGGTACAGGTTGAGGCGGTAGAGGTTCGAGTACAGCGTGACGAGCTGGTCCTCGCTCGCGCCCTCGACCTCGATGACCCCCAGGCGGTCGTTCCACGCCTGCGCGGCGGCGGCCTTGACCTCCGTGAAGGTCTTGCCCGTCACCTCCAGGTCGAGGTTCTTGCGCGCCTGGTCGAGGCTGATGAACGACGTCGCGACGCGCAGCTCGACCGTCTTGTCGGACGACGTGTCGAACGTCGCGAAGCGCGCGTCCGCACGGTTGCCCGCCGCCGTCCCGACCGCCGTCGGACTACGGTCGAAGGTGCCGGCGACGAACATCCGCGTGCGGCCCACGGACAGGCCCGAGCCGTTCTCGACCCAGCCGGAGATCGTGCCCGTGGCCTGGTCGTACGTGAGCTTGGAGGAGCCGTCCACCTTGTCCACGAGCACATGGCCCTTGGCTCCGGGGTAGCTGAAGCGGAGCACCGCGCCGTGGTCGGTGGGCGTCGCCTCGATCGCGGACCCGTTGGTGAACGTGACCCCGTAGTAGTCGGGCCGCGCCGTCTCGTCGGCGTGGTCGAACTCGAGGCCGCGCGTCGAGAGCGTGGCGTCGGGCGTCCCCGACGCCGTCGACGGGAGGAACGTCAGCTGGTTGCGGTCGCCCATCCACGGGCTCGGCTCGTGCGAGATCCCGAAGCCCTGGAGGACGGGCTTGTTGTTGGCGTTGTTGGCCTTGTGGTACTCGTACAGCCAGCTCTGCGAGGAGGCGTTCGTGTACGGCGTCCAGAAGTTGAACCCGTTGGGCGTCGCCGTCGCGGGGATGTTGTTCCCGCGCGAGAAGCTGCCCGACGCGAGCGTGCCGCGGCGCGTGTCCACGTAGTTGGCGAGGCTCGACCCGTCGATCGTGGCCGGCTCCGCCGTGATCGCGACGTCGTCGAGCCAGCCCGCGAACTTCGTCCCGGCGTGGCCGCCGGGGTTGTCGTACCCGAGCAGCACCTGGTCCACGGTCTTGCCCGCGGCGACGTCGCCGAGGTCGACCCGCACGGAGTTCCACTGGTCCGCGTAGAGGATCTTGCCCTCGCCCTGCGCCTGCGCGGTCGCGACCGTCTCGTGCGCGTCGCGCGCGCCGAGGTCGGACAGGTAGGTCCCGTCGGTGAACAGGACGTCCACCGCCGCGTACGTCGACGGGTACTGCAGGTCGTCGAGCAGCTCGGGGAAGATCGTGTAGCTCAGGCGCGTGTCCTCGCCGACGACGACGTCCACGTCGTCGTAGAGCACGTTCGTCGCGTAGGTCTCGCCGTCGGCGAGGTGCGAGCCGTCGTACCGGAGCGAGTGCAGGCCGGAGAAACCGACGCCCGCCTTGTTGGTGAAGCTGACGCGCGGCCCGGTGCCGACCTTCGTCGTCATGGGTGCCGCGGACGGGCCGGCGCTCAGGTCGGCCGAGAGGTCCCACCCGGCGAGCTGGACGATGGAGTCGCCCGAGTTCGCCGTGACGTTGAGGCGCAGGTACGTGTACGCCGCGGTGGGCGCCTCGAGCTCGAACGTGCGCGTCTGCTGGCGGTTCGGGAAGTCCTCGTCCGTCCGCCGGTCGAGCGCGGTCCACGTGGACCCGTCGTTCGACCCCTCGACCGTCCAGGTCTTCGGGTCGCGACCGGCGGCGTCGTCGCCGGAGGTCATCGTGTACGCGACGAACGAGACGGGCTCGGCGAACTCGTACCGGACCCAGCCGGTCGACGCGAACGCGAGCCACTTGGTGCCCGAGCTGCCGTCGGCGAGGTTCGCCGCGCCCTCGTTGGGCAGGTTCTGCGCGCTCGCGGTGACGCCCTTCAGCTGCCCGAGGACGCTCCCGGGCAGGCCGGCCGTGAACGAGCCGACGTTCGCCTGCCAGGGCGCGCCGTCGCGCTCGGCCACCGTGGTGGGCAGCGCCGCCGGGTCGCCGGACTCGAACGACGACGAGAAGTCGCCCGGCTCGGCGGCCGCGGCGGGGGCGGCGGCGAGGGCTCCCGCGGGGGCCGCGAGAGGCACCCCGAGCGGGACGGCGAGTGCGGCGGCGAGCACGAGGCCGAGAGGCCGGGCGCGGCCGCTGCCGGACCGCGCGACCGCGCGTCCGGACGGGAGTGGTCTGGTCATGCCGCGATCTCCTTCGATCGTCTGACAGCGCTGTCAGGCTGCAGGGGTGCCCCTGACAACGCGCAGGGGGGAAGCGTTGTCAGGGGCGACCTGAACCTATGCGTCGGCTCCGGGCTTTGTCAACGCGGTCAGGGCTCTGCCGACAGGGCGCCGACAAGAGGACCCCCTGGCGCAAAAGTCACGCTCAGTGTGACTTTCGCGCCACCCGCTCGACCGCGGAGGAGGTCGTACGCCGTCAGCACGACCGCGCTCGCACCGACACGCGCACGGGCACCGCGGCCACGCCTAGGCCGCGGGGCCGGGGACCTCCCCCGTGCCGCGGACGACGAGCCGCGTCGGCACCACGACGAGCCGCGGGGCGAGCTCCGGGTTCTCGGCGCGGGACACCGCGAGCGCCGCCGCCTGCCGGCCCATCTCGACGACGTCGTACCCCACGACCGTCACGTGCAGGAGGTCCGCGAGCTCGAAGTCGTCGAAGCCGACGAGCGCGACGTCCGCCGCCCCGCCCGACGCCTCGCGGTCGCGCAGGGCGTGGAGCGCGCCGACCGTGATCTTGTTGTTCGCCGTGACGAACGCCGTCGGGGGCTCGGGCAGCGCGAGGAGGTCCGCCACGAACACGCGCGCGAGGTCGGCGTCGTGCGCGCCGTCCCGCACGTACCGGCCCGGGTCCTCGACGCCCGCGGCCCGCAGCGTCGCGACGAACTCGTCGCGACGCTCCTGGAACGTCCACAGGCGCGACACGTCGCCCACGAGCGCGATCCGGCGGTGCCCGTGCGCGAGGAGGTGCGTCACGGCGTCGCGCACTCCCCCGCGGTTGTCGATGACGACCGTGTCCGCCTCGACGCCGCGCGCGGGGCGGTCGATGAACACGACCGGCAGGCCGTCCTCGAGCTCGCGGCGCAGGCCCGAGTGGTCCGTCGACGTCGGGGTGACGACGAGCGCGCCGACGCGGCGCTCGACGAGCGCCTCGGTGAGCGACCGCTCGCGCTCCGGCTCCTCGTCCGAGCTCGTGGTGATGAGCTGGAGGCCGTGGTGGCGGAGCTCGCGCTCGATGCCGCTGGCCAGCGCGGAGTAGAACGGGTTCGCGAGGTCGCCGGTGACGAAGCCGACGAGCCGCGACGAGCCGCCGCGCGCGAGGTCGGCGGCCACGGCGTTGCGCCGGAAGCCGAGCCGCTGCGCGGCCTCCTGGACCTTGGCGCGCGTCTGCGGCGCGACGTTCGGCTCGTCGTTGAGGACGCGCGACGCCGTCTTGAGGCTCACGCCGGCGACCTCCGCGACGGAGGCGAGCGTCGGGCGCCGGCCTCCGCGTCCGCCGTGCGGACGCGCCACGGCCGCCTCCGTCGGGGTGTCGGGGACCACGACCCCGACCTCGCCCGGCGGGACCGTCCCCGCGCTCTCCCCCTGCATCACCATCTCAGACCTCCCGTCGACCACGAATCAGCATGTCGACGACGATAGCGAGCAGCAGGACCGCTCCGGTCACGATGTACCGCGTGGCCGTGTCGAGGTTGAGCAGCGTGAGCCCGTTCGCGATGGACTGGAGCACGAGCACGCCCAGCAGCGCCGACCACGCGCTCCCGCGCCCGCCGAACAGGCTCGTGCCGCCGATGACCGCGGCCGCGATCGCCGTCAGGTAGGTGTCCGCCGCGCCGGTCCCCTGGTTCGCCGCCGCGAGCCGGCCCGCGGCGAGGACGCCGCCGAGCGCGGCGAACGTCGAGCACGCGACGAAGCACGAGACGACCGTGCGGCGCACCGCGACGCCCGCGAGGAGCGCGGAGCGCCGGTTGCCCCCGACGGCGCGCACGGAGCGTCCCCACCGCGTGCGGCGCAGCAGCACGTCGACCACGACCACGAGCGCCACGAAGAGCACCACGGTGTAGCCGATCCCGCGCGCCGTCCCGAGGTACGCGACCGTCGCGACGAGCACCGCCGCGAGGACCGCCGTCCGGACCGCGACGCGGGCCAGGCCCGGGCTCGGGAGCTCCGCCCGGACGCGGCGCACGTGGTCGGTCACGCGCAGCGCGGCGTACCCCGCCACGACCACGACCACGAGGCCCCACGCGACCGCGGGGGCGAGGAAGCCCTGCTGGACCGTGCGCACGAGCCACGACTCGAACGGCAGGTTGATCGAACCCTTGGGACCGAGGACGCGCAGCTGCACGCCCGCGAGGATCAGGAGGCCCGCGAGCGTGAAGACGAACGACGCGAGCCCGAGGCGCGTGGAGAGCAGCCCGTACCCGAGCCCGACGACGACCCCGACGGCCAGCGCCGCGACGATCGCGATCCCGACCGGCCAGCCCAGCCCGACCGTCCCGACGGCGAGCACCGCCGCGGCGAGCCCGCTCACCGAACCGACCGACAGGTCGATCTGGCCGACGAGCAGCACGAGCACGACGCCGAGCGCGATGATCCCCGTGGGGGCGCTCTGGAGCGTGAGGTTGACGAGGTTCTCCGCGGAGAGGAACGCGGGGTTGATCGCGCCGAGCACGACCCAGATGAGCACGAGCGCGGCGACGATCGGCAGCATGCCGAGGTGCGCGCCGCGCAGCTGCTGCACGACGGACCCGGACAGCGCGCCCGTCAGGGGCCGGTCGAGCGCCGCGCCCGAGGTGCGGCCGGGGACGCTCATCGGTGCACCGCCCCGGTGCCGCCCGTGCGCCGCTCGCGCTCGGTCCCGCCCGCGCTCCCGATCGGTCCGCCCGGGCGCGCCGGGCGCACGGCGCCGGTCATCGCGGCGAGCAGGTCCTCGTAGGACGTGTCGCCCGGGAACTCGCCGTGCACGCGGCCGAGCCGCAGCACGAGGATGCGGTCGGCGACGGCCTGGAGGTCGCCCGCCTGGTGGCTGATGAGGACGACGGCGTGCCCGCGCTCGCGCAGCTTCTCGATGAGGTTGAGCACCTCGGCGGTCTGCCGGACGCCGAGCGCCGCCGTCGGCTCGTCGAGGACGAGCACGCGCGGCGACCCCAGGAGGGCGCGTGCGACCGCCACGACCTGCCGCTGGCCGCCCGAGAGCGTGCGCACCGGCTGCCGCACGGACGGGACGGTCGCGGCGAGCTGGTCGAGCAGGCCCCACGCCTCGCGCTCCATCGCGATCTCGTCGAGGAACGGCCCGTGGAGGACCTCCTGCCCGAGGAACACGTTCTCGACGACGTCGAGGTCGTCGACGAGCGCGAGCTGCTGGAACACCGCCGCGATCCCGTGCTGGCGCGCGGCCGCCGGCGAGTCGAGCACGACGGGCGCGCCGTCGAGCAGCACCTCGCCCGCGTCGGGGCGGAACGCGCCCGCGACGACGCCCGCGAGCGTCGACTTGCCGGCGCCGTTGTCGCCCACGACGGCGAGGACCTCGTGCTCGCGCACCTCGACGTCGACGTCGACGAGCGCCCGGACGCCGCCGAAGCTCTTGGAGACCCCGCGCAGGGTCAGGACGGGGGCGCTCACGGTGCCGCCTCCAGGAGACCCGCGTCGACGCACGCGTCGACGTACGACGGGGTGCAGATCTCGTCGACCGTGTAGACGCCGCCGTCGACGAGGACGCGCCGGACGTCGTCGACGCCGACCGCGCGCGGCGCGAGCAGGAGGCTCGGGACGCCGTCGATCACCACGGTCGCGCGCGGGTCCTCGCCGCGCAGCACCCGCACGGCGAGCTCGGCGGCCGTGCGCGCCTGCTCCGTCGTGGCCTTGTAGACGGTCATGTACTGGTCGCCCGAGACGACGCGCTGGACGGCCGCGAGCTCGCCGTCCTGGCCCGTGGTGGGCGGCACCGGGTCGAGGCCGGCGGCCTTCATCGCGGCGATGGCGCCGCCCGCGATGCCGTCGCTCGCCGCGAAGACGCCGTCGACGCGACCCGGGTACTGCGTGAGCTGCCCCTCGACCCACTCGGTCGCCTTGTCGGGGCTCCAGTCGGGCGTGTCGTACTCGGCGAGCACGTCGATGTCCTCTCCCTCGAGCGCGCGGTGTGCGCCGGCGGCGAGCTCCGCGGCGTTCGGGTCGGTCGGCGAGCCCTGGACGAGCAGGACGCCCGGCCGCCGGCCCTGCGCCGGCGGGTCCTGCTCCGCACGGTCGAGGACCGCGCCGACGAGCGCCTCCCCCATGAGGTACCCGATGAGCTCGTTGTCGAACGAGACGTAGTAGTCCGCGCCGTCGACGAAGCGATCGTAGGCGATGACGGGCACGCCGAGTCGCTGGGCCTCGGCGACGACGCTCACCGCGGCGACGGCGTCGACCGCGTCGAGCACGAGGACGTCCGCGCCGCGCGCGAGCATCGACTCGGCCTGCTGCTGCTGGTTCGCGGCGTCCTGGGCGGCGTTCGCGTACAGCACCTCGCACGACGGGCAGCGCCGCTCGACCACCCCGACGAAGGTCGGGCGGTCGGTCGTCTCGTAGCGCGCGGTCTTGGCCTCGGGCAGCAGGAGCCCGATGGTCCCCTCCGACGGCCCGGCGGGTTCCTCCGGCGTCGCGCAGCCCGCGAGCGCGAGCAGCGCGACGACGACGGCCGCCACACCCGTCGTCACTGCACCCCGCGCGCGACGGCGGGCATTCCCCGGGCGAGCCCCGTCCCCGCTCATGCGCTCACCCCCAGGGAGCCGCTGACGCGCGCGAGGTCGAGCGCGACGGCGAGCGCACCGCGCACCTCGGCGGCCGACCCGAGCTCGGACGCGACGACGCGCACCGGGCCGGCCGTGCTGGGGACCGTGCGCTGCTCGAGCGCGGTGCGGAGCGGGCCGAGCAGCGACTCGCCCGCCTCGGCGAGCTGCCCGCCGACGACGACGATCTCCGGGTCGACGAGGTTGCACAGGTTCGCGGCCGCGACGCCGAGGTGCTGACCGGCGTCGAACAGGACGCGGCGGCAGCCCGGGTCCCCCTCCTGGGCCCGCGCGATGACGTCGCGCAGCGTGAGGTGGCCGCGGCTCTCGGAGAGCATGGAAAGCAGCACGCCCGCGCCGACGTACATCTCGAGGCAGCCGCGGTTGCCGCACCGGCACACCGGGCCGTTCTCGTCGATCGTCACGTGCCCGATCTCTCCCGCGACGCCCGCGCGGCCGTGCACGACGCGCCCGCCCAGGACGAGCCCGCCGCCCACGCCGTGGGACACGCGCAGGTAGGCGACGGCGTCGTGCCCGACGGCCGCCCCGAACCGGGTCTCGGCGAGGGCGCCGAGGTTGGCGTCGTTGTCCACCGTCACGGGCGCGCCGAGCTCGGCCTCGAGCAGCTCGGGGACGACGACGCCGTCCCAGCCGCGCATCATGCCGACGGTCGCGATGCGCCCGGCGCGCACGTCCACGGGCGCGGGCACCCCGACCCCGACGGCGAGCAGCTCGTCGGGGGACGCGTCGACCGACGCGACCATCTCCCCCACGAGGAGCGCGGCGCGCTGGAGGCCGGTGTCGGCGCGGTGGTCCGGGGCGAGCGGCATGCGCTGGTCGGCGAGCACGCGCATGGACGCGTCCGCGAGCGCGACGCGCATCGAGCGCGTGCCGAAGTGCACCCCCGCGACGAGCCCGAGGTTGCGCGCGAGGGTCACCTGGAGGGCGCGCCGTCCGCTGCGCGTGGAAGGCGAGGTGTGCAGGACGCCCGCGCCGGTGAGCTCCTTGACGATGTTGGAGACGGTCGCCGGGGACAGCCCGGTGACGCCGGCCAGCTCGATCTGCGTGAGGGAGCCACGCTGCTGGACGGCGCTCACGATCCGGGCTCGGTTGGCCTCACGCAGTGAAGTCTGCGAGCCCGGTGTCACCCGGTCAGCGCGCACGTCGGCCAGGATACCGCCGGGACGCGCGCGCCCAGGTGGGCGCGTCGCGGTGCCGGTCGGGGGCAGGGCTCGACAGGAATTGGACAGCGCTGTCAGAATGATGCTGGCCGCGCGGCGCTCGGCCTTGAATCCATGCCTTGACGCGAACATCACGATTCGGCGTCGCTTGCGTTCATTTCTTGACATCAAGCGTCGGCCGCCGTTGTATGGGCCTCGGGTTCGAGGGCGCACCGATGCGCCCGGCCGGTGCGACGTGGTCGTCCGCCGGTCCCCCACGACCGAAGAAGGCGTAGGGATATCACGATGCGAATCGATCGCAGGACGAGCGCGACGGTGGCGACGGCCGCCCTCGTGGGTCTCGCACTCGCCGCGTGCAGCGGCGGTGGTTCCGGTGACGGGGGCACCGGTGACGGGGGCGCTTCGGGGGGCGGCGACGAGGTCGAGGTCTTCACCTGGTGGGCCGCCGGCTCCGAGAAGGCGGGTCTCGACGCGCTGGTCGGCGTGTTCGAGGAGCAGCACCCCGACGTGGAGTTCATCAACGGCGCGGTCGCCGGCGGCGCCGGCTCGGCCGCCAAGGACCTCCTCCAGTCCCGCCTCCAGGCCCAGGACCCGCCGGACACGTTCCAGGCGCACGCCGGTGCCGAGCTCCAGGACTACATCGACGCCGCGCAGATCGAGGACGTCTCCTCGCTCTACGACGAGTTCGGCCTCACCGACGTCTTCCCGGCCGACCTCGTGGACCGCCTCAAGTCCGACGACGGCGCGATCTACTCGATCCCGTCGAACATCCACCGCGCGAACGTGGTCTGGGCGAACCCGACGGTCCTCGAGGCCAACGGCGTCGACCCGGCCGCGACCTACGCGGACCTCGACGCCTGGATGGCGGACCTCGACAAGCTCAAGGCCGCGGGCGTCACGCCGCTGTCGGTCGCGACGACCTGGACCCAGGTCAACCTCCTCGAGACCGTGCTCCTCGCGGACCTCGGGGCCGAGGGCTACAACGGCCTGTGGGACGGCTCGACGGACTGGGAGGGTGCCGAGGTCACGGCCGCCCTCGAGGACTTCGAGAAGCTCATGAGCTACACCAACACCGACCGTGACGGGCTCGACTGGCCCGAGGCGACCCAGATGGTGATCGACGGCAACGCCGCGTTCAACGTCATGGGCGACTGGGCCGTCGCGGCGTTCGAGGAGCAGGGCAAGACGCTCGGCACCGACTTCACCGCGTTCCCCGTCCCGGGCACCGACGGCGTGTTCGACTTCCTCGCCGACTCGTTCACCCTCCCGGTGGGCGCCCCGCACCCCGACGGCGCCAAGGCGTGGCTCGAGACCGTGGGCTCGCTCGAGGGCCAGGTCGCGTTCAACAAGGCCAAGGGCTCCATCCCGGCCCGCACCGACGCCGACCCCGCCGAGTTCTCGGAGTACCAGCAGACGGCGATCGAGTCGTTCGGCAACGACACGATCGTCTCCTCGCTCGCGCACGGCGCCGCCGCCCCGGTCGCGACGCTCAACGCGATCTCCGACGCGACGAGCAAGTTCACGTCGGGCGGGTCCGACCTCGCGACCTACCAGTCCGAGCTCGCCGCCGCCACCGCGCAGGGCTGACACCGCTCCGCCGGAGCCGCCGCGCGTCGTCGGGCACGTCCCGACGGCGCGCGGCGGACCAGCGCGACCGGAACACGTCCCCGGGACGCCGGCGCTCCCCGCGCCGCGGCCCACGCCCCCACGACCGGGAAGACCCACCATGCTCAAGTCACTGCGACGCGCCGGCCCAGCGCTGCTGCTGCTCGCGCCCTCGCTGATCCTCGTCGGCGTGTTCGTCTACGGCCTGATCGGCGCGAACTTCCAGACGTCGATCACGGACAACCACACCGCGGCACAGGCCACGGGCCAGAAGCCGTCGGTCGTCGTGTGGTTCGAGAACTACACGGCCCTCCTCGGCAGCGAGGCGTTCCAGCACTCGCTGAAGAACCTCGTGCTCTACACGGTGGTCTTCCTCGCCGGCACGATGCTCATGGGCTTCCTGTGGGCGTGGATGCTCGACAAGCCCGTCAAGGGCGAGGGGATCTTCCGTTCCGTCTACCTGTTCCCCATGGCCGTGTCGTTCGTCGCGTCCGGTGTCGTGTGGCGCTGGCTGCTCAACTCGAACCAGGGCGAGCAGGCGAGCGGCCTCAACCGGCTGTTCCAGATCGTCGGGCTCGACTTCCTGCAGAACAACTGGTGGAACAACGTCACGTGGGGCATCACAGCCATCGCGATCCCCGCGATCTGGCAGCTCTCCGGCTACGTCATGGCGCTGTTCCTCGCCGGGTTCCGCGGCATCCCCGACGAGCTGCGCGAGGCCGCCCGCATGGACGGCGCGAGCGAGTGGAAGCTCTACCGCCACGTGCTGTTCCCACAGCTCTCGCCCATCGCGCTCTCGGCGCTCATCATCATCGGCCACATGTCGCTCAAGGCGTTCGACCTCATCATGTCGATCTCGAAGCCCGCGAACTACCAGACCAAGGTTCCGGCCGTCGACATGTACGTCTTCAAGTCGAGCTTCGACTACGCCAACGCGGCAGCCGTCGGCTCGATCCTGCTGATCATCGTGGCCGTCGTCATCGTGCCCTACCTGATCCGCACCAACCGTCAGGAGAAGCGATGACGACCACCTCGACGCCGGCCGTCCCCGCCCCCGACGTCGTCGGCACGCCGCGCCGGCCCGCGCGCCGCACGCCGCGCGAACGCTTCTCGGTCGGCCGCACGCTCAAGTACGCGGCGCTCGTGCTGTTCCTCGTCATCGTCCTCATCCCCGTCTACGTGCTCTTCGTGACGAGCTTCAAGGGCGCGGGCGACGCGTCGCCGGCGCGCGCGTGGTCGCTCCCGCAGACGTGGACGACGGAGAACTGGCAGACGGCGTGGACCGCGCTGTCCCCCGCCATCTGGCGCACGGTGCAGATGGTCGTGCCGTCCGCGATCATCGCGGCCTTCCTCGGGTCGCTCAACGGGTTCGTGCTCTCCCGCTGGTCGTTCAAGGGCGCGAACATCGTCTTCACGCTCATCCTCTTCGGGATGTTCATCCCGTACCAGGCCGTGATGATCCCGCTCAACCAGCTCGTGCTGGGCCTGGGCATCCCGAGCGGCGTGCCGTCGCTGATCCTGCTGCACGTCATCTACGGCATCCCCATCACGACGCTCATCTTCCGCAACTACTACATGACCGTGCCGCACGAGCTCGTCGAGGCAGCGCGCGTCGACGGCGCCGGGATGCTGCGCACCTACTGGTCGATCATCCTGCCGATCTCGATCCCGAGCTTCGTGGTCGTGCTCATCTGGCAGTTCACGTCCGCGTGGAACGACTTCCTCTTCGCGGTGTTCTTCTCCTCCAGCCAGAACGGCCCCGTGACGCTCGCGCTGAACAACCTGGCGAACGGCGCGCTGCTGCAGAACTACGGCGTCTCGATGGCCGGCGCGCTCTTCGCGTCGCTCCCGACGCTGCTCGTGTACATCGTCCTCGGCAAGTACTTCGTCGGGGGTTTGATGTCCGGTTCGGTCAAGGGCTGACCCGACCGGCCGCCCACCGCGGTCCCGAGGCCCGTCGGGGAGCATGGCCACCGCCACGCTCCCCGACGGGCCTCGACGCGTTTCCCACCGCCCGCGGCTTCACCCGCGGCAGTTTCGCCGAACCTCTGGACTCTGCCAGACAGCGCTGTCAGGATGGCGGGCACCGGCGCTCCGCACCCCGCACCCGCACCTCGCGCCGCACCGCCGTCCACGGCGGACCCCGCTCCCGACGACGACGACGACGAGAGACCCCACCATGACCCGATCACCCGCCCGGCCTCCGGCCGCGCGCCGCGCGCGACGCCGCAGCACGACCGCCGCCCTCGCCCTCGCGACGGCCGGCTCCCTCCTCCTGGCCCCCGGGACCGCCCAGGGCGCGCCGGCCGCCCCGCCCGCGGCCCCGGCGTCGACCACGGCCGATGCCACGCCCGCGTACGGCGCCCCCGACGCGACCGCCGCCGACTACTACGGCGCCCTGCTGCGGCACACCCGCTGGGTCGAGACCGTCTGGGACGAGTCCGCCGGGGTGTACCAGCTCAAGGACTTCAACTTCGCCGTCGTGCTGGGCAACGCCGTGCTCCTGACCCACGGCGAGTACGACGCCGAGCTCGCGGGGGTCCCGGAGGAGACGCTGCGTGCCCGCACGCTCGCGACGATCCGGCACTACGCAGCGACCAACCGGTTCGTGGACCCGGCGGGCGCGTGGGGCAAGAAGCTGTTCTGGGACTCGACGTTCCAGTCCTACTTCCTCGCGGCCGGGACGCTGCTGTGGGACGAGCTCGACGCCACGACGCAGGCCAACCTCACGACGATCGCGACGGGCCAGTCGACGTACACGGCCGACCTCGACTTCGGCAAGGACCCGCTCTCGGGCTCGTGGACCGCGGACTGGCCGACGGGCAAGCACGAGGGCGACACCGCGCAGGAGGAGGTCGGCGTCTACACGCAGGCCCTCGCGCCCGGCCTCGCGTGGGCGCCCGACGTCCCCGACGCCGCGCGCTGGGCCGAGCAGCTCGGCGACTGGGGCCGCAACGCGGCGGGCCAGCCGACGGCCGACCGGAACAACCCGGCCGTCGTCGCGGGCAGGCCCGTGTCGACGAACACCATGCAGACCATCCACGACACGTACCTCGTGGAGAACCACGGGTCGTTCGGCCCGCACTACCAGTCCGACATCTGGCGGTCAGGCGGGCGCAACGCGATCCACTTCCTCCTGCGCGACGAGCCGCTGCCGGAGATCCTCACGCACCAGCCCAACTCGGCGGAGCTGTGGGAGTCGATCAAGCTCGTCATGTCCGACGCGGGCGAGCCGTTCATGCCCATGGTCGCCGACCGCGAGTTCCTCTACGGCCGCGACGCCATCCCGATGGCGTTCCTCGGCCAGGTCCTGCGCGACCCCGACGCCGCGCGCGCCGAGGCGAACCTCGCCGCCGCGCTCGAGGACTACCAGTCGTACGCGCCGGTCTACCGGCTCGCGAAGTTCTCGGGCGAGCCCAAGTACGAGCCCGAGGCCCGCGCGGAGATCGCGATCTCCTACCTCCTGCACGTCGAGGCCGCCGAGTCGCCCGAGGGCCCCGTCGAGCCGACGCCGCAGGACGAGTTCTTCGAGCGCCTCTCCGGCGTGCGCGACTTCGGCGCCGGGCCGGGCCTGACCGTCCAGCAGACGGCGGACGCGTGGGCCGCGGCGTCGAGCCGCAAGGGCTTCGTGAAGTTCCCCTGGGTCCCCGCGCACGACTCGTGGCTGTTCCACGTCTCGGGCTCGACCCCGTTCCTCTACCCGACGACCGGTGCCACGGTCGACGAGCGGCACGTGACGACGTACACCGGGCCGCGCGACGGCTTCGAGGGCACGTCGTCGGTGTTCCGGGTCGGCAGCGGCTACGCGGGTCAGGTCACGCTCCCGACCGGTGCCGCCGTCTACGCGTCGACCGGGGCGGGCACGGAGGACGCCAGCCTGTCGGTCCGCAACCTCGCCATGAACGGCTACTCGGGCCTCGACGGGTCGCGCACCTACACGACCGCCGAGGGCGAGACCACCGCGACGCTCCCCGTGACGCGTCCGGCCGACCCCGCGGACGCGAAGGCCGCGCGCGTCGACGACCTGTCGTTCGCGCCCGTCACGGCGCGGTACGTCCGGCTCCTCGGGCAGCAGGGCCACCCGCAGTACGGCTACTCGATGTTCGCGTTCCACGCCTACGGCGACGAGGGGTCGACGACCGACCTCGCCGCCGGGAAGGTCGCGACCGCGTCCAGCCAGGACATGGCGGGCGGCCGCACCGCGGCGCGCGTGACCGACGGCAACCCGTCGACCCGCTGGGCCGTCGCGGTCGGCGAGCGCACGCGACCGGACTCGTGGATCCAGGTAGACCTCGGCGAGGAGACGACCGTGGGCGCCGTGCGGTTCGCGTGGGAGGCGAGCGCGGGCGCGCGGTACCTCGTCCAGACGTCGACCGACGGCCAGACGTGGACCACCGCGACCGCGTACGGCAAGGCCCCGGCGGACGTGAACGTCGCGCGGCTCGACACCGTCGACCTCACCCCGGCGGGCGCGGACGAGCCCGCGCCGGTCACCACGCGCTACGTCCGCATGCAGGGCGTGCGCGGCGACGCGACGTACGGCTACTCGCTCTACCACCTGCGCGCCTTCTCGCCCACGGGGACGGACGTCGCCGCGGGCAAGCCGGCCACCGCGTCGAGCGCCAACGGGTCGAACCCCGCGAGCGCCGTCACCGACGGCTCCGCCACGACCCGCTGGGCCGTCGCGGTCGCGGACCGCACCAAGCACGACTCGTGGGTCCAGGTCGACCTCGGCGCACCCACCGCGGTGAGCCAGGTCCAGCTCGGCTGGGAGGTCGCCGCGGGCCAGGAGTACCGCGTCCAGACGTCGCTCGACGGGCAGACGTGGCACGACGCCGCGTCGTTCCGGTACACGGGCGACCAGGTGCTGAGCAGTGACGGCGACTGGCTCAACGTCGAGGGCGAGGCCGGGTTCGTCGTGCGCGGCTCGGACGCCCCCGTGACCGTCTCGCGCGCGACCGACACGCGGCACGTCGTGCGGCTCACCGACGGCGCGGCCGGGCCCCGGCTCGTCGAGATGGTCCCGGGCGACGCCGCGGCGACGGCCGCGCAGGCCGGGGCCCGCGTGCCCACGGCCGACACGGCGGGCGTGCTCGTGAGCGCGGTCGACGGGTACGTCGTCGCGTTCAACCTCACGGGCGCCGACGTCGCGACGACCCTCACCGTCCCGCACGACGGCGGGGCCGTCCCGGTCTACGCCGGCACCCAGACCGTCGGGGCGGACGCCTCGACGCTCGCGGTCACCGTCCCCGCGGGCGACGCCGTCGTCCTCGCGCCGCGCGCGACGGTCGCCACGCCGGCCGGGCATGCTCCCGCGGGGGTGACGGTCGCCGTCGCCGACGCGCGCTCGTTCCGCGTCACCGGCGACAGGGCGCCGGTCGAGCTGCGCCACGCCGAGACGGGCGCGACACGCACGGTCGGGGCGACGCCGTCGGGCACGCGGGTCACCCTCCGGGACGCGACCCCGTTCCCGGTCGCGGACCACGCCCTCAGCACGCTCACGTTCCCCGCGTCCGTGCTGCCCGAGGGCATGACGTCGCCGTCGCTCGCCGTCGACGGCGACGCCGCGACGGCGTGGGTCCCCGGGCCGGACGGCCGCATGGTCACCGACCTGGGCGCCCCGCGCGAGATCGGTACCGTCGTCGCCGCGTGGGAGCGCGGCGGGGCGCCGGAGTCGGTCGTCTCGGTGAGCGACGACGGCCGGACGTTCACCGACGTCGGCACGCTCGGCGCCGGTGACGCGCGCGGCGGGCTCGCCGTGGACCGCACGGCCCGGTACGTCGCGCTGAGCACGTCGTGGCGCGACGGCGACCCGGGGCTCACGGCGCTGCGCGTGCTCACGCCCGGCGCCGCGGACCCGGCGGTCCACCCCGGGGTCGCCGTGACGGCGACGGCCGAGGTGCGGTGCCTCGCGGGCAAGGCGTACGTGGCGGTGCGCGTCGTGAACGACGACGACGTCCCGCTCGACGTCGACGTCGCCACCCCGTGGGGCACGAAGAGCTTCCCCGCGGTCAGCCCGGGGAAGAACGCGTACCAGTCGTTCGCCGTCCGCGGGGCCACCACCGGCCCCGTGACCGCGACGGCCGCGCCGTCCGACGACGCCGACGAGCGCGAGACCGTCGCGACGCCGGAGCACGGGCAGCCCGCCTGCGGCTGACCGTCCCGGTCCCCCGGACCCGGGGTCGTGCGCCCGCCCAGGGCGCGCGACCCCGGGTCCGCCGCGTCCGGCACGCGCGTCCCGCGTGGCGCCTGCGTCGGGCGCGGATCGGGCCTGCCAGGTCGGGACCTTCGGCCGGTCCGGCGCGGGGGCCCGCGAGGATACGTTCGAGGTCCTGACGGCACCGCCGCCGGGAGGTCCGGACCGCCGGGCCGTCGTGGTCCGAAGGAGCCGCCGATGACCCGCCCCGGCCTCGTGGTCGCCGGACTGGACCGGCTGTCCGTCACGGACTGGCCCGGCCGTCGGGTCGCGACGGTCCTCACCCAGGGCTGCCCGTGGCGCTGCGGCTACTGCCACCACCCGGGGCTGTGCGCGGTCGCCGCGCTCGGCGGCCCGCCGCCGCAGGACACGGTCCCCTGGTCCGAGGTCGTCGCGTTCCTCGCGCCGCGCCGTCGCCTGCTCGACGGCGTCGTGTTCTCGGGCGGCGAGCCGACCCTGCACCCCGGGCTGCTCGGCGCGATCGACGACGTGCGGGGCCTCGGCCTCGACGTCGGGCTCCACACGGCCGGCCCGTGGCCGGCGCGGCTCGCCCGGCTCCTGCCGTTCGTCGACTGGGTCGGCCTCGACATCAAGCACCTGCCGTCCCGCTACCCCGTCGTGACGGGCACGATCCCGTCGGGACGCCGCGCGTTCGAGGCGCTGGCCGTGATCCTGCGCTCGGGCGTCGACCACGAGGTGCGCACGACCGTCGACCCGAGCGTGCACTCGCGCACCGAGCTCCTCGCCCTCGGGACGCACCTGCGCCGTCTCGGCGTGCGCGAGTGGGTGCTCCAGGAGGCCGTGCCCGACGGCGCGGCCCCCGCCTGGGCGCGCGGCCTCGCGGGCCGCCGCCTCACCGACGTGCTCGACGCGACCGACCTCGCCTGGGCGCGGCGGCGGGTCGCCGCCTGACGTCGCGCCGCGGGGTCGGGCCGCACGCACGGCCTGATCGGGCGTGCCGGCACCGGGCGGGCCCGCCGTCAGACCGGGCGGACCGGCTGGCGGAGCACGGTGCGCAGCCTCGCGGGGTCGGTGCGCCGGACGTCGCTCAGGTAGATCTCATGGTGGGGCCCGGCGAACGTGAGCCCGTGCTCGGGCAGGTAGACGTCGTGCAGCTCGGCGAGCACCGGGCCTTCGTCGTCGTACGGGCCGACGTGCAGCGTCTGCACCGACCGCCCCTCCGTGAGGCTCGTGCGGCGCACGAGGTCGAGCGCGACCGGGGGCTCCTTCTTCGCCCGGAGCGTCTCCGTGGCGGCGACCACCGTGTCCTCGTCGACCCAGTCGGGCTGGAGGACGAGGAGGGTCCACCGCCACGCGCCCTTCTCGCGGCGCACGAACGTCCCCGGGTCGTCGGCCGTCCACAGCCCCTCGAGCGGCCCGACGACGTAGTCCCGCCCCGCGCGCTTGCTCGCGAACTTCACGGCGTAGGACAGCGAGAGCAGCGCTTCGACCGCCTGCCCGTAGGCCGGCGCCGTGTTGGGGTCGCCCTCGCCGTCGACGGCGAGGTAGGCCAGGGTCGGCACGTCCACCTCGACGAACCGGCCGCGGGGCGGCGCGTAGAGCTCGCGGTGGAACGCCTTGAGGTCGACCTTGTCCGACGGCATGGTCCGACGCTACCGGGCCCCGCCGACACGCGGGCGCGCCGCCGGACGGTCCGCGCACGACGCCCGCACGCCTGATATCCAGGACGGGTGACCTCACCGCCGCCCCAACCCCCGCACGACCCGCGGCACGGGTCCGCGTACGGCGGCCCCCCAGCGGGGCCGCACCCCGCCTACCCGCCGCACCCCGGGCACCCGGGTCCCGGGTATCCGCCGCACTCCGCGCACCCGAAGCACCCGGGCCTCGGATATCCGGCACCGGGGTATGCACCTCCGCCCCCGCCGCCGGTGGCCGCCTTCACACCGAGGTACCGACGCACCGCCTGGGTGCTCATCTGGGTGCCGGTCGTCCTCATGGTCGCCGCGGGCGCGCTGAGCATCGGCCTGCTCGCCTACGCGGACAGCGACCCGTCGAACAACTCGGCCGCCGGTTACCTCGCCCTGATGATGTGGGCCGCGATGCTCGTCGTCGGGCCGCTCCTGCTCGGCGCGTTCGTCCCGGGGTGCGTGATGCTCGCGCGCTCGAACCGGGCACGGGCGCTCACGCAGGTCACCGGCTACCGGCCGCCGGCCTGACGACGGGCTCCGGGTCGGGCCGGGCGGCGGGAGAGCTCACGTAGTCGACGACCGCCCGCACGACGTCGGGGTCGCGCAGCAGCCGGTGGTGCCCGAGCCCGTCGGTCGTGAGCAGCTCGCCCTCGGGCCAGGCCGCCGCGAGCGCGGCACCCACGGGGTACGGGACCTCCTTGTCGGCGCGGTCGTGCACGACGAGCGCCGGCGGCACCGGGTGGGTGCGCAGCGTCTCGCGCACGTCGAGCTCGGGCAGCGGGCGCCCGGCCAGGTCGGAGAGCCGGCTCCGGAGGAGCTCGCGCGTCGGGCGCGACAGGCCCAGCAGGTCGGCGAACCCGTCGAGCTGGCCGAGGACGTCGGCGATCGCCGCGACGAGCACGAGGCGCCCCGCGGGCAGGCCGTCGCGCACCGCGAGCACGGTCGTCGCCGTGCCGAGCGAGTGCGCGACGACGGCCGTCGCCTCCCCGTGCTCGCGCACGACCGCGGCGAGGGCGTCCGCGAGCTCGGGCATCGTGCTGCGCCGCGGACCGAGGCGGCCGGGCCCGGAGTCCCCGTGGCTCGGCGCGTCGAACGCGACGACGCGGTGGCCCGCGGCACGCAGGGGCTCGACGAACGCGCCGAGCTGGCCGCGCCGCCCGCCCCACCCGTGCGCGAGGTAGACGACGCCGGTCCCCGTCCTCCGGCCGATCGTCCCGTCGTGCGCGTCGTCCGCGGAGGCGTGCGGGTCCCACGTCTCGACGACGACCCGCGCGCCGGACGACGTCGTCACGGTGCTCAGCGCACCGGCGACGGCGCGGTCGTCGCGGCGACGACCCGCGCCGTCGGGCGGGGTGCACCACAGGTCGAGGGCGAGCCGGGCGGCCCGTCGAGGCGACACCGTCTGGAGCACCGCGAACCGAGCGCGCACGAGGGCGAGTCGAGCCGCGGCCTTCCGACGGCGCGCGGCGCGCCGTCGTTCCAGCCGAACGGTCGTGCTTTTCTCGGCTCGCGAGGTGGTCACGAGGATCCTCTCCGTCGGGGTGGGTCGGGTGCGGGGCAGGCGCTCAGGCGACCGGCACGGGTGCGCGCGACCCGTCGAGGAGCGCCTCGAACGCGCGACGCGCCCGGTCCTCGGCCAGCGGGTCGGCCATGAAGACGTGCGCGTGGTGCAGCGCGAGCATCACCCCGTACAGCTCCGACGCGAACTGCTGAGGATCCACGTCGTCGCGGAAGCCGCTCTCGGCGACGCACGTCCGGTAGACCTGTGCGACGGCGTCGTACAGGTCCTGGTGGTCGCGCACGAGCTGGTCGCGGACCGGCCCCTCCTGGGCGGCGAGCTCGGTCGCCGCCTTGACGAACAGGCAACCGCCGGGCTGCTGCCGCAGGTCGCACACGAGCCAGCGCTCGAACAGCTCGCGCAGTCGCCGCTCGCCGCGGGGCGTGCGCAGCGCGGGCGCCACGACCGTGTCGACGAACTCCGCGCGCGCCTGGTCGAGCACCGCGAGCTGGAGCGACTCCTTGGAGCGGAAGTGGGCGTAGAGCCCGCTCTTCGACATGCCCGTGGCACGCGCGAGCTCACCGATCGTCAGGCCCGCCAGGCCGACGCGGTACGCAGCCTCCACGCCGCGGTGCAGGATCGCCTGCCGCGTGTCGTCGCCCTTGGTCACCCGGCGAACGTAGCACGATCGTGCGGAAACCGGGAGGGCCGGTCGCCCGGACGCGGGGTCACGAGACGCGCGGGAAACGACGAACGGCCCACACCCGTCGGGTGGGGCCGTTCCGCTGTGCGCCCGGAGGGATTCGAACCCCCAACCTTCTGATCCGTAGTCAGATGCTCTATCCGTTGAGCTACGGGCGCTGGTCGTGCTGGCCGTTGATCGCTCACCGGCCGTCGAGAACACTACCGCGTCCTCGCCCTGATCCCAAACCGGATCCGGGCCCGGAGGCCGCGGCGTGACGGACGCCACGCCGTCCGACCCTCGCCGCACGGACGACGCCGCACGGTCCCCCCACGGTCGGACCCGGGCCGGGCGACGTCCCGTCCCCAGCCCGACGCGACGACACCGCTCCCCGGCGGACGATCGACGCATGACGTTCACCGGCCCCACTCCCGTCCCCGGCGGCTCGCCCCTCGTCGCGAGCGCGCTCACCAAGGTCTACGGCTCCGCGCAGACCGCGACGCACGCCCTCGCGGGGGTGAGCCTCACGGTCCGCCCCGGGGAGTCGCTCGCGATCATGGGCCCGTCCGGGTCCGGCAAGACGACGCTCCTGCACTGCCTCGCGGGCATCATCACGCCGACGTCCGGCTCGGTGTCGTGGCGCGGCGAGGACGTCGCGACGCTCTCGGAGGCGCGGCGCACGATCCTGCGCCGCCAGGACTTCGGCTTCGTCTTCCAGTCGGGCCAGCTCCTGCCCGAGCTGCCCGCCGTCGAGAACGCGGCGCTGCCGCTCATGCTCGCCGGCACGGCCCGCGCGGAGGCCACCGCGGTCGCCGCCCGCTGGCTCGCCCACCTCGGCCTCGCCGGGATGGAGCAGCGCCGGCCGGGCGAGCTCTCCGGCGGGCAGGCGCAGCGCGTCGCGATCGCGCGCGCCCTCGTCGGGTCGCCGGGCGTCGTGTTCGCCGACGAGCCGACGGGCGCTCTCGACCAGTCGACCGGCGCCGAGGTGCTCGACGTCCTGACGCGCGCGACCCGCGACTCGGGTGCCGCGCTCGTCGTCGTGACGCACGACGCCGGGGTCGCGCGGCACTGCTCGCGCACGGTGACGATGCGCGACGGGGTCATCTCCGGCGAGTTCTTCGCGCCCGGCCACGACGTGGCCGCCCCGGCCGTCCCCGGTCAGGGGAACGCCCGATGAGGACCGTCGACCTCTGGTGGCTCCTGCGCCGCCGCAGCGCCGACGAGCGCGACCCGCAGGGCCTGACCAACGTGCTCGCCGTCATCGCGTTCGCCACGACCACCGCGATCCTGCTCGTCGTCGTGGGCGGGTTCGGGGCGTTCCTCGGCCGCGCGGGCGGGATCGAGGGCATGCAGGAGGGCGTGGACGCGGCCGTGACGTCGTACGACACGCAGTACCCGATCTTCGCGGGCATCGCCTCGCTCCTGCTGCTCATCCCGCTCGTGACGCTCGGCGGGGCGGCCGCGCGGCTCGCCGTCGCGCGCCGCGACGCGCGCCTCGCGGCGCTCCGGCTCGCGGGCGCGACGACCGGCCAGGTCACGTCTCTCACGGTGCTCGACGCCGCCGCCCAGGCCGTCACGGGGGCGCTCGTCGGGCTGGTCGGCTACGGCGCCCTCCTGCCGCTCGTCGCGCAGCTGCGCTTCCAGGGCCGCACGTTCGACGTCGCCGAGCTGTGGGTCGGCGTGCCCGCCCTGCTGGGCGCCGTCGTGCTCGTGGTCGCGGTCGCGCTCGTGTCCGCGCTCGTCAGCCTCCGGCGCGTCGCGATCACGCCGCTCGGCGTCGCCGCGCGCGTCACTCCCCCGGGCCTCAAGGCGGTGCGCCTGCTCGCGACCGGGCTCGCGGCCGTCGCGATGATCGTCGCGACCAACCTGTCGTTCGGCTCGGCCGCGGTGGGGATCACCGTCGTCGTCGTCATCCTGCTGATCGGCTTCGCGACGCTCAACCTCGTCGGGCCGTTCGTCATCTGGGTCGTCGGCAGGATCACCGCCGGCTCCGCGCGCCGCGTGCCCACGCTGCTCGCCGGGCGGCGGATCGTGGACAACCCGAAGACCGCGTGGCGGTCCGTGGGCGGGGTCGCGCTCGCGACGTTCATCGCGGGCCTCGCGAGCATCTTCGCGCTCTTCGACCCGGGCATGGCGTCCGACCCGGCGGAGGCCCAGTTCCTCGTCGACATCAAGACGGGCGGCTTCCTCACCCTCGCCATCGCGGGCGTCCTGGCCGCCGTCTCGACGGGCGTCATGCAGGCGGGCCGGGTCATCGACCAGCGCGGCGAGTACCGCACGCTCGTCCTCGCGGGCACCGACCTGCGGACGCTCGACCGGGCGCGCTTCCGCGAGACGCTCGTGCCGCTCGTCGTGAGCGTAGGCGTCGCGACCGCGGCCGTGCTGCTGTTCATGGTGCCCGTCCTCGGCATCAACGCCTTCACGAACGCGAGCGTCGCCCTGCAGTTCCTGCTGTGCGTCCTGGGGGCGTCCGCGCTCGTGCTCGCCGGGGCGGGCGCGTCGCGGTTCGTCGTGCGGTCGGCGCTCGCGACGACCGGCACGGCGTAGGGCACGGCCCACGGAGCAGGCCCGACGTCGAGCTGTCACGCAGCGCCGGTGACGGCGCCGGGGCGGCAGGGGCTCGGCCACGAGCCCGGCCGCCCCGCCCGCGCGTCGGGCGGTGCAGGCCGCACGATCCCGGGCAACAGAAAAGGCCCCGGGTGCGTGCACACCGAGACCTTCCTGAGCGGAGACGGAGGGATTTGAACCCTCGAACGGGTTGCCCCGTTACCACCTTAGCAGGGTGGCGCACTAGACCTGACTATGCGACGTCTCCTCGCAGGACTCCGCGGAGAGCCTGCGTCGCCCAGGGTACAAGGGCGTCGCCACCAGACCAAACCGCCGGCCCGACGGCGTCCCCTCCTACCGCTCGAAGGTCCACTCCCGGTCGGTGAGCATGCGCGCGACGGCGAGCCCGATCGCGAGCGCGACGATCACGAGACCCGCCTCGACGGCGTAGGCGAGGGCCTGCGCCGTCGCGCCGCTGTTGAACTCGTACACCGCCCGGTACGCCGTGACGCCGGGGACCATGATGACCACCGCCGGGACGGACACCGTGATGCGCGGGACCTGCAGCGCGGGCGCGACCGTCGCCGCGAGCAGGCCCACGAGCAGCGCCGCCGCCGCGGCGGCTGCCTGCGGGACGACGTCGGCGTCGACGAGGAGCAGGCGCCCCACGTTCGCCACCATGCCGATCGAGGCCGCCCCGAGCGCCATCGCCCAGGGGCTGTTGAACATCAGCGCGAACCCGAGCACCCCGAGGAAGCTCGCGACCGCGCGCAGGCCGAACAGCAGCGGCTCCGCGAGGACCGGTGCGGGCACCGGGTCCGGGGCGAGGCCCGCGGCAGCCGAGACGCCCCACACCGCCAGCGCCGCGGACGCGAGGATCATCAGCGCGTACGTCACGCGCGCGACGCCCGCCGAGAAGTCGAGCTTCGCGAGGTCGAGCGCGCCCGTCACGAGCGCGAACCCGGGCACGAGGAACAGCACCGCCGAGACGTACCCCGCCTCGTGGCCGCCCTCGACCCCGGCCAGCGCGGAGAGCCCCAGCACGAGCCCCAGGTACGCGACGCTCGCGACCGCGGCCGCGAGCATCGTCACGCCGAACTGGTTGATGCCCCGGTGCAGCATCGCGCGCCGGACACCCTGCCCCAGCGCCGCCGCGACGAGCACGGCGCCGCACTCGACGAGGCCGCCGTGGTTGAGGAACGCGAACGCGGCGCACGCGATCCCTGCCCACAGGGCGTTGAGGAACGCCCCGTAGAGCGGCGGTCGGCGCGCGATCCGGTCGAGCTCCGCGTCGACCTCGTCGAGGTCGGCCCCCGCCGGCAGCGTGGCCGAGAAGCGCTCGAGCTGCGCGAGCCGGTCCGCGTTGATCCCGATGGAGCGCACCTCGGTGAGCTCCGTGCGGAAGATCGGCCCGCGGTACGACGTCGCGGTGATCTCCGTCAGCGTCACGTGCGCCGCGATGCGGTCCAGGCCCAGCGCCCGGGCCGCGCGCGTCATGTGCGACTTCACGCGGTAGCTGCCGGTGCCCGCCGACAGCGCGAGCCGACCGATCCGCAGCACGGTGCCCGACCGGCGGATGAGGTCGACGGGCTCGAGACCGGCTTCGTCGGCCGGGGAGGGCTCAGGCGTCACGACGCCATGATCCCGCACCGCCCCGCGCCCGGCACTCGCCGAAGGTCCCGGACCTCCCGGCCAGAGCCCCGCGCCGTCGTGACGTACCGTCTGCCCATGGCCGCCGACGTCCCCCGCACCGCCCCCGCCGACGTACCCGGGCGCGGTGGCCCGCGCGTCCCGACCGACTTCGACGTGCTGGTGGTCGGCTCGGGGTTCGGCGGGAGCGTCACCGCCCTGCGCCTCACCGAGAAGGGCTATCGCGTCGGCGTCCTCGAGGCGGGCCGCCGCTTCACCGACGAGGAACTCCCCCGCACGTCGTGGCGTCTCCGGTCGTTCCTGTGGGCACCCGCCCTCGGATGCTTCGGGATCCAGCGCATCCACCGCCTCCGCGACGTGCTCGTCCTCGCCGGCGCCGGTGTCGGCGGCGGCAGCCTCGTGTACGCGAACACGCTGTACGAGCCGCTCGACGACTTCTTCACGGACCCCGCCTGGGCCGACGTCGCCGACTGGCGGACCGAGCTGGCGCCCTGGTACGACCAGGCGCGCCGGATGCTCGGCGTCACCACCTACGCCGGGCGCACCCCCGCGGACGACGTCCTGGAGGACGTGGCCCGCGAGACCGGGGTGGGCGACACCTTCGTGAAGGCGCCGGTCGGTGTGTTCTTCGGCCGAGGCGGGACACGGGAGCCGGGGGTCACCGCCCCCGACCCCTACTTCGGCGGGGCCGGGCCCGCGCGGCGCGGCTGCACCGAGTGCGGCGCGTGCATGACGGGGTGCCGGGTCGGGGCGAAGAACACGCTCGTGAAGAACTACCTCTACCTCGCCGAGCGCGGCGGCGCCCAGGTCCTGCCGCTCACGACCGTCACCGAGGTGCGGCCCGTGCCCGACGGCGCGGGCGGCGTCCTGCACGAGGTCCTCGCCCACCGCTCGGGGCGCCCCTGGGCAGGACGGCAGCGCTACACGGCACGCCACGTCGTGCTCTCCGCGGGGGCGCTGGGCACGCAGAGACTCCTCCACGCCATGCGGGACTCGGGACACCTGCCGGGGGTCTCCGAGCGGCTGGGACACCTCACGCGCACCAACTCCGAGGCCCTGCTCGGCGCCACGGTCCGGCGTCGCGACCACCAGCGACGGCCCGACGCGCCCGACTACTCGCGCGGCGTCGCGATCACGTCGTCGTTCTACCCGGACGCCCGGACCCACGTCGAGCCCGTGCGGTACGGGAAGGGGTCGGGCGCCATGGGGCTGCTCCAGACGGTCCTCACGGACGGTGGTCCGAGCCGGTGGCGCACCTGGCTGCGCGAGCTGTGGCGCCGACGTCGGGACCTGCCGGCGATGGCCGACCTGCGCGGCTGGTCGTCGCGGACGATCATCGCGCTCGTCATGCAGAGCCACGACAACTCGCTCACCACCTCGCTGCGGCGCGGGTTCCTCGGCCGCAAGGTCCTCACGTCCCGCCAGGGGCACGGCGCGCCCAACCCGACCTGGATCCCGGCCGGGAACGACACCGCACGGCGCATGGCCCGGCGCATGGGCGGCATGCCCGGAGGGACCGTCGGCGAGCCCTTCGACGTCCCGATGACGGCCCACATCCTCGGCGGGTGCGCGATCGGCACCTCGCCGCGGACGGGCGTGATCGACCCGTACCACCGTGTCCACGGTCAGCCCGGCCTGCACGTCATGGACGGGTCCGCGGTGAGCGCGAACCTCGGGGTGAACCCGTCGCTCACGATCACGGCGCTCGCGGAACGGGCCTGTGCGCTCTGGCCCAACGCGGGCGAGAAGGACGTGCGCCCGCCGCTCGGCGCTGCGTACGCGGTGCTGGGCCCGGTCGCACCGCGGCACCCGCTGGTCCCGGCGCACGCCCCGGCGGCCCTGCGCCCGGCGCGCGTCAGGCCGGGACGGAGCACGGCTCCCGACCCGGCCTGACGGCACGACTGGCGGAGGGCGAGGGATTCGAACCCCCGGTGCGTTGCCGCACAACGGTTTTCAAGACCGTCACATTAGGCCGCTCTGTCAGCCCTCCCGGCGAGCCATTGTGGCACGCCCCGCCCCTGCACGACGACGGCGGGCCGACCCGTGGAGGGCGGCCCGCCGTCGTGCGTGGCGCGGGGTGCGGGAGCGGTCAGGCCGCGCCGCGGAGCTGGCGCATCGCGAGCTGGACGAGCGCGATGAGCGTCTGCTTCGTCGCCGCGCGCGAGCGCGCGTCCGTGTAGAGCATCGGCACGTGCGGCGGGATCTGCAGCGCCTCGCGGACGTCCTCGAGCTTGTGCTTGGCGACGCCGTCGAAGCAGTTGACGCCCACGACGAACGGGATGTTGCGCGACTCGAAGTAGTCGATCGCCGGGAAGCACTGCTCCAGGCGGTCGGTGTCGACGAGCACGACGGCGCCGATCGCGCCGCGGACCAGGTCGTCCCACATGAAGAGGAAGCGGTCCTGGCCCGGCGTGCCGAACAGGTAGAGCCACAGGTTGCCCGGCAGCGAGACGCGGCCGAAGTCCATCGCGACGGTCGTCGTCGTCTTGCGGTCGGACACGCCGCCCGCGTCGTCGACGCCTACCGAGTGCTCCGTCATCGCGGCCTCGGTGTTGAGCGGCTCCACGTCCGAGATCGAGCCGATGAACGTCGTCTTGCCGACGGCGAAGCCGCCCGCGACGACGATCTTCACGACCGTCGGCGCGGTCCGGGACGCCGCTGCGGCACCACCGGGCTGCGCCGCCGCAGCGGGCGGAGCCGCGGGCGCTGCCGCGACCGGGCGCGCGGGGGCCGCCTGCTGCACCGGGGCGACCGGCTGAGCGGGCGCCTGCTGGGCGGGAGCCACGGGCTGCGCGGCGGCCAGGGGCTGCGGCGCGGTGCGCGGCTGGGCCGCGGCCTGCGCGACGGGAGCCGACGCAGGCTGCGCGGCGGCCGGAGCCGGGGCGGGCTGCGCGGCGGCCGGAGCCGGAGCGACCGGCTGCGGTGCGGCCGGAGCCGTCGCGGGCTGCGTGGCCACCGGCGCGGCGGGCTGCGGTGCCGCCGGCTGCGGTGCCGCCGGAGCGACGGGCTGGGCGGCGGCCGGCTGCTGCGGTGCCGCGGGCTGGCCGGGCGTCGCCGGAGCCGCCTGGGTCGGCACGCCGACGGGTGCGCTCACCGGAGCCCACGCCGTCTGGCGCAGCGCCGGCTGACCGCCGGGCGCACCCCCGCTCGCCCCGGACGGCTGCCCTGCCTGCGGCCCGCTCCCCGAGCCGTCAGAGGGTGGAAATGCCATTGAGAACACTCTCCAAGACGCTCAGGGACAGACCCGAGTGGTTGCTGCCGTGACCCGTGTGGACGTTGAGCGGGGTCGACGTGTGGACGGTGATGTAGTTGTCCTCCTGCAGGTCCGCGACGAGCACCTTCGTCACGCCGAGCGGCAGGCGCAGGAGCGCGGAGAGCTCGGCGATCGAGACGTACGTGTGCGCGGCGTGCTGGAGGATCGAGCGCTTCTCGGGCGGGAGCCCGAAGCTGTTCACGGCACCCGGCATGACCTCGACGAGCGCCTCGAGCGGGAGGTCGGACGTGGCGGACCGCACGCGACCACCCGTCACCGCGTACGGGCGGACGGTCGCCGCCTCGTACCCGTCGTGGGCTCCCATGCTGCCGAAAGGTACGTTCGTCATCGATCAGTCCTCATCCCACCGGGGTTCGGGTCGCACCGTCGACCGGAAGGCTACCCCGCATCTCCGAGATGAGCTGCGGCGTCAGGGTCGCCTCCGTGCGCGAGACGAGGAGCGCCATCTCGTAGCCGATGAGGCCGATGTCGCAGTTCGCCTCGGCCACCACGCCCAGGACGGAGCCGTTCGACACGTTCATGAGGAACAGGAACCCGTTGTCCATCTCGATGATGGCCTGCCGGACGTTCCCGCCGTTGAGCTGGCGGGCCGCACCGCGGGTCAGGCTCGACATGCCCGAGACGATCGCGGCGAGCTGGTCACCGCTCGTCCGGTCGAGCTGGTCGGACATCGCCATGAGCAGGCCGTCCGCCGACACCACGAGCGTGTGCCGGCTGCCCGGTACGGTCCGCACGAAGTTGTCGAGCAGCCACCCGAAGTTCGTGGCCTCGGTGCTGAGCGCGTTCACTGTTCCTCCTCGTCAGTTGCCGCAGACGGCATGTCGTCACCGCGCCTGCGGCGCTGAATCAGGGACATAATCCATGGCCTCGGGGTTCCACGTCGAACTCGTCTCGTCCTGCCCCTCGACGCGCCCGCGGGCGGTCGCCGACTGGAACGCCGACAGGCGCGCCCGCAGCTGCTCCGGGTCGCGGTCGATCCGCGCCGTGAAGCGGTCGACGTACCCGTCGCGCTCCTCGCCGCGCGAGCGTCGCGCGAGGCCCGACGCCGCGGCGTCGACCTTGAGCGGCTGGTAGATGCCGTCGTTCGGGTCCGCCAAGGTCGCTTCCTGGAAATCGGTGCTGCCCTGCAGCAGGGTGGACATCTCCTCGTACAGCACCGCCGACGCCATCCAGTCCGACCGCGCCTCGACCGAGTCGGAGACGTAGCCCGCGTCCAGCGGCTCGAGGGACTCCGCGACCGGGCGCCGGGCGAGCGGGCTCGGCGGACCGTAGCCCGACGCCGCGTCCCTGGCGGGAGCGGCGTCCCACGCGGCGGCGGAGGCCGCCGGCTCGGGCACGGACGGCCGGGCCGCGGGGTACGGGTCGTCCTGGACCGGGGGGAGGCTCCGCGTCTCCTGCACCGGGGCCGCCGGCGCCTCGGGGGCGAAGGACGGCGTGGGCGCAGCAAGAAGGTCGGCGCGCGGCGCGAACGCGGACGTGCGCGCCGGCGCGCCCGGCTCCTGCCGCGCGGCCGGGGCCGCCTGGACCGGGGCGGGCGCCGCGGGCGCAGGTGCCACCGGGTTCGACGCCGCGGGTGCGGCCGCCGCCGGTGCCGGCGTCGACGCGGCCGGGCGCGAGGCGAGCGCCTCGGCCGAGGGGCCGGCGGGTCGCGTCGCCTGCGGCGTGGCGGTCGTCCGCGGACGACGCCCGAAGAGACCGCGCTTGCGCGCCTGGCTCTCGCGCAGCGACCGGCGCGTCGGGAGGTCGGCCATGAGCTCCTCGAAGCGGGGAAGCGCCTCGAACGAGAGCTCGGCGGGGATCTCCTCGGCGCCGTCCGCGGCACGTCCCTCGGCCACGACCGGGACGTCCGTCTGCTCCGGGGCGGAGGGCGCCACGGGCCGGACCTCGGTCGCGTCGGCCGCGGCCCGGCTCCGGTCGGCGAGCGGCGCGCGCTCGGCCGCGGGCTGCTCCGGCTGCGCCGCCACGGGCGGGACGACGCGGGTCGCGTCGAGCGGCTCCTCGGCGAACGACGACGGCGCCCAGCCCGCGGACGCGGTCTCCTGCGCAGGCTCGGGCTCCCAGGCCTGCTCGGCGGGCTGCTCCGGGGTCCACGTCTGCTCGGCGGGCTGCTCCGGGGTCCACGTCTGCTCGGCGGGCTGCTCCGGGGTCCACGTCTGCTCGGCGGGCTGCTCCGGGGCCCAGCCCTGCTCGGGTGCCCAGGCCTGCCCCACGCCCGTGACGGCGTTCGGGGCGGCTGGCTGCTCCGCGACCTCCGGCGGGGTCCAGACGACCTCGTGGTGGACGGCGGCCTCGGCCGTCGGCACGTCGCTCACCAGCGGGATGTCGGTCGCCGTGACGTCCGGCGCGACCGGCAGCTCGACCGGGTTCTCGGTGACCGGCCGCTCGCCCACGGGACGGAAGCTCGAGAAGAGCGCGCTGCGGGTGCTGACGTCGAGCACCGGGATCTCGGCCGAGACGGGCTCGACCGGGGTCGCGGCGGCACGCGACCGGCTCGGGAGCGCGGACGCGGCGGGAGCCACCTCCGCGGGCGGGGTCCAGGCCTCGTCCGCGGCGGGCAGCTCGTCCGGCAGGGCCGGGGTCGCGAGCGGCGGGAGCACGATCGCGCCCGTCTGCGGGCCCGACGCGAACGACGCGCTGGGCGCGGCCGCCGCCGGGTCGACCGTGCGGGAGCGACGGCGCGGCATGCCCGTCTGCGTGGTGCCGTCGGTGAGCGCGTCGAGGTCGACCGGCACGGCGGCGGGCGCCTCGGGCTCCACGGCCGCGACGGACGCCGTCGGGACGGGTGCGGGAGCGGCGGGCTCGGCGGGGAGGGCCGGCATCACGCCCGTGCTCGTGAGCTGCTGCGCGGCGGCCTGGGTGCTCGTCTCCAACGGGTCCGTCGGCTGCGGGAGCGGGACGTTCGAGTCGGGCACGAAGAGGACGGCCGGGAAGGACACGACGACCTCGGTGCCCTGCTCGTCGCCCCCGGCGCTGAAGCGGACCTTGGCTCCGAGCCGCTCCGAGAGGCGGCCGACCACGAACAGGCCCAGGCGCTGGGCGCCGACGACGTCCGAGGCCGCGTGCGTCGCGACCTTCCGGTTCGCCTCCGCGATCTCCTCGGCCGTCATGCCCAGACCGTGGTCCCGGACGGTGATGTGCACGAAGTCCGCGTCGCGGCCGGTGGTGACCTCGACGGGCGTGTGCGGCTCGGAGAACATCGTGGCGTTCTCGAGGAGCTCGGCGAGCAGGTGCGCCGCGTTGAGCGCGTTGTGCCCCAGCATGAGCGGGTCGACGACGAGGTTGAGGCGCACGCGGTCGTACAGCTCGATCTCGGAGGACGCGGTACGGATCACGTCGGAGGCCGGCATCGGCTGGCGCACCCGACGGCCCGAGTCGATGCCGGCGAGCACGAGCAGCGACTCTGCGTTGCGGCGCATCCGGGTCGCGAGGTGGTCGAGGCGGAAGAGGTTGGACAGCGTGCCCGCGTCCTCCTCGGAGCGCTCGAGGTCGTCGAGGAACGCGAGCTGGCGGTTGAGGAGCACCTGGTCGCGGCGGGCCACGTTGACGAACATCTCGGCGATCGAGCCACGCAGCGCGGCCTGCTCGCGGGCGACCTTGATCGTCGTCTGGTTCACGTCGTTGAACGCGGTGGCGAGCTGGCCGACCTCGTCGCTGGACTCGACGGTGATCGGCGCGAGGTCGATGCCCGGACCCTGGCCAGGCACGGCGACCTGCTCGACGAGCTTGGGGAGCTGGTCACGGACGTCCTCGGCGGCGTCGGTGAGGCGCCGCAGCGGGTTGACGATCGCACGCGCGATGAAGCCGGCCACGAGGATCGAGGCGACGACCGCGGCGAGCGTCACGAGGATGGTGATCACGGCGCGCGTCGTGGCGGCCCCCGCGAGGTCCGAGGCCTTCTCCGCGGTCTCGGTGCGCACCGCGTCGCGCACGGGGGCGGTCTGGTCGCGGTCCTCCTGCGAGAGCGTCGGCCACTGCGCCGCCTGGCTGGGCGGGGTGGCTGCCGGGCGCGACCCGATGAGGTTCTGCCGGATCTGGTTGTAGGTCGCCGTCGGCGTCTCGAGGCGGAACTCCCCGGGCAGCTGGCGGACCGCGGCGCGCGCGCGGGCGGCGAGCGTGTCTCCGGTGGTGACGAGGACGGCGGCCTGCTGGTTGGTGACGGTGTTCTGCTGGCCCGCCTGCGCGGCCTGCAGCACCGCTCCAGCCAGCGGCTGCTCGAGCGCCTGCTGGGCGAGCAGCTCGTCGAGGAGCACGTAGGTGTCGAGGTACTGCGCGAGGCTGCGGTCGGGAGTGGTGTCCGCGAGCGTGCGCGGCACGTCCAGCGCCGCGTCGATGAGGTCGCTGTACATCGAGTTGCGCTGCAGCTGGCCGAGACCGGACCGGTCGATCGCCTGGCGGACACCCACGAGCTCAGACCGGTCACCGATCGTGTCGGCCACGGCCTTGCGCACGCGGGGGTCGAGTGCGGAGGTGTTGAGCCGCTCGTACGCGCGGTCGCGCGCGTCGAGCGCGCGGTCGGTCTTCTCGCGCTGCGCCATCATCTGCGCCTCGGCCTCCTCGGCCGTGTCGCGCGTGCTGTTGGCGTCGAGGAACGAGTACGTGCGCTCGGCCGCGATCTCCGTCCCGGCCGCGTCCTGCGCCGCGAGCGCCGCGACGAGCGCGCTCGTCTGGCTCGCGTCGCGCGCGGTCCCGATGGCCTGGGCCGAGATGATCGCCGCGGCGGCGAAGAGGACGAGGACGGGCACCGCGAGTGCCGCAAGGATCTTCCCGCGGACGCTCAACCTGCGGAGCATACGAACCTGCCTCCATCACCTGGTCCACCCGTTCGGCGGCATGGTCGACGCGCGTGGCAGCGGCGCCTCCCGGGCTCGCTCCCCGGTCGTGCGTACTAACTATCGGTGCACTTCCCCCGGACACCTAATCCGCGAGGAGCACGAACAATCGCCCTCGTCACGCGGTGCCCCCGTCGGTGATCCGGCGCCTCCGGGGCCGTCCGCGTAGTCTCGGCGAGATGCGAGGCGTCACGATATCGGGCCCCGGTGGCCCTGAGAAACTAACGGTTTCCACGCTCCCTGACCAGACCCCTGGGCCGGACGAGCTCGTGGTCGACGTCGCTTCCGCTGGCGTGAACCGTGCTGACCTGCTACAACGCGCTGGATCCTACCCTCCCCCGCCCGGCGCACCCGACTGGCCGGGCCTCGAGGTCTCGGGCACGGTGGCCCGCGTCGGGGACGCTGTGTCGGGCTGGTCGGTCGGCGACCGGGTGGTCGCGCTGCTCGACGGCGGCGGCTACGCGGAGCAGGTGCGGGTGCGCGCGACGCAGGTGCTCCCCGTCCCCGAGGGGGTCGACCTCGTGGACGCGGCCGCCCTCCCCGAGGCGGTGTGCACCGTCTGGAGCAACGTGGTCGACGTGGGCCGCCTGGCGCCCGGCGAGTGGCTGCTCGTGCACGGCGGCTCGGGCGGCGTCGGGACGGTGGGCGTCCAGCTGGGCGCGGCGCTGGGGGCGCACGTCGCGGTGACCGCGGGCGGTCGCGGCCGCGCCGACCGGTGCCTGGCGCTCGGGGCGAGCCTCGCCGTCGACCACCGCGAGGAGGACTTCGTCGCCGCGGTGCGGGACGCGTCGGGCGGCCACGGCGCGGACGTGGTGCTGGACGTCGTCGGGGCCGCCTACCTGCCGCGCAACCTCGAGGTCCTCGCCACGGGCGGTCGCCTCGTCGTCATCGGCATGCAGAAGGGACGACGCGCGGAGCTCGACCTCGGCCTCCTCCTCGCCCGGCGTGCCACGGTGGCCGGCACGACGCTGCGGGCCCGCCCGCCGCAGGAGAAGGCGCGCATCGTGCACGAGGTGCTGACGCACGTCTGGCCGCTGGTGGAGGACGGCCGGGTGCGGCCGGTCGTGCACGCGCGCCTGCCGCTCGACGAGGCGGCGCGCGCGCACGAGCTGCTCGACTCGGGCGAGGTGTTCGGCAAGGTGCTGCTCGTCCCGTGACGGCGGGTCGCGCCCGTCGGTGCGCGCGGGGGTGGCACGCGCAAGACTGGACCCATGGCTGACGAACCGCGCGACCCCCGTCCCGACGAGCCCACCGCTCCCGACCCTGCGGCGACCGCGCAGGGCGACGACGAGCCCGGCCGTTCCACCGTGGTCATGCCTGACGGCACGGGGGTGAGCGTCGTCGAGAGCGACGACTCGACCGACCCCGACCGCAACCCGGCGACCGTCATCGAGGAGCCGGCCAAGGTCATGCGCATCGGCGGCATGATCAAGAAGCTCCTCGACGAGGTGCGCGACGCCCCGCTCGACGAGGCGGCGCGCTCGCGGCTCGCGGAGATCCACGAGCGGTCCCTCACGGAGCTCGAGGAGGGCCTCTCGCCAGACCTCGTCGACGAGCTGCACCGCATCACGCTGCCGTTCTCGGACGACAGCGTCCCGACGGACGCGGAGCTCCGGGTCGCGCAGGCGCAGCTCGTGGGCTGGCTCGAGGGGCTGTTCCACGGCATCCAGACGGCGCTCGTCGCGCAGCAGATGGCCGCGCAGGCGCAGCTCTCGCAGATGCGCCGGGCTCTGCCGCCCGGCTCGCTGCCGCCCATGGGCCACGGTGCGCCCGGCGGGATGCCGGGGCAGCAGCCGCGCCCGGAGGAGCACGACGGACGCCCCTCGCCCGGCCAGTACCTCTGAGGCCCCGGTCCGCTCAGGCGGGCGGGGGGTCGGTCGGCAGCACGCCGTCCGGCTCCCCGCGCCCGCTCGCGCCGGGGCGCGCGGCGGTCATGGCGATCGCCCCGGAGACGAGCACGAGGCCGACCAGCTCCAGGGGGCTCGGGACCTGCCTGAGCACGACGGCGCCCACGACGGCCGCCGTCGCCGGGAGCAGCGCGAGGAGCACCGAGAACGTCGCCGCGCTGACGCGGCGCAGGATCACCTGCTCGAGCGCGTAGGGCACGACGGACGAGAACAGCGCGATCCCCGCGACGGCCAGGGCGTGCCGCCAGTCGCCGAGCACCGGGACGGCGTCCGGCGCGAGGAACGGCGCGAACGCGAGCGCGCCCACGGCCATCCCGACCGCGAGCGACGTGACGCCCGAGCCCCCGACGGCGACCCGGCGGCCGAGCACGATGTACGCGGCCCAGCACGCGGCGGCGACGGCGATCGCCGCGAGGCCGAGCACGGCGTCGTCGTGCGGGAGGTCGGACCCGACCGTCACGCCGGCGAGCAGCACGACCCCGGCCGCCGCCACCGCGATGGCGCCGCGCTCGCGCCAGCCGCTGCCCGTGACCGCCGCGACCGCGACCGGGCCGAGGAACTCGATCGCGACGGCGGTGCCGAGCGGGAGGTGGTCGATCGCGACGTAGAACGCGAGGTTCATCGCCGCGAGCGCGACCCCGAAGACCGCGGCCCACGCGAGGTCGTGCCGCGTCCAGCGCCGCCGCCACGGGCGGCGCCAGGCCAGCAGGAGCAGCGCGGAGGCCGCGATGCGCAGCCAGCCCACCTCGACCGCCCCGGCGACGGCGAACAGCCCGACGGCGATCGCCGCGCCCAGGTACTGCGTGAGGCCCGAGACGACGAACAGCGCCGGTGCCGGGACGCGGTCGAGGGCGGCGGTTCGGGTGGGCACCGACCGACTCTACGACCGCGCCCGCCCGGAGACGTCGCACGCCGGTCGTGCGACGGCGGCCCGCCCGCCGTGCGGGACGGGCCGCCGCCACCATCTCGCCGCGGCCGGCGTCAGCCCTTGACCGAGCCGGCGAGCAGGCCGCGCACGAAGTACCGCTGGAGCGCCAGGAACACGACCACGGGCACGACCATGGAGATGAACGCGCCCGCCGGGAGCAGGTGCCAGCTCGCGCCGCGCGAGCCGGACAGCTCGGCGAGCCGCACCGTGATCGGTGCGGTGTCCTGGCCGGACGCGAACGTCAGCGCGACGAGCAGGTCGTTCCACACCCAGAGGAACTGGAAGATGCCGAACGCCGCGATGGCGGGGACGAGGAGCGGCATGAGGACCTGGAAGAAGATCTTCACGTGCCCCGCGCCGTCGACGCGGGCGGCCTCGACGAGCTCGCGCGGGATGTCCTTCATGAAGTTGTGCAGCAGGAAGATCGCGAGCGGCAGCGCGAAGATCGAGTGCGACAGCCACACGGGCCAGAACGAGCCGTCGATCCCCCAGTCCACGTACTGCGTGAGCAGCGGGACGAGCGTGACCTGGATGGGCACGATCTGGAGCGCGAAGACCGCGACGAACAGCAGGTTGCGGCCCTTGAAGTTCACCCACGCGAACGCGTACGCGGCGAGCGACGCGAGCGTGATCGGGATGATCACCGCGGGCAGCGTGATGACGAGGGAGTTGACGAAGTAGGTCGCGAAGCTCGTCGAGCCGCCGAACAGCGCGTCCGTGTAGTTGTCGACCGTGAACTCGGGGTTCGCGAACGCCTCCCACCACCCCGACCGGCGGATCTCGCGCGGCGGCCGGAACGACGTGACGAGGAGCCCGAACGTCGGGATCGTCCACAGGACGGCGAGCACGATCGCGATGATCGACGCCGGCCGCGACGAGACCTTGCGGCGCACCTTGTCGGCGCGCGCGTCCAGGCCGGCGACGACGCCCTTGCCGCTGCCCTCCTCGACGGTCTCGTCGACGAGCGGGGCGTCGGGCACGGAGGCGGACAGTGGGGTGCTCATCGGATCTCCTCCGCCTGCTTCAGCTGCCGCACGTTGTACACGATGATCGGGATGACGAGCACGAAGAGGATGACGGCGAGCGCGGCGCCCAGGCCCTGCTCGCCCTGGCGCAGCGCCTGCGTGTAGAACTCGTTCGCCACGACCGACGTCTCGAACCGGCCGCCCGTCATCGTGCGGACGATGTCGAAGACCTTGAGCGTGCCGATGGCGATCGTCGTGAGGACGACCACGAGGGCCGGGCGGATGCTCGGCACGGTGATGTAGCGGAACATCCGCATGCCGCCGACGCCGTCGAGCCGGGCCGCCTCGACGATGTCGTCCGGGATGGCGCGGATCGCGGCGGCGAGGATCGTCATGGCGAACCCGGCCTGGATCCAGATCATCACGAGGATGAGGAAGAACGTGTTCGCCGGCGCGCTGAGCAGGAACTGCTGCGGCTCCAGCCCGAGCCACACGAGGACCTGGTTGAACAGGCCGATCTGCGGCTGGCTGGCCGGCTTGTACTCGTACATGAACTTCCAGATGATGCCCGCGCCGACCATGGAGATCGCCATGGGCAGGAAGATCAGGGTCTTCGCGAGCTTCTCGAAGCGGGACCGGTCGACGACGACCGCGTACACCAGCCCGAGGAACGTCGAGACGAGCGGGACGACGATGACCCAGATCGCCGTGTTGCGCAGGACGATCTGGAACTCGTCCCGCGTGAACGCGGTGACGTAGTTGTCGAGCCCGACGAACGCGGAGCCCGTGCGGTTGTAGAACGAGTCGCGGATGGTGCGCAGCCCTGGGTACAGCAGGCCGAACGCGAGCATGACGACCGCGGGCCCGGCGAACGCGATCGCGACGACCCAGCCGGGCACGCGCTTCGGCCGGTCGACGAGGAAGAGGATCAGACCCATGACGACGACGAAGAGCAGGATCGCGACGACCATCACCGCGAGCTTGCCCCCCGTCCCGGAGGGTTCGAGCAACCAGTCCATGTGAGGCTCCTGAGGTGGCCGGCGGCGGCCGGGAGGACGAGGTGGACGACGAGGGACGGTCGGCGAGGGCGGGCCGCCCGGGTCCTGCCAGGGCGACCCGCCCCCGGGTCGACGCGCGGGCCCGGGGCCCGACGACGTGGCTCGCGCCGCGCCGTCAGCCCCCGGGCCGCTCGCGGGTCAGGACGTCGGCCAGGACGCCTCGATGGCGTCGAGCACGGCCTGGTCGGACTTGTCGCTCGCGATCCACTCGGTCATCTCGGACCAGAACGAGCCGGCGCCGACGGCGGCGGGCATCATGTCCGAGCCGTCGAAGCGGAACGTGTAGCTCTCGTCCGTGAGCAGCTCGTACGCCTGCTGGTCCATCGGCGACTGCAGCAGCTCGGGGTCGAGGCCGTTGTTGGCGCTGATCCAGCCCTGCGGGGTCACGCTCGCCTTGGCGTTGGACCACTCGGGGCTCGACAGGTACGCGTGGAAGGCCTGGACCTCGGGACGGTCGTTGAACGCCGCGACGAACTCGCCGCCACCGAGCAGCGGCTTGTCGTCGGCCGACTCGCCCGGCAGGTAGAACGCCCACACGTCGCCGTCCTCGGCGACCTCGAGGTCGGGGTCGAGGGTCGTCCAGTTCGCCTGGTAGAACGTGGCCTGGCGGTGCATGTAGCACAGGCCGTCGATGATCGGGTACCCGCCCTCGGTGAACTCGGTCGTCGCGATGCTGCTCACGTCGCCCAGGCCGCCGTTGACGTAGTCCTCGTTCTTCAGCACGTCGCCGACCGTCGCGAGGGCCGTGGCGATCTGCGGGTCGTTGAACGGGATCTCGTGGTTGACCCACTGGTCGTAGACCTCGGGGCCCGCCGTGCGCAGGACGACGTCCTCCATCCAGTCGGTGGCCGGCCAGCCGGTCGCCTCGCCGGACGCGATGCCGGCGCACCAGGGCTTGACGTCGCCCTCCGGGTTGTCGGCGACGATCTGGTCGGAGAGCTCCATGAGCTCGTCCCACGTCGTCGGGACCTCGTAGCCCGCCTCCTCGAACATGGACGGCGAGTACCAGACGAACGACTTCACGTTCGCGCCGAGCGGCGTCGCGTACAGCGTGCCGTCGACGGTGCCGTACTCCTTCCAGGACTCCGTGTAGTACTGGTCGACGTTGGCCGCGGCCTGGTCGCCGACCGGCTGGATCGCGTCGGGGAAGTCCGCGACGATGCGGCGCAGGAGGCCGGGCTGCGGCAGGTACGCGATGTCGGGCGCGCTGCCCGACTGGATGCGGACGGGGAGCTGGGCCTCGAACTCCTTGGAGCCCTCGTACTCGATCGTCGCGCCGGTGCACTCCTCGAACGGCTCGTACGACGCCTGCTGCTGCTCGGCCTCGGTGTCGACGATCGTCGAGTAGACCGTGACGGTCTTGCCGGACAGGTCGCCGTACTGCTCGAAGTCGGCGCAGTCCACCTCGGCGCTGGGCGACTCGTCGTCGCCCCCGCCGCCGCCCCCGCTGCTGCACGCCCCGAGCACGAGCGCGAGGCTCGCGCCGCCGGCGGCGACCGCCAGCGTGCGGCGACGCGCCGCGCTGGTCCTCGTGGTCCTGGTCATCTCAGCCTCCACCTCGTCGTGGGTCCGGACGCCGTCACCCCGGTCCGGTGAGGACCGGGCGCATCGCGACGTCGCGAGCGCGGGTGCGCTCTCGCCCTCCCACCATGCAAGCGGTTGCATCCCCGGGGTGCAAGCACTGCGGAGGTGAGTTTGCGTAACGATTCCGTCACGCGCGGCGGGTGCGCGCACTCTCGGGGCCCGGAAGGCTGGCCGCGCTCCCACACCGTGCGCCCGCGGGGCGTCCCGGTGTGGGCAGGGGTCGCGGCCGGCCCTACGCGCCCGGGGGGAGCGGCGCCGTCGAACCGCGCCGGACGAGCTCCGTCGGGTACGTCAGGCTCTCGGGCACCGGGGCACCGTTGATCATGTCGAGCAGCAGGAGCGCCGCGTCGAAGCCCTGCTGGTAGGCGTCCTGCGCGATCGTGGTCAGGCCGACGAGCTCGCCGAGGTCGTGGCCGTCCACGCCCACGACGGACAGGTCCTCCGGCACGCGCCGGCCGAGGTCGCGCGCCGCGAGGATCGCGCCCATCGCCATCTCGTCCGACGCCGCGAACACCGCGGTCACGTCCGGGCGGCGGCGCAGCAGCTCCGCGGTCGACTCGCGGCCGCCCGCGACGTCGAAGTCGCCGTTCACCTCGAGGTCCGGCTGCACGACGACGCCCGCCTCCTCGAGCGCGCGCACGTACCCCCGCGCACGCTCCACGGGCGGGGACCACGACGACACCAGGTCCGGCACCCCGGTCACGTGCCCGATCACCCGGTGCCCGAGGTCGAGCAGGTGACGCGTCGCCGCCCGCCCGGTCGCGACGTCGTCGAGCCGGACCGTCACCTGCTCGGCCGGCCCGGACCCCACGAACGCCAGCGGGCGCGCCAGCCCGACGAGCGAGCGCACCTCGTCGTCGTCCAGCGGCAGCCCGACGACGAGCGTCCCGTCCACGCGGTGGCGCAGCACGCTCGGGTCGACCCGGCGGCGCGACGACGTGCGCCGGACGTCGAACGTGTAGAGCAGCACGTCGTAGCCGAGGTCGCGCAGGGCGCGCTCGGCGCCCTCGATGACGTTGGCGAAGAACCACCGGTTCACCCACGGGGTCAGCACGCCGATCGTCCGGGTCCGCCCCGTGGCCAGGGACGACGCCGACGGCGTGGGCACGTACCCGAGCCGCGCCGCCTCCGCGAGCACCCGCAGGCGCGTCGCCTCCGAGACGTTCGGCAGGCCGCGCAGGGCGCGCGAGACGGTCGCCGTGGACACCCCGGCGGCCTGGGCGACGTCGTCGATACCTGCCACGACGGGTGATGCTGCCACGCCGGGACGGACCCTGGCGAGGCGCCGTGCCGCATCGTGAGCAGATCGATGCAAGCGCTTGCCCTCGCCGGGACCGATATCGTGGTCGAGCCCGCCCCTCGGCACCGCTCAGTACGTACGAGCCCGCCGTGCCGTCGTCGGGCACCACCACCTGCGAACCGGAAGGACCACGATGATCGAGCTGAGGACCCCGCGGGAGATCGAGCAGATGCGGCCCGCCGGACGGTTCGTCGCCGACGTCCTCACCACGGTGCGCGCCGCCACGAAGGTCGGGACGAACCTGCTCGAGCTCGACGAGGTCGCGCACCGGATGATCCGCGACCGCGGGGCCGAGTCCTGCTACATCGACTACCACCCGTCGTTCGGCGCGAGCCCGTTCGGCAAGGTGATCTGCACGTCCGTGAACGACGCCGTGCTGCACGGCCTCCCCCACGACTACGCGCTGCGCGACGGCGACCTGCTGAGCATCGACTTCGCCGCCTCGGTCGACGGGTGGGTCGCGGACTCGGCGCTGTCGTTCGTCGTCGGCACGCCGCGCGCGGGCGCGCTCGGCGAGGCGGACGCCCGGCTCATCCAGACGACCGAGCGCGCGCTCGAGGCGGGCATCGCCGCCGCGCAGCCGGGCAAGAAGGTCGGCGACATCTCCGCCGCCATCGCCGACGTCGCGCACGCCGCGGGCTACTCGGTGAACACCGACTTCGGCGGGCACGGCGTCGGCCGCACCATGCACGGCGAGCCCCACATCCCGAACGACGGCCGCCGCAAGCGCGGGTTCCCGCTCAAGCCGGGCCTCGTCATCGCGATCGAGCCCTGGTTCCTCGAGACCACCGACGAGATCTACACCGACCCCGACGGCTGGACCCTCCGCTCCGCCGACGGGTCGCGCGGCGCGCACAGCGAGCACACCGTCGCGATCACCGAGGACGGCCCCGTCGTGCTCACCGCGCGCGAGCCCCGCGACTGACCGTCCCCGAGGCAGAGCCCCGGTCCGCCGAGGTAGAGCCCCGGTCCGCCGAGGTAGAGCCGCGGTACCCGGGCCGGCGGGCATCGTCGCTGCAGGCGCCGAGCGACGTCCGAGCACCGTGAGACGTCACCGCCCTCCCCCTCGGCCGCACCGTCCGGGCGCGCGTGACGCGTGGCGCCACGCTCTCGTCGTCGATCGAAGAGGATGTAGGGATGACGCACGACCCTCACGGACGCGACCTCGACCGAGGCTCCGGGGACGCGCGAACCAGGGTGGCCGACTGCCCCCGCGACGCTCGGCGGCGGCGAGCCGCTGCCCGCCTCACCGGCGGTCTCGCCGTCGCCGTCGTGCTCGCCGGGTGCGCGCCGGGCACGGTCGACACCGACACGACCGAGAGCGTCGCGGTGGTCGAGGACTTCTTCGCGAGCCTGGAGGCCGGGAGGGCGAGCGACGCGGCGGCGCTCACCACGGTCGACCTCGACGAGGATCTCGTCGACGACGACTTCTACCGTGCCTCCGTGGCTCGGCCCACCGACGCACGCGTGGTGGCGTCCTCCGGCTCGTCGGCCGGCGCGAGCGTGACGGTCGAGTTCACCCTCGACGGCGTCGACGGCCCCGTGAGCCTGGAGGTCCGGACGACCCGCGACGGCGACCGCACGACGATCAGCGACCTGGGCACCGCCGACACGATCGGTGCGGGTCAGCCGGTGTCCGGCACGCTGACGGTCAACGGCCAGGTCGAGTACCCGGCGGCAGAGCTCACCCCCGTCACGTTGCTCCCCGGTGCTTATGCCGTCGAGTACACCGACCCGACCGGTCTCCTCGAAGGGTTGCGCCGGGGCTCGTCGTTCACGGCCTACGTGCCCGACGTCGTTCGGGAGGACGGGGTCGTGGCCGAGGGCTTCGCGTTCACCCCGACCTTGCGGCCCGACGTCGAGCCGGGGGTGGAGGAGGCGATCGAGGGTCTGCGGGCCGCCTGCGAGGACGAGGGTCTCACCGGTCCGTCGTGCCCGTCGGAGCTCGTCGAGAACGCACGCGAGACCTCCCGCACGGAGTGGTTCGCCGAACCCGGGCCAGAGATCCGGTACGTCGAGGGGGCGTACGAGGCCACGGCAGAGTACACCGTCCTGCTCTGGGACGACGGCGACCTGCCAGCCGAGGTGCGCGCCTCGTACACCGGGACCGTCTCGCGCGACGCGGCGGGAAAGGTCACCTTCACACGGCCCTGAGGCGTACGCCCGGTCGGGTGCGGACCGGCCCGCCGTCCTGCCCCCGGTGGGAGCCCGGAGATGACCGCGTCTCTACCTCGGGGTACCGCAGCTCTACCGCGCGGGCAGGAGGCTCTGCAGGACGCGGGCCGCGCCGTCGTCCTCGATGGTGCCGGTCACCTCGTCGGCCGCCGCCTGCACGACGTCGTCCGCGTGGCCCATCGCGACGCCGCGCGACGCCCAGCGGAGCATCTCGACGTCGTTGCGGCCGTCGCCGACCGCGACGGTCCGGTGCGGCTGGACGTGCAGGGTGCGGCGCACGAGCTCCAGGCCGGTCGCCTTCGTGACGCCGAGGGGCGCGAGGTCCATCCACGCCGTCCAGCCCACGGCGTACGTGACGTCGTCGAGGCCGAGCCGCTCCACGAGCTCGTGGAACTGCTCGCTCGTCGACCCCGGCGCCCGCACGACGACGCGCGTCACCTCGCCGGACCACAGCTCGTCGAACTCGACCACGCGGTGCACGCCGTCGAGCTCGCCGTCGGGGAAGAGCTCGTTCATGCGGAACCCGACGCCGACGTCCTCGACGGCGTACCGCGCGTCGGGCAGGTGCTCGCGCAGGAGCCGCAGGGCCGGGCCCGGGTCGAACGTCACGACGTCCTCGAGGACGTACCCGTCGGGCTCGTCGGGGTCCAGCCGCGCGGTCACGGCGCCGTTGGACGCGACGACCCAGCCGCGGTCGATCCCGAGGATCTCCGCGACGGGCGTCATCGCGATGAGCGACCGTCCCGACGCGAGCACCACGTGGTGCCCCGCGGCGCGCAGGTCCGCGACGGCGTCGCGCACGTCGTCCGACAGCTCCTGGTCGTAGGACATGAGCGTGCCGTCGATGTCGAGCGCGACGAGCAGCGGCTCGGCCGCACCGGTGGTCTCCCGGGGGTCCGTCACGCCACCACCGGCTCGAGGACCTCGAGGCCGCCGAGGTACGGCCGCAGCCCCTCGGGCACGCGGACCGACCCGTCGGGCTGCTGGTGGTTCTCGAGGATCGCGACGATCCAGCGCGTCGTGCCGAGGGTGCCGTTCAGCGTGGCGACGGTCCGCGTCTCCGTCTTGCCGTCCGTCTCGACCCGCTCGCGCACGTTGAGGCGGCGCGCCTGGAACGTCGTGCAGTTCGACGTCGACGTGAGCTCCAGGTAGCGCTGCTGGGTGGGTAGCCACGCCTCGCAGTCGAACTTGCGCGCGGCGCTCGACCCGAGGTCGCCCGCCGCGGTGTCGATGACGCGGTACGGCAGGTCGACGAGGCGCAGCATCTGCTCCTCCCAGCCGAGCAGGCGCTGGTGCTCCGCGGCGGCGTCGGCCGGGTCGCAGTAGGAGAACATCTCGACCTTGTGGAACTGGTGCACGCGGATGATGCCGCGCACGTCCTTGCCGTGCGAGCCGGCCTCGCGGCGGTAGCACGCGCTCCACCCGGCGTACCGGAGCGGGCCGCCCGACAGGTCGACGATCTCGTTCGCGTGGTAGCCCGCGAGCGCGACCTCGCTCGTGCCGACGAGGTAGAGGTCGTCCTTCTCCAGGCGGTAGATCTCGTCCGCGTGCGCGCCGAGGAACCCGGTGCCCTGCATGACCTCGGGCCGCACGAGGGTCGGCGTGATGACGGGCGTGAAGCCCGCCGCGACCGCCGTGTCCATCGCCGCGTTGAGCAGCGCGAGCTCGAGGCGCGCACCCACGCCCGTGAGGTAGTAGAACCGGGCGCCCGAGACCTTCGCACCGCGCTCGGTGTCGATCGCGCGCAGGCCCTCGCCCAGCTCCAGGTGGTCGCGCGGCGTGAACCCCTCGGCCGCGAAGTCGCGGATCGTGCCCTCCTCGCGCAGCACGACGTAGTCGTCCTCGCCCCCGGGAGGCGCCCCCTCGACGACGTTCGAGATGCGGAACAGCAGCCCGCGCAGCTCCTCCGCCGCGGCGTCCGCGTCGGCCTGCCGCGCCTTGACGTCGGCGGCGAGCTGCTTGGTGCGCGCGAGCAGCTCCTGCTTCTCCTCCCCCTGCGCCTGCGCGACCTGCTTGCCGAGGGACTTCTGCTCGGCGCGCAGGCTCTCGAACTCGCTCAGCGCGGCGCGGTGGCGCGCGTCGGCGTCGAGGGCGGCGTCCACCAGCGCGGGGTCGTCACCACGGGTGACCTGGCTGGCACGGACGATGTCGGGGTTGTCGCGCAGGAGGCGGAGGTCGATCACGCCAGCAGCCTAACGAACCCGGCGGCGCAGCGGTCGTGGTCCTCCACAGCCACGACCCCGCTACGGTGTCGCCATGGCCTGGACCCTCTGGGTCGCGATCGCGGCGCTCGCCGTCGCCGTCGTGGCCCTCGTCGTCGCGCTGGGGCTGCGCGCCCAGCAGTCGCGCCTGCGGCGCGCGCACGGCGCGGACCTCCCCGTCGAGGAGACGCCCCTCGACGACGACCCGCGCGAGCTCGTCGCGTTCGTCGCCAACCCGTCGAAGCCCGACGTCGTCGGGCTGGAGGCCGTGGTGCGCCGCGCCTTCGCCGACGCCGCGCTCCCGGACCCGCTGTGGTTCGAGACGACGGTCGCCGACCCGGGCGTCGGGCAGACCCGCGCCGCGCTCGCCCAGGGGGCGGACGTCGTCGTCGCCGTGGGCGGGGACGGCACGGTGCGCGCGGTCGCGGAGGGCATGGTCGGCAGCGGCCGCACGATGGGCCTCGTGCCCGTCGGCACCGGCAACCTCCTCGCACGCAACCTCGACCTGCCCGTGGGCGACGCCCGCGCGGCGCTCGCCGTCGTCATCGCGGGGTCGGACCGCCCGATCGACGTCGGCTGGGTCACGGTCCTGCGGTACGCGGACCCCGCGGGTCCCGGGGACGTGGAGGGCACGACCCTCGACCCCGTCCGGGAGCCCGGCAAGGAGCACATCTTCCTCGTCATCGCGGGCCTCGGGTTCGACGCCGCGATGGTCGCCGACGCCGACGACGAGCTCAAGGCCAAGGTCGGGTGGGTCGCGTACTTCGTCGCCGGGATCCGCCACCTGCACGGCCGGCGCATGCGGGCCCGCATCCAGCTCGACGACTCGCCGCCCGTCGACGCGCGGCTGCGCTCTCTCATGATCGGCAACTGCGGGCGGCTCCCCGGCGGCATCACGCTCCTGCCCGACGCCGTGATCGACGACGGCGTGCTCGACGTCGCCGCGGTCGACACGCGCGGCGGCGTCGTGGGGTGGGCGCAGCTCTTCGGCGAGGTCGTCATGCAGGGCCTCGGCGTGCGGAACGACCTGCCCGCCAAGATCGGGCGCATCGACCACGCGCGCGCCCGGCGGGTCCGGGTGCGCGTCGAGGAGGGCGAGCAGGCGCAGGTCGACGGCGACGTGCTGGGCCTCGCCGTCGAGATCGAGACGCGCGTCGACCCGGGTGCGCTGGTGGTCCGCACGGCCTGACGCGCGGCGGCGGGCCACGGGCACGGCCGGCCCGCGGTCGGTCCACGCGGTCGGTCCACGCGGTCGGTCCACGCGGTCAGTCCGCGCGGGCCGTCTCCGCGTCGATCGCCGACCGCATGACCGCCGCCGGCGGGACGACCCGCTCCCCACCGACGCGAGTGAGGCCCGCGAGACCGACGCCGACCATGAGCAGGCGTCCCGCCGCCTCCCGACGTCGCGCGTCGCCGCGGTCGCCGAGGACGTCCGCCAGGACGTCGGTCAGGAGCCCGAGCGTCTCCACGTACGCCCGCGCGACGGCGGCCCGCAGCTGCGCGTGCGCCCCGGCCTCCGCCCACCGGGCGAGCGCCTGGCCGTCACCGCCGGGCCCGAGCAGGTCCTCGAAGAAGAGCTCGAGCGCGGCACGGGCGGAGCGGCCGCGGGCCGCCTCCTCGAAGGCGCCGATCTCGACGTCGGCGTACCGCCGCCACGCCTCGGCGACGAGCTCGTCCGTCGACGCGAAGTGGTGGTGGATCTGCCCCGGCGACCCGCCGAGCTCGTCGGCGACGACGCGCGCGGTGACGGCGCCGAGCCCGTCGCGGCGCACGACGGCCGCCGCTGCCGCGACGATGGAGTCCCGACGCTCCGCGCGCGGCAGGTAGGCCATCAACGACTCCTCGTCCGCGCCGTCGGGGCGCCGTCGGTCAGGGTGTGCAGGAACGCGACGGTACGCGCCCGCAGGCCCTCCCGACGAGTCCGCACGACCTCGTCGGGAGGGGGGTCGAGCGGACCGCCGGACCGGACGGTCCCGACGTTGCGATGGCAGTCGAGGTCGGTGCACAGCAGGAGGCCCACGCTGCTGAGCCGCTTCCGCGGGTCGCGCGACGGCCGGTGCGCCGCGAACAGCGCGACCTCGTTGAAGCGCCGCGAGAAGCGGCACAGGGCGCACATCACGGCGCGCGACCCGGCCTCGGCGTGGCTCGGGCTCTGGCGCAGGAGCGCCCCGACCGCGCGCCCGTCGACGTCCGCGACGAGGAACGCGCGGGAGGGCGCGCGCGGGTCGCGCCACCCGAGGTAGTCGAGCTCCTCCCAGCGCAGCGCGTCGAAGTGGCCGGGCAGGCGGACCTTCCCCTCCGCCGGGTCGACGTTGACGATCGCGGACCGCGCCTCGGCGCGGGTCAGCGCACGCACCGTCGCTCCTTCAACTTGTACATGGATACAATTTGTACACGTTCCCAAGTCTGCCCGTCCAGAAGATTGCGCGCAGCCCCCGTGGAGGCCGCGTGAGCGTCGCGCGCGGACCTGCGCGGACGCGGCCGGGGCGGTCGGGGGCGGCGCGTCGCGCCCCCGTAGGCTGGTCCGGTGACGTTCCCGGCCGCCGCGCTCCCCCCTGCCCGCACCCAGCCCGTCCGCCGGGACCGGGGCCTCGGGCGGCGGACGGCGGCGCTCACCACCGCCGTCGCGCTGCTGCTGACGCTCCTCGCGACGGCGGGCCCGGCAACGGCGACCACCGCGCCGGCGACGACCGGGGCGCCCCCGGCGGTCGCGTCGGGAGGCCCGGGCACAGCGGCCGGCGTCGCCGAGACCGCGAGCCCGCTCGCCGCCGCGCCGACGCACGACCCGCGGCCCGTCGTCCTGGTCGCGGTGGCCGGCCTGTACTGGAGCGACGTCTCCCCCACCGCGACGCCCACGCTGTGGTCGATGATCCGGACGGGGTCCGTCGCGTCGCTCAACCTCGGGCGCACGGTGTGCACGACCGACGCGTGGCTCACGCTGTCGGCGGGGCGCATGGTCTCGGCCCAGACGGCGGAGCAGCCCGCGGAGCCGCTCCCCGCCGACGCCGAGGAGCCGGCGAGCGGCTGCCTCCCCGTGCCCGTGCCCGCCGTCGCGACGACCGGCACGACCACGCCCGACGCACGCCCCGCGGACGTCCCCGGCTGGGCCGTCCTCACGGCGCCTGCCACGGAGGAGACGCCCGCGCAGGCGGCACGGCACGACCCCGGGACCGCCGCAGCCCGGATCGCCGGGGCGGGCGTCTGCACGACCGCCGTCGGGCCGGGTGCCGCGGTGATGCTCGCGGACGCCGTCGGTCACGTCGAGCGGTACACGCCCTCGCTCGCCGCCCTCCCCGCCGGCGGCCTCGACGCGTGCGACGTGACGGTCGTCGACCAGGGCGAGATCGTCGACTCGGCCACCGGGCGCGGGGAGAGCCTCGACGAGCTCGACGAGGCCCTCGCCCGGATCATGGACGAGGTCGATCGGGGCACGCGCGTCGTCGTGGCCGGCGTGTCCGCCGGACCGGTCGGCGAGACGGGGCTCCAGGTCGTCGTCGACTGGCGCAAGGGGCAGCCGACGAGCCGGTGGCTCCACTCGCCGAGCACGCAGAAGGACGGCATCGTCCAGCTCACCGACCTGACGGCGACCGTCGTGGAGTCGGCGGGCGGCAGCACCGAAGGCCTTGAGGGCGCCGCCCTGGAGCAGGGCGAGGTCCGTCGCATGGACGTGGCCCGGACGGTCGAGAACCGGCAGTACCTCAACGTCCTCACGAGCACCATCCCCACGCTCTACCCCGTGCTCGTGGGCCTCCTCGTCGCCACCCTGGTCCTCGCGCTCGGCGGCGTCCTGTGGGCGCGCCGCGCCGCCGTCCGCCGCGGCCGCGAGCCCGGCCCGGGGCCGCGCGGCCTGCGCGTGCTCTCCGCCGTGCTCATGGTGGTCGCGGCGGCTCCCGTCGCGGCGTCGCTCGCGAGCCTGTCCCGCTGGTGGGTGTGGAGCGCGCCCGCCCCGGCGCTCACGCTGGCGCTCGCGGTGAGCGCGGTCGTCGTCGCCCTCGTCGCGTGGGTCGTCTCACGTCTCCTCCCGCGGCGCCCCTGGGCGCTGCCGTCGGCCCTCGCGGGGGTGACGTGGCTCGTGCTCACCGTCGACGGCGCGACCGGCACGACGCTCCAACAGGCGTCCCTGCTCGGGACGTCCGCCGTCGTGGGCTTCACGCGCTTCTACGGCTTCAACAACGTGACCTTCGCCGTGTACGCCGTCGCCGGCCTCGTGCTCGCGGGCGGCCTCGCGTCGGCGGCGACCGCCCGCGGACGGCGTCGGCTCGCGGCCTGGTCCGTCGTCGCCGTCGGGGTGGTCACGGTCGTCATCGACGGCTGGCCAGCCTTCGGCGCCGACTTCGGCGGCATCCTCGCCCTCGTCCCCGCGTTCGCCGTCCTCGCGCTCCTCGTGGGCCGCATCCGCATCACCTGGCTGCGCGCGCTCGTCGTCGCGCTCGCGACGGTGCTCGTGGTCGTGGTCGTCGCGGTCGTCGACTGGCTGCTGCCGGGTGGGCGGTCCCACCTCGGCGGGTTCGTCCAGACCGTCGTGGACGGCGCCGCGCTCGACGTGATCGGCCGCAAGGCGCTCGGCGCGTGGGCGACCCTCGCGAACCCGCTCGGCGCGGTCGCCGCGGTGCTCGTGGTCCTCGTGGCCGTCGCCGTGCTGCGCCCCGAGCGCTTCCGCCTCCCGGAGGTCGCGCGGGCCTACGAGACCTGGCCGGTGCTGCGCCCGCTCGTCGTCGCGCTCGTCGTCGTCGCGGGTGTCGGCTCCGTCCTCAACGACTCGGGCGTCATCATCGCCGTCATGGTCGTGGTGGTCGCGACCGCGATGATCGTCCCGGGGTTCCTCGCGCGCCCCGCGCCCCGGCAGCCCGCGGGAGCCGTCCCCGAGCCGGGGATCCGGCGCATGCCGACGATGCTCGCGACGGTGGGAGGCGGGCTCCTGCTCGTCGTCCTGCTCGCCGCCACGGTGCTCGCCTCGACGGGGCTCCGACCGGCGGCCAGCGCCGCCCCGGCGGGCGGCGAGGCGTCGGTGACCCGTTCCGACGCGATCGCGACGGACCGGCCGGTCGTCGTCGTCGGGACCACGGGCGTCACGTGGAGCGACGTCACGTCGTCCGCCACCCCGAACCTCCACGCCCTGCTCACCGACGGCGCGGGCGCCGGCGGCGTCTCCCAGCCCACGGGCGCGGCGAGCCGCTGCACCGTCGGCGGCTGGCTCGCGCTCTCCGCCGGGCAGCTCGCCGAGGTCACGACCGAGCGCGCGCCCGACGGCGCGTGGGCGTGCCCGACGGTACAGCCCGCCCCCGACGGCGCGGACGGTGCGCGGGTCGAGGGGTGGGACGACCTGGTCGCGCTCCAGCGCGGCTCGGGCTACCAGGCGCGACTCGGCGTCCTCGGCGACGCGCTCGCCGCGGCCGGCGCCGACGGCGCGGTGTGCGCGACGGCGGTGGGCCCCGGAGCCGCGGTCGCCCTCGCGGACTCCGCGGGCCAGGTCGCGCGCTACCGCGACCTCGCGGACACGACCGCACCCGGCTCCGACGCGTTCGCGTGCCCCGTGACCGTCGTCGACGCGGGCGACGCGACCCCGCCGGTCGTCGACCCCGACCTCCCGGCGGACGAGCGCGCCACGCTGCGCAGCACCCTGCGCGCCGACCGCCTCACCGCGGTCGACGCGACCGTCGGTGCCGTGCTCGACGCCGCTCCGAGCGGCACGACCGTGCTCGTCGTGGACGTCGCCGGGACGCCCGGCACGCGCCCGGCGCTCGGCACGGCGCTCGTGCGCCCGTCGTCCGACGGCCCCGACCAGTCGCGCTACCTGACGAGCGCCGCCACCCGGACCGACGGCGTCGCGCGCGTGCTCGACGTCCCCGCGACGGTGCTCGACGCCGCGGGCGCAGCCACCCCGGCGCGGATCCAGGACACGCCGCTGGCCTGGGGCTCGCCGCGCCCGGCCGACGCGACGTCGACCGCCGACGCCCTCGCCGACCTCACGACCCGCGACCACGTGCGCCGCGCCGTCTACACCGCGTTCGTCGACGTGCCGCTCTACGCGGGGCTCGCGATCGCCGGGCTCTGCCTCCTGCTCGCGCCGCGCGCCAGGCGAGCGACGGGCGACCGTGCGCGCGCCCGCTGGGCCCGGGCGGCGCACTGGGCCCGGGGTTCCGCGCTCGTCGTCGCCGCCGTGCCCACCGCCGCCTTCCTGGTGTCGCTCACGGGCTGGTGGCGGTTCGGGAACCAGACCCTCGCGATCGTCGTCTCCACGGTCCTCGCGACGGCGGCCGTCGCCGGCCTGGGCGCGCTCGCCCCGCGTCGGCCGGTGTGGCTCGGGCCCGGGATCGTCGCGGGCATCACGTTCGCCGTGCTCACGCTCGACGCGCTCGTCGGCACCCCGCTCAACCGGGCGAGCCCGCTCGGCTCGGCACCGACGTTCGGCGCCCGGTTCTACGGGTTCGGGAACCCGACGTTCTCCGTGTACGCGGTCGCGGCGCTCGTCGTCGCCGCGGCGCTCGCGCAGTGGCTCGTCGCGCGCGGCCACCGCTACGTCGCCGCCGCGACGGTGGGGGTCATCGGCCTCGTGACGATGGTCGTGGACGTGTGGCCGACGCTCGGCGCCGACCTCGGCGGCGGTCTCGTCGTCGTGCCCGCGTTCGCGGTGCTGGGCCTCGCCGCCTCGGGCGCGCGCGTCACGTGGCGCCGCTTCCTGCTCGTCGCCACGGCGGGCGTCGCGCTCGTCGCCGCCGTCGGCGTGCTCGACTGGCTGCGCCCGGCCGACGAGCGCTCGCACCTCGGGCGGTTCGTCGAGCAGGTGGTCGACGGGTCGGCGTGGGAGACGCTGCTCCGCAAGGCGGGCTACGCCGCGCGGTCCGTGCTGGGCGGGGTGCCCGTGTGGCTGACCATCGCCGTGCTCGTCGCGACCGCGCTGCTGCTCTTCTGGCCCCGGCGCTTCACGCCGCGCTGGTTCGCACGCACGGAGGCCGCGTGGCCGCTCGTGCGCCCGACCCTGCTCGCCCTGTGGATCGTGGCCGTCGCGGGCTCCCTCGTCAACGACTTCGGCGTGCGGATCGCGCTCGTCGCGCTCATCCCGGCGGTGCCGCTGCTCACCGTCGCCGCGCTCCATGCGGCGGACGACGCCGACGGCACGGCCGAGGGCGAAGGCGAGGACCCGGACGAGCGCACCGGGGCGGGCTCCGCGACGCGCGTCGAGAGCGTGGCGCCGTGACGCGCTAGACGAGCACGAGCTCCGTGCCGCTCGTGGCGTGGTCACCGAGGGCGACGCTCCGGATCGCCGGGTCCTCGTAGGTGTTCCAGTAGTACGTCGAGGTGCGGGACGAGAAGAGCCCGGTGTACACCGTGATCTCGAACTCGCCCGACCCCATCGCGGCGCAGCCGTCGACCATCGCGACCTGCTGCAGCGTGTGGAAGGCGCGGCTGACGTTCTCCTCCTCGGTGCCCTTCGTCGGGTAGTGGGAGTTGACGTACGCGGCCCGGACGAACCGGGACGGCGAGTAGTAGTCGCCGGGGACGCCGCGCATGTGCGAGCCCGAGCCGAACGGGGCGAGGTGGGCCCGGCCCACGACCGTGTCCTCGGGGAAGTCCGGCGAGACGTTGAGGTAGTTGCGCAGGTTCTCGTGGTGCCAGTCGAACCCGGGCTGGTTCGTGAGCACGTCGACGTCGTCCTGGAACACGTGCAGGCCGTCCGCGGTGTGCTCGAGCACGATCGCCCGCTGCGCGTCGGCGACGATCCAGTGCAGCAACGAGCTGGGGTACTTCTCGTTGATGGGACGGTCGACGACCACCACGTCCGCGAGGGCCGCCTCGACCTCGTCCACGCTCGCGAACTGCGCGCACACCCACAGCGGGAGCTCGAACGCGGCGACGTTGACCGCGCCGTCGACCGGCCCGGGCGCGTAGGCCGCGTAGCCCGGGAAGTTGAGCCCCGCGACGGCCAGGCCCGCGTCGTTGCCGCAGTCGAAGTAGAGCGGGGTGTCCTCCTCCACGATGCCCATGCCGATGACCGCGTGCTCGATCGAGCGCACGGCGCCGAACGGCGAGCGCGGCGCGTAGCCCGTGGGCGTCACCACGACCTGCTGCCCGTAGCCGCTCGTCCAGTCGAGGTTGCGTGCCAGGTACACGCTGCCCTGGTCGTCCGAGAACCTGATCCCTGTGCACATCGCGCTGCCCCCGTCGTCGTCGGCACGGCACGCGGGACCGCGCGCCGCCGGGTCACGACGTCGTGCCCCGTCCTCCCATGGTGCGTCCGGGCTCCGGATGGGGCCACCGGCAGGGGCGCGCGCGCCTCAGGGCTGCAGGTAGACGGCGATGTGCTCCTCGACCGCGCGCTCCGCGCGGTCCGGGTCGGCCGACCGCAGCGCCGCGAGCAGGTCCCGGTGCTGCTCGACGACGGCGTGCGGGTCCTCGTGGTGCGGCGCGTCGCGGACGAAGTACGCGCGGACGCGCGGCTGGATGAGCCGCCAGATCTGCAGCGACTGCGTGTGGCTCGCGGCGGCGATCACCGCCTCGTGGAACTCGAGGTCGAGGTCGGCGAGGCGACGGGCGTCGAGCGGGTCCGCCGCGCGCTCCATCGCCGCCACCGTGCGGTCGAGCGCGTCCAGGAGCGCGGGGTCCTGCGCACGCGCCGCCGAGCGGAACGCGACCTTCTCGATGACGGTCCGCACCGGGACGAGGATCTCGGCGATCTCCTCCTGGGAGATGTCCACCACGACGGCGCCGCGGTACGGGTGGGAGACGACGAGCCCTTCCTGCTCGAGCACCATGATCGCCTCGCGCACCGGGCCGCGGCTGATGCCGTAGGCGGCGGAGAGGTCGCGCTCGACGAGGCGGTCCCCGGCGGCCAGGTCGCCGGAGGCGATGCGTTCGCGCAGGTGACGCAGGACCCAGTCGCGCCGGGACTCGGGCGGCGATGCGGGCAGGACGGGCACGACGGCGACCTCTCACTCGGGAGGGCTCCACCCTAGTGGGTGGCCGATGGTTGACCATCTACCATCGAGCGACCTAGAGTCGCGGTCCACGGCACCGACGAGAGGACACCCATGAGGATCACCGCCATCACCGCCGCCGGGCTGCGCGGCGCCACCCCCGAGGGCGGCTGGCAGGAGGAGCTGCGGCAGGACGACGTCGTGCACACCCTCGTCGCCGTCCACACCGACGAGGGTCTCGTCGGCGTCGGCAGCGTGTTCACCACCGAGGACCTCGTGCGCGGCGCGCTCGACGTCCTGCGGCCCCTGCTCCTGGGGGCGAACGCGCTGGAGCCGGAGCGCACGAGCGAGCGCCTGCACCGCACGACGTTCTGGATGGGCCGCGGCGGGTCGATCACGCACGCGATCAGCGGCGTCGACACCGCGCTGTGGGACCTCCTCGGCCAGGCGACGGGCCAGCCCGTCGGGCGCCTGCTCGGCGGGCGGTACCGCGACCGGGTGCGCCCGTACGCGTCCCTGCTCATGGACCAGCCCGACGCGCTGCGCGACCACCTCACCGCGCTGCGCGCCGAGGGGTGGACCGCGTTCAAGATCGGCTGGGGTCCCTTCGGCCGGGTCGACGAGCGGCTCGACGAGCGCATCGTCGCCGCGGCGCGCGACGCCGTCGGCCCCGACGCGATGCTCATGGTCGACGCCGGTGGCAGCGACAGCGCGTGGAGCCAGGGCTACAAGTGGGCCCTGCGCACCGCGCGCATGCTCGACGCGTACGGCGTCGCGTGGTTCGAGGAGCCGCTCCCGCCGGACGCGATCGAGGACTACACGCACCTGCGCCGGCGCTCGCCCGTGCCGATCTCGGGCGGCGAGGTGCTCACGCGTCGGCAGGCGTTCCAGCCGTGGATCGAGGGCGGCGCCCTCGACATCGTGCAGCCCGACGTCACGAAGGTCGGGGGGACGAGCGAGCTGCGGCGCATCGCGTGGTCCGCGCACGACCACGGCGTCAAGCTCGTGCCGCACGGGTGGAACACCGCCGTCGGGCTCGCCACCGACCTCCAGCTCGCCTCCGCCCTGCCGGACACGGACCTCGTCGAGTACGTCACCGGCTCGCCCTACATCGACGACCTGACGACCGACCGCTGGACGCTCGACGCGGACGGGATGCTCCCGATCCCGGACGGCCCGGGCCTCGGCATCACGCTCGACCGCGACCGCCTCGCGCGCTACTGCGACGTCGACGCGCTGCTCGGGAGCGCGTCGTGAGCCCGCGGTCGCTCGTCGTGACGGGCGCGGCGTCGGGGATCGGCCGCGCGGTCGCCGTGGGCGCGGCGCGCGACGGCTGGTTCGTGCACGTGCTCGACCTCGACCCCGACGGCGCCGCGGCCACCGTGGACCTCGCCCGGCAGGCGGGCGGGGACGGGCGCGCGCACGTGCTCGACGTGACCGACGCCGCCGCCGTCGCGGCGGCGGTCGGCACGGCCGCGGAATCCGGACCGCCGCTGCGCGGCCTCTTCGCGGGCGCCGGGATCGACGTGGGCGGGGCGGCGCACGAGCTCGACCCGGCCACGTGGCGCCGCGTGCTCGACGTCAACGTGACGGGCACGTTCCTCGTCGTGCGCGAGGTGCTGCGCGCGATGATCGACGGCGACGGCGGGAGCGTCGTGCTGTGCGGCTCGCCCGCCGCGACGGTCGGCTTCGCGGCCGGGGGCGCGACGGCGTACGGCGCCTCGAAGGGGGCGATCTCGTCCATGGTCCGCACGCTCGCGGTCGACTACGCGCGCCACGGCGTCCGGGTGAACGCGATCGTCCCCGGCCCGACGGAGACCCCCCTCATGTGGGCCAACGTGCCCGCCGACGAGATCGCCGCGACGCGCGCGCAGATCGAGCACGAGGTCCCGCTGGGTCGGCTCGCGCGGCCCGAGGAGATCGCCGAGCCCGTGCTCTGGCTGCTGTCGGACCGCTCGTCGTACACGACCGGGTCGCTCGTCGGGTGCGACGGCGGCGTCCTCGCCAAGTCGTCGATCAGCGTATGAGCGCGCCGGGCGCCCCGGCACGTCGCCCCCGGGTCGGGGCGACGTGCTGGGCGATCGGCGACGGCTGGATCCCGCCGTACGGCACGGGCGACGACCCGACCCTCGCGAGCCACGAGAGCCTGTGCCTGCTCAACGCCGGTCCCGACGACGCGCGCGTCGAGATCCGGCTCTACTTCGCGGACCGCCCGCCGGCCGGTCCCTACGTCGTGGTGGTGCCCGCCGAGCGGGTGCGCCACGTGACGCTCAACGACCTCGACGACCCCGAGCCCGTGCCCCGCGGCACCGACTACTCGGCCGTCGTCGTCGCGTCGGCGCCCGTCGTCGTCCAGCACACACGGCTCGACTCGCGGCAGGCCGCCAACGCCCTGTTCAGCACGATCGCCCACCCCGTCGACACCCTTCGAGAGGACCTCCGATGACGCAGACCTCCACCCCGACGACCGCCCGCCGGGGCACGCCGTGAACGCCCCGACGGGCCGGCTCGGCCACGGCGCCCTCACCCCGCTCGTCGTCGCGTCGACCGTCGGGGCGGCGCTGGGCGGGTTCATGTTCGGCTTCGACACGGCCGTGGTCAACGGCGCCGTCGACGCCCTCAAGGCCGAGCTCGGCGTCGGGAGCGCGCTCGTCGGCGTGATCGTCGCGAGCGCGCTGCTCGGCGCGGCCGTAGGCGCCTTCGCCGCGGGCACGATCGCGGACCGCTTCGGGCGACGGCGCCTCATGATGGTCGCCGGGACCCTGTTCGTCACCACGTCGGTGCTGTGCGCCGTCGCGCACGACGGCCCGACCCTCGCGCTGTGGCGCTTCCTGGGGGGCGTCGGGGTGGGGATGGCGTCCGTCGTCGCCCCGCTCTACATCGCCGAGATCGCCCCCGCCCGGCTGCGCGGGCGGCTCGCGACGGCGCAGCAGATGTCGATCGTCCTGGGCATCTTCGCCGCGCTCGTCTCGAACGCGTTCCTCGTCCGCGCGGCGGGCGGGGCCGAGGCGGAGCTGGCCCTCGGCCTGCCCGCCTGGCGGTGGATGTTCCTCGTCGCGGTCGTGCCGTCGCTCGCGTACGTGGTCGCGGCGGTCCTGCTGCCCGAGTCGCCGCGGTACCTCGTGATGCGCGGCGACCGGGACGGCGCCGCCCGCACGCTGCGGCGCCTCCACCGCGTCCCGGAGGGCGACGCGATGCTGGGCGTCGCGACCATCGAGGGGACGCTCCACGAGGCGCGGCCGGCGTGGTCCCACCTGTTCTCCGGCCCGGGCCGCCTCAAGCCCATCGTCTGGCTGGGGATCGCGCTCGCCGCGCTCCAGGCTCTGGTCGGGATCGACGTCATCTTCTACTACTCGACGTCGCTCTGGGCGCAGGTGGGCTTCGGCGAGCAGCAGGCCTTCTGGCTCTCGGCCCTCACGTCGCTCGTCAACGTCGCGGCGACCGTCGTCGCGATCTTCCTCGTCGACCGCGTGGGTCGGCGTCGCCTGCTGCTCGTGGGGTCGGTGGGCATGACGGTCGCCCTGGCCGTCATGGCGACCGGGTTCGCCCAGGCGCGGCAGACCGCGGACGGCGTCGCGTTCGTCGACGCGTGGGGCGTCGTGACCCTGGTCGCGGCGAACGTCTTCGTCGTGGCCTTCGCCGTCTCGTGGGGCCCGGTGGTGTGGATCCTCGTCGGGGAGATGTTCCCCAACCTGCTGCGCGCCCGCGCCGCGTCGCTCGCCGCCGCCGCGAACTGGGCGGCGGGCATCGCCGTCAACCTCACGTTCCCCTCGCTCCGGGACCTGTCGCTCCCCGGCAGCTACGCCCTCTACGCGGTGTTCGCGGCAGCGTCGTTCGTGCTCGTGCTCCGCGCGCTGCCCGAGACGGCGAACCGCCCGCTCGAGGAGATGCGGGAGGACACCGCGTCGGGTGGACAGCAATCACTTTAGGAGTGTTAAAGTGATTGCATGATCCAGAACTCCATCACCCCGGAGCAGGCCCGTCGTCAGCTCGGCCAGGCGGAGGAGGTCGCCGCCCAGGCCCACCGCGCGACCCGCTGGTACCCCTGGCTCAGCGTCGGGCACGCCGTCGCCGCCCTCGCGTACACGATCGCGATCGACGCCCTCGACGCACCGTGGTGGCCCGCCACCACGGTGCTCGTGGTCGTCCTCGCGCTGCTGTGGTCCGCCGTCGCGCGGCACCACCGGACGGCGCCCCGGCACTGGGTGCGCGACATGGGCATCGCCCTCATCACCTGGGCGGTGCTGTACTTCGTGATGCTCGACCCGGCGCTCCAGCTCGTCGGCGCGACGTCGCCCGCCTGGTGGGTCGTCGCCGGCGTCGTCGCCGCGTCCCCGTTCGCGGCGTGCGCGTTCGCGAGCGCACGCCGGTGAGCCACCCGCGCAAGGGCCTGGACGCGCTCATCCACTCGCCCGTGCGCTTCTCGATCCTCGCCGCCCTGGCGAACGTCGAGAGCGCGGACTTCCGCTTCCTGGCCGACCTGGTCGAGCTGAGCGACTCGTCCCTCTCCCAGGCCCTCACCGCGCTCTCCGACGCGGGCCTCGTCGAGATCCGCAAGGAGGCCGCCGGACGTCGGACGCGCACCTGGGTCCGCATCAGCGACCGAGGGCTCGACGCGTTCCGGCAGCACGTGCGCACGCTCGAGCAGATCGCCCGCACCGGCGCGATCGAGCCCCAGCCCGACCCGACCCCGAGAGGCACCGCACCATGACGCCGACGTTCCGTCGAGCCACCGCCGCCGACGTCCCCGCCGCGGCCCGCACCCTCGCCGCCGCGTTCCACGACTACCCCTGGACCCGCTGGGCCGTCCCGGAGGACGACTACCCCGAGCGCCTCGCCGCGCTCCAGGAGATCTACCTCGAGCACGCCCTCGCGCACGGGATCGTGGTCGTCCACGACCCGGCGGACGCCGTCGTCGCGCTCATGCCGCCCGACGCCCCCGCTCCCCCCGGGGACGTCCAGGAGCGCGTCGCCGCGCTGCACGGCCCGCGCCTGCAGGCCGTGGCCGCCGCCGAGCTGCCGCCGCCCCCGCCGGGCGCCTGGACGCTCGCGACGGTGGGGGTCCTGCCGTCGCTCCAGGGCACCGGGCGCGGCAGCGCGGTGTGCCGGGCCGCCCTGCGCGACCCCGCCCTCGGGGACGCGCCCGTCGCGCTCGAGACCTCCGACGCGCGCAACGTCACCTTCTACGAGCGGCTGGGCTTCGTGCGCACCGCGACCACGCAGGTGCACGACGGCCCCGTCGTGCACGGCATGGTCCGCACGCCGACGCCCTGAGCGCCGCCTCGGTCAGTGGTCGCCCGCGCGCACGCGGTCGACGGCGGAGCGCATCTTGCGCGCGTTCACCGCGAGCAGCACGTCGCGGTACTGGGCGGCGCGGTGGAGCTGACCCTTGAGGTCGTTCGACGACGCGCGGTGGCGCAGGTCGCACGGCACCTCGACCGCCACGTACCCCTTGCGGAGCAGGTCGATCGTCATGCCCGTCTCGACGCCCCAGCCGCGCGCGAGCGGCGTCGCGGCCTCGAACGCCTCGCGCGTGAGGCACCGCATCCCGGAGAGGGGCTGCGTCGGGGTCCACCCCGTGAGGGACTGGATCGCGCGGCGCGCGGCCCCCACGACGATCCCCCGGCCGCCCGCGCCCGGCTGCGGCGGGAGCAGCGCGATGGCGACGTCGGCGTACCCGTCGAGCACGGGCGCGACGAGCGGCGCGGTGTTCACCGCGGTCTCTCCGAGGTCGCCGTCGATGAAGAGCAGGAGGCGCGGCGGGCGGTCGGCCGCGTCGCGCATCGCGACGACGGCGGCGCCCGTCTCCATGGCCGCGGCCTTCCCGCGGTTGTGGGAGTGCCGCACGACGACGGCGCCCGCCTCGCGCGCGACGTGCTGGGTGTCGTCCTCGCTGCCGTCGTCGACGACGAGCACGAGGTCGACGTGCGGGATGGCCTTCGCGGCGCGCACGGTGGCGGCGATGCGGCGGGACTCGTCCTTCGCGGGGATGATCACCGCGACGCGCTGGCGGACGGCGCGACCCGTGCGTCCGTCGCCGGTCACGGGGCGCGGCGTGCGCGCCCGCGTGCCGGACGCCGACAGGTACGTCGGCGGCGTGCTCGCCGTGCTCGTGGGGGTACTCCCCGTGTTCTTCCCCGTATCGGTCGACCGATGGTCCGCGTTCACGCCGTCCAGCCTAGTAGTGCAAAGAGTTGGCCGCAGATGTGTCGTCGTTCCACCAGCGGATCCGCTCGGGATCTCCGCAGGTCGACCGGGCTGCGTTCCCAGGTCTCCCGGATCCTACTCGACGCGAGAGCCCGCCGACAGGGGCGTCGGCGGGCTCTCGGCGTGGTCGCGCTCCCGCGTCGTGCGCTCACGCGCGGGGGCTGCGGATCAGCCTGCTCCGGGTCAGCGGAGCGTGACCTGCCGGGACACGATGCCTGCGCGCGCACGGCGCTCGTTCGCGTCGAGCGGCTCCGTGACCGCGAGCGCCTCGGTGAGCCGCGCGTCGAGCTCCGCGACCGGGCCCTCGAGCTCGTCCGCCTCCGTGCCGCGGGGCAGCTCCCACACGGGGACGAGCAGGCCGCTCGACCGGAAGGCACCGACGAACTTGCCGCCCGCGAGACCGGACTCGCGCTTCGCGTGCAGGCGCGAGATCGCGTCGATGAGCGCGTCCTCCGGCTCGGGGCGGGCCCAGCGCAGGAACTCGCGCGACATGCGGCACCAGTACGCCGACTCGACGGCGTCGAGCTTGACGGTGGGCACCATCGACTCGGCCGCCTGGTCGAGCGAGGCGCGCAGGTCGGGCGTGATCTCCGCCGACGGGTCGAGCCAGAACGCGAAGTCCTCGTGCACCGTGACGTCGAACGGGACGGAGAGGTCGAGCACGTCCTGCAGGCGCGGGCCGGCGTCGGGCAGGGCGCTCGTCTCGATGGACGTGCCGGGCTCGGCGTCGATCGCCTCGAGGAGCGCGGCGGCGAGGTCGCGGCTCGTGTCGCCCGAGCCGGCGAGGGTCTGGACGGCGAGGAGGATCGCGCCGTCCTGGCGGTGCAGCGCGGCCCAGCCGGCGGGCAGGACCGTCACGACGAGGACGTCGCGCGCCCCGTGCTCGGCGGTCGTGCGCGCGGTCGCGGTGGCCGAGGGGACGACCTCGCGCATCGCGACCCAGTCGGTCTCGCCGGGGAGCCCCTCGAACGGGCGCAGCACGAAGTCGGGCGTGGTGTTCTTGGCCATGCGCGGCAGTCTACTGGCGCGGCCTACCGGCGCGGCGGCGTGGCGGGCCGGGTGCGCGGGCGCAGGCGGACGTCGGGCAGCGCGGGCGCGGGCAGGGGTCCGCCGTCGTACCCGACGACCTCGCCGTAGCGGCGCTCGCGCGCGCCGTCGGCGTACCGGGTGCCGCCGCGGTTCGGGCCCTGGTCCCCCGTGACGACGAGCTGGGCCTGCCAGTCCGCGCGGGCGCGCGCGACGTCGTCGTGCGAGCGGCCCACGAAGTTCCACCACATGACGATGTCCTCGCCGAACGGCTCGCCCCCCACGAGCACGGCCCGCGCCGGGGCGTCCGGCCCCGCCTCGACGACGAGCGTCGTGCGGCCGGGCTCGACGTACCCCAGCGACGACGGCGGCACCGGCGAGCCCTCCAGCCGCACGACGCCCTCGTCGACGAGGAGGCCGTGCTCGAACGTCGGGTCCACGTCGAGCGTGACGCGCGCGCCGGGCGCGAGGTCGAGCTGCGCCCCGACGATCGGCGTGTACGTCGTGGCGGGCGAGCGCAGGGCGGCGCCGCCCACGCGGAGCGCGCCGAGGAAGACCTGCACGCGCGCGCCGTCGACCGTGGCGACGGGGAGGTCGGCGTGGTGCTCGAACGCGGGCGGGTCCGCGAGGCGGTCGCCCGGGAGCGCGACCCAGAGCTGGACGCCGTGCAGGACCGGGGGCCGCTCACCGCGCGGCGACTCCTCCGAGTGCGAGATGCCGCGGCCCGCGGTCATGAGGTTGAGCTCGCCGGGCCGCACCGTCTGGAGCGACCCGACGGCGTCGCGGTGCAGGATCTCGCCGGCGAACAGCCACGTGACCGTCTGGAGCCCGGTGTGGGGGTGCGGCGGCACCTGCATGCCGTCGGTGCCGTCGCCGATCGCGGGCAGCGGGTCGGGCCCGTAGTGGTCGAGGAAGCACCACGCGCCGACGAGCGACCGCGCGCGCTGCGGGATCGTGCGCCGCACCCGCATCGCCCGGGTGCCCCCGAGCGGGACGTCCCGGTGCTCGAGGATCTCGACCGCGGCGCGTCCGCCGTCGTCGCGGGGCGCGCCCGCCGAGCAGACGCGCTCCTCAGGCCGGGTCTCGAGGTTGCTCATGGCACGAGCGTAGGCGCGCGGGGCGGCGCCGTCCTGCGCCTGCGGGCGGTCTTCGCGTCGGGCCGCGCCCGCGGGAGAATGGGGACGAGGCCCCTCGGAGCAGGATTCCGAGGGGCCTCGCCGTGTCCGCGCGACCCCGGGGCGGTCGGGCCGGGTGGCCCGTCGGGGCGCCGCTCGCGACGTGGCGGCCCGGCGCCCTCGCGTCGGCCCGGGTGCCCGGGCTGGTGCGGTGACGCCGATCGCGGTCGGCCTTCCGGGTCCGGTAGGAACCTGCGCCGTCGCGCGCAGCCCCGCAGCAGGGGGTGGCGGGTCGTCCACCGTTCTCCGGTCGGCCGTGCCCTCGCGTGCGCGGCGAGACGTCGTGCGGTCCTGGCGGGGCCGTCAGACCCCTGCGTGCTGCGTGCCGGAAACCCCGTCGTCCGTGTGCGCCCGTCCGGGCCGTTACGGACGTTTGTAGTCCTCGGTCCGGGGGTCTGCAAGAGTTCCCACCGTTGTCATTTGGGCCGCCCGGATGACCACAGGTTCGTCCACAGGACGTCCCGCGCCGTTCCCACGCCGCCCACAGGCCTGTGGATGAATTCTGTGGACAGACCTCGGCGCGGACCGGGCCCGTCCGACCCCGCGGCGCGGCCCGTGCGCACGCGCTCAGACCCAGAACCGCGCCGTGGGTGCCGCCGCCGGGGAGAGCCGCTCGTCGAGGTCGAGGTCGCGCACGACGAACCCGCCGTCGTCGACGAGCGTCCCCGCGAGCCGGCCCTGGAGCATCGCCGCGAGCCGGGCGAGCAGCACCCGGGCGCGCGAGCGCGCGATGACGTGCAGCCCCGAAGGTCGCTCGACCGCGAGCTCGTCCGGCTCGGTCGGCACCCACGTGAGGCGGTAGGCGTGCGGCCCGTGCTCGCGCCAGTCGAGGCCGTCGAGCGCGAGCGGGACCCGCGCGACGCGTCGGGCCTCGAGCCGCACCGCGCCGTCGTACGGGGTCTCGCCCGACAGCACGTACTCCGCGAGGCCGTCCGCGCCGGGCCGCACCGCGACGACCCCCGCGCCGGGGACCGTCGTGCGCAGGACGCCGAGCGCGTCGTCGGGCCCGAGCACGTGGGCGCTGTAGAGCGTGAGGTCGACGCCCGACGCCGGGTCGGGCGTGAGCACGGTCCGCCCGTCCGCGACGACCGCGCCGCCGACGCGCCGGGCCGCGGCGACGGCCCAGCCCAGCACGCGGAGCTCGAGCCCCTGCGGCAGGCCTGCCGGGAACGCGCGCACCAGCCCGTCGCGGTCGTCGGTCACCGAGCCGGTCAACGAGCCGGTCGACGTGCCGGTCGACGTGTCGGTCCAGGCGCCGGTCCGCGCGACGGGCGCGAGCCGCGCGTCGGGGTGGTCGACGTGCAGCGCGAACGCCTCGGCGCCCCCGCCCGCGAGGCCGAGCGCCTGGGTCTGCGGCGGCGTGAGCGCGAAGGGCCCGACGACGCGCGCCCCCTCGGCGAGGCGCAGCTCGCCCGGTGCGACGACGCCGTCGGGCACCACGCCACGGAACCGCGCGCCGGCCATGGGGCGCGCTGCTCCCCCGCCGCCCGGCGGGGTCGTCCAGGCCGCACCGGCGAACCAGGCGCGCGCGAGCGCGTCCACGGGCGTGCGGGCCGCGCCGCGCGAGCGGGGCGTCGCGAGCAGGTGCGCACCGGCGTGCGCGTCCGGCACCAGGCCGGCGACGGGGGCGTCCATGACCGGAACGTAGAGCGCCCCGGAGGCGACGGTGTTACGACGGTGTCACGAGCGTGGGTCCGCTCACCGGGACCCCGGGGCGTCAGGCGCCGACGTCGTGGAGGTGGTGGACGACGTCGTGCACGAAGTACTGCCCCAGCGTCCGGACGGTGAAGACCGAGCCGTTCGAGCGCCGGCCGGGGCGCTCCCACTGGTCGGGGACGAGCGCGTCGAAGCGGCCCGCGACGCGGTCGCCCGCGATCCGGAGCTCGCGCGCGACGACGGCCGGGTCCTGGTGCGCGTAGTCCTCCGCGACCGCCGTCGCGTCCTGGTCCCAGTTGGCGAACTGCGGGTCGTCGCCCTCGACCATGGACTGCACGCGCACGTCGAACACGGAGAAGACGTCGCGGACGTGCGCGGCGTACTCGAGCACCGACCACGTCGTCGGGTCGGGGCGGGTCCGCGCGTCGGGGCGGCCCAGGGCCGCGACGTAGCGCGGGACGGCGTCGCGCACGGCGGCGCCCACGCGGTCGGGCGTGACCTCGCCTGCGACGAAACCGCACTCGGGGCACGGCCGCTCCATGACCCACGTCCAGTCCTTGGTGTCCGCGGGGACGGGCGGGAACTCCGGGTCCGGGGCGGCGGGGACGCCCTCGGGCGACGCGGTCGTGTCCATGGCGGCAGTGTGCCAGACGGCGCAGCGCCCTCCGCGGGCCCGTCGCCCGGGATTAGCGTTCTGACACGGACTGCCTATGATGTCAGCATGCCCAAGATCATCGGAGGGTCCCTCCACGAGCACCGCGCCCAGACCCGGCAGAAGCTCTTCGCGGCGCTCTCGACCCTCATGATGGACCGGGGCTTCGACGCCATCTCGCTCGCAGACATCGCCGCCGCCGCCGGGGTCGGCCGCACCGCGGTGTACAACCACTTCCCCGACAAGGAGGCCCTGCTCCTCGGGTTCATCACCCACGAGACGGAGCAGTACGTCGGGACGCTGGAGCGCGCGCTGGAGCACGTGGACGACCCGGTGGAGCAGCTGCGCACGTACATCCGCCAGCAGGCGCAGCTCAAGCGCATCTTCCACCTCGCCCCGGGGCCGGACCTGCGCACCGTGCTCTCGCGCACGACGCGCCAGCGGCTGCGCGAGCACGCCGAGCTCGTCGAGGCGATCCTGCGCCGCATCGTCCGGTCGGGGATCGAGGCGGGCGAGTTCCCCGCGCAGGACATCGACACGACCGTCCAGCTCGTCAACGCGTGCCTGTCCGGGCGGCTCGTGCCCGACGACCCGGCCGCGCGCGAGCAGGCGATCGAGGCGACGGAGGCGTTCGTGCTGCGCGCCGTGGGGGCCGACGCGACCTCGCCCGCGCTCGCGGGCTGACGCCCTGCCCGCTCGGCGGGGCCGGATGACGGACAGAGGATAGGCAAGCCTCACCTCCGTGGGTTACAGTTCCTGACGCATCGTCATGACACGGCGTCAGGACGTGCTGTCCCGCCCCGACGCACCCGCAGGAGCCACCCCGTGACTGCCCTCACCCACGACCTCCACCGCGCCGACGAGTCCGTCCCGCTGTCGCAGCGGCTGCGCGAGGGCACGCGCCCCGAGCACGAGCAGGCCGAGGGCTCCGGGTTCGTCGAGCGGCTCATGTCCGGGCGCCTCGACGTCGCCGCGTACGCCGACCTCGCCGCCCAGCAGTGGGCCGTCTACGGCGCGCTCGAGGACGCGAGCGCCGCGATGCGCGACGACGCCCAGGGCGCGAGCCTCGTGTTCGACGAGCTGACGCGCACCCCCGAGATCGAGAAGGACCTCACGTTCCTCGTGGGCGCCGACTGGGCCGAGCGCGTGACGATCCACCCCGCGACCGAGCGCTACGTCGCCCGCCTGCGCACGGTCGGCGGGTCGCTGCCCGCGTACGCCGCGCACGCCTACACGCGCTACCTCGGCGACCTCTCGGGCGGGCAGATCATCAAGCGCATGCTCGAGCGCCACTACGGGCTCTCGGGCGACGGCCTCGCCTTCTACACGTTCGTCGAGATCCCCAAGTCCAAGCCGTTCAAGGACGTCTACCGCGAGCGCCTCGACGCCCTGGTCCTCACCCCCGAGCAGCTCGACGAGACCGTCGCCGAGGCCAAGCACGCCTTCCGCCTCAACAGCGACCTCTTCGCCGACCTCGGCGCCGCCCACCCCTGACCTGCCCCACCCCCAACCC